>JAPLCN010000207.1 GCA_026392215.1 Actinomycetota bacterium | reverse complement strand
TTTGAAAAATTTTTCTTCTCTTGGCCTATGCAGTCCGTAAGGAGCAAAGACGGAAGTTAATATTTCCTTGAAGCCGTCAATGTGTGCTTTTAGATTAGGAAATTCTTTGATATTTTCACGAAAATATTTATCGGCGTAAATTATTTTATATTCGCTATCGCCAACGCTTAAATATCGATTTATTTGTTTTGTGGTGTAATAGGGCTTGAGATAACTTTTCTCTTTTTCATTAAGTTTTAACTGACTTGCTGATGAATTTTCCAAAACTAATACGCCATCACCTTTTTTGATTGTCTTGTTTTTAAGTTTTAATAAATGCTTTTCATTAACGAAATCTTGTAAAACATCAATTCCGTTGCCTATATCATTTTTTGATAGTCTATAATTTGCTTGAGTTTCAATCTTATTGAGTATTTCTGATACATTATCGTTAGAAAAATTTATTGATCCGCCGTCATTGGAAAATTTTAAAGTAGCGTCATATACGACTGAACCGTCAATTTGTTTGTACAATCCAGAAGATAATAATTTAACGACTGAATCGTTGTCGGTATTCTTATTTTCAATTTTTGCATAACTGACTTTGTAGGTTTTTCTAGGTTTCTTTTTTTTATTATCAAAAATTATAGTTTGGATACTCGCGTCCTTAAAAACACGAAAATCTGAAAAATCAATAAATTTAACTATTTCACCACTGGTCATTATTTTTTTTCGAAAGACACTGGCTCCAGCACTTCCTATCCAGCTACTTGGTGCAATAAAACTGAAATAGCCGCCAACTTTCAATAAATCAATAGCGGTGCAAGCAAACAATGTCCAAATATCCATTTTGCCCTGATAATATTGGCTACTATGAACACCATCAAAAGCCGACTTGTTTGTGTCTTCTTTGATATAAGGTGGATTGCCAATAACTACATCAAAACCGCCTTGCTTGAAAGCTTCCTTAAATTCCGTTTCAAAATTGAATGGTTTGTGTTTTTCTTCACCTTTTGAAATTAAGGAATTTCCAACACGCAAATTATGTTGAAGTGTCGGTAGTTTTGTTTTTTGAGATAAAACTTTTAGCAAAAGATTGAGCTGTGCAATTTCCACTGCTTGAGTATCAAGATCAACACCAAAAATATTGTCCTTCAAAATATCAAATTTAGAGAAAAGCGAAGTTTGCGGATTCTGTTTAATCAAAGTTTCCAAAATTTTATCGTATGCGGCAGTAAGAAACGAACCAGAACCACAAGCGGGATCAAGAACTTTGATTTTTGATAATTCTTTCGGCTTTGTCTTTTTCAGAACCTTGCCCAAAGTTTCTCTAACAATAAATTCAACAATATATTTTGGCGTATAATAAATGCCTTGCGATTTTCTTTTATTTTCGTCCTTGCTGACTTCGGATTTCTTCTTCGATTTTTCTAAAACAAGCCCAAGATACTGCTCATAAATTCCGCCCAAAACATCGGCAGAAATAACAGAAAAATCATAGCGGTAGCCGTCTTTTGTTTCGTATAGACCTTTTATAACTTCGGCAATTACTTTGTCGCTCCCTTTCCATTCTTCGCAGTAATGAGGAGCGAAAAGTTTTGAATTAAATCCATCATCAAAGTCGCGAAAAACTTTTGCTAATTGCTTGTATGAGTTAGCTTTTCCGCCCCTTGAAATGCCGAGTAAAACATTTGGCTCAATTTTTCTATCCTCGGCGGTGCGAATAAAGATAAGACGATCAAGGATTCTTTGCACTCCCTCGTCTAATTCTTCATCGGTCAAGCTATTTTGCTTTTTGAAATCTTTTGTGAGCAAAACACGCCAAGACATCAAATCTTCAAAAAGTTTTTCGCCGACTTGCTTTCTTAGAGTGAGCTTGCCCCATTTTTGGGCTTCCTTATCTAATAGTTTTTGTTCAAAACTTTCTTTTGATAAAAGCCAAAGCTGGTCAAATCTACTAATAAAATCTCGGCAATTAAGTTCAATAAATAAATTTTGCTAAATGCTTTTTGGCGGAATTTCGGCATTGAAAATTTTAATGCTTTCAAAATCTGTTAAAACTGCCCATGTAACGCTTTTGTTCCAGCTGTAATTGATTGCCTGTTCCGCCCATTTCCATTCGTCCAAATTAACTTTCATTGCTTTAGCTTCTAAAAACATTGCGGGGATATTATTGAAGCGGAAAGCCAAATCAACTCTGCCACCAGAAACATTTTCTTCAGTAGTAACTTCATTATCAGTAGTGAGATTTCTCATGTCCCAGCCCAAATATTCAAAAAGTGGCTCGATGAATTCGTTGCGAGTTTGTGCCTCGTTGTAGGATTTTATCTTTCCCGCTTCGGCTACTCTTTGATATTTCTCAATGAGCTTTTGAATTTGTTGTTTGGCTTCTTGTTTATTCATAAAATTACTTGATTAAATCATCAACGCTTACATTCAATCCCATGGCAATTTTCTTTAGGGTTTCAATGCGGGGATCGGTCGTTGCTCCGGTTTCAATTTTAGTCAAGGTATGCAAAGTAACGTCAGCAAGTTTGGACAACTTGTCTTGCGAAACACCGAGCTTGTCTCGGTATTTTTTTATATTCTTAGCTATGGTTGATAAATCTTTTGACATTGTAGTAAAACTTTACTATACTTTAATTGCATTACTTCTTTCCACCTGTTAATATTAGTATATGAAATTTTTACCATCTAGTCAAACAAAATTAGGGAGTTCCTTGTCGTTGCCCGCCCGAGCGTTCAGTTTCCGCCGCGCGAAGCGCGGCAATCAGTCAGAGTTTCGTTCAAAAAAGTTTAAGTTGGTCGGGGCGAGAGGATTCGAACCTCCGATCCCCAGTACCCCATACTGGTGCGCTAAGCCAAGCTGCGCCATGCCCCGTAAATAAAACTAATTTTAAAATATTAAAAATAATTAGTAAAACGCAATTTTATAAAAGAAGCAAAACCATGTCAATATCAATTATCAGAAATGCCACTAACGAATTAAAAGTGAACCGGTTTTTGCTTTATTTATCTTAATTATGGTTTAACTTCAAAAGGGAAAACCCCTACCAGCTTATCGCCAATCCATATCTTATATTCATATTTGCCTGCAGGGATAGTTACAGGCTCGCTTCCGGCAAACCCGCCCTTTTTCATAACCAGCGGAAACTCAACTTTTCCCCTGATATTTTTTTTGGCATTAACATCATATATTGCATTGGAAAGTTTAGTATCTTTTAATAAATTCCCATAAATTGAAAGCTGGTCCCCGCCATTTGATATAAATATGTTATCACCCTTTTTTATATCCACCGGAAGGCTTCCGTTTTCAGGCAATTTGCCAAGCCCTAATTCATTAAAATATTCTTTAAAAGTGGCTTCATCCGGCTGTTCGGATAATCCCTGGTTTTCTGTTTTAGTTGTAGAAGTTGCCGCAACTGCTGTAGATGAGCTTTCGGTCGCTGTTGTTGCGCTTACTCCTGCTGTAGAACTTGTGTTTCCGGAAATATTAAAGGCAGTACAGGACACTAAAAGCATAAAAATAATGGCTGACAATATAATTAATATATATTTAAAAGCTTTTTTTTATTATTCATTAATCCCTCCCTCGTATAATAAGATAATTAATTCTTGGTGATTAATTTAAGTTTTTTTATAAATTTTTCAGTTTTATAAGCTCAAAATTTCATAATTTTTTAAACTTTAGTGAATTGTTCACCAGAAACTAATTAGTTTTATTAATAATGATTAAGCTTAATATATTAACAAATGTTATATAAATAGTTATAAAAGTTTATTTTATAAATTATTATAATACTTTTAATTGAGAAAGTTAAATTCCGGCATTTGTTTAAGATAAAGAGAAGATACGCAATTACTTGTTTATATTAAAACCAAAAAAAACAGGATTAATAAATAAAAATTTAATTTTACTATTGATAATAGAAAAATTAAGCTTAGAATATATTCAATTATTACTTACTATTTTATGAGGTAAAAATGGCTACAAAAGCTAAAGGCGCAGGAAAAGGCAAGAAGAAATAAATGAGGTTCTTATAAGCCCTGCACAAATTTGTTAAAAGCCGTGCAGGGCTTTTTTATTGCCCCTAAACCCAAAAGAAGACAAGAGGCACCGACAAATATGGCAAAGAGATATACTAAAAGATTGTGCCTATTTACTGGTGATTAAACCGTTTTTAAGTATCGTTGAAGCTAAAAAGGCAAATCAAGATAAAGAAGGATTAAAAATAAAATAAGCCATATTGTTTTATTTTTTTAGGGATTTCTTTATTTAAAACATATTTTTTTTAGCAAGGATGTATGCGACTACTCCGGTAATTGCTCCGGTTATAAGAATAACTGTGAGAAATCCGAAGCGGAATCCCCCGAATGGCACCATGACGTTCATTCCAAAAAATGATCCGATGATTGTGGGAACTGACATTACAATTGTAATAGAGGTCAAAATTTTCATGACCATGTTTAAATTATTATTAATAATTGAAGCAAAAGCATCCATAGTTCCAGATAAAATATTGCTGTAGATATTTGCCATTTCAATAGCCTGCTTATTTTCTATAATTGCATCTTCAAGCAAGTCTTCATCCTCGGGATACTGCTTTAAAAATTTTAATTTGAGCATTTTTTCAAGTAAAGCTTCGTTTGCCTTCAAAGAAGTAGAAAAATAAACCAGACTTTTTTCAAGAGAAAGAAGCTGAAAGAGTTCTTTATTCTTCATAGAACGGTGCAAAGAATTTTCAATGATCTGACAGGTTTTATCAATTTGCTTCAAGTATTTTAAATAGTAATTTGACACGCTTAGAAGCAGCTGAAGGATAAATCTTGATTTCTTATATGTAAAGAAACTTTTTATTTTACTGGTTACAAAATCCTCCACGGACTTGTTTTCAACGAGGCAGACCGTGACAATGATATTGTCGTTTAAAATTATTCCCAAAGGCAATGTAATGTACTGGACAGATTTTTCCTTAATTTTTTCTATATAATTAATAACAGGAATATCAAGTATTATAAGTATTTCACTTCCTTCAATTTCAATACGGGAGCTTTCTTCCTTATCCAGAGCAGCCCTTAAGAAGTCGGCAGTAAACTTTCCTTCTTTTGCAACTCTTTCTATTTCAGTGTCTGTCGGATCTTTAAGAATAACCCAGCAGCCTTTCCCAATCACTTCAACTTCTTTGGTTTCATTTGTTTCAAGATCGGTTTTTAATATATAGATCATTTGTCCGCCGGAAATTATTTATATTAAGATTTTATAAAATAAAAAAATATTACTTAAATTAGAATTACTTTAATAAGATGCTGTTATAAATTGATTAATAAAAACAGTTAAAAAATATTAATATTTATACTGTTGATTATTAAATTATAGACAAATAATTGAAAAAGCTTTGAACTGTCTTTAAAAAATATTCCCCAAAAAGCAATGTTAAATTTAATATTAAAAAATAAAAATTGCAATATAATAAAACTATTTTTTAATTATTTTATATAAATATCCTTGAAAAATCTTATCTTAAGCATTCAATTGTTACAGCTTTTCTCTGCTGAAAAAATCGTGCATGTTTCCAGCGTTAATTTTTCTGCTTTGGCATTTGCCCAGCCGGCAGAAGTTATAAGGCTCGTAAATTCTTCAACAGGAGGAAAGTTTTTAATAGTAGTAACCAGATACTGATAAGCCTTTTTGTTTTTAGTGATTACGCCGCCTATATTGACAAGAACCCTGCCTATATAAAAACTATAAAGCTTCCTGAAAAAAGATTTTTGGGGAAAATTAAATTCCATGATAATAAGCTTTCCGCCCGGTTTAGCCACTCTAAAAAATTCCTTAAGCGCCTCCTCCCGGTTTATTACGTTTCTGATCCCGAAAACTATGCTAATAATATCAAAATAATTATCTTTAAAATTTAAATCCGAAACATCTCCCTGTTTAAATTCAATTTCAGCATTAATTTTATTTTCAGACTTTAAATTAATTTTTAAAAGTCTACGTCTTGCTACTTCAAGCATTTCTTCTGAAAAATCAACTCCGAAAACACGTGCGCCTTTTTCTTTGATCTTATTAACTATGTTTAAAGTAGAAATTCCTGTTCCACAGCATCCGTCAAGAACATATTTCTCACTGCCGCTTATATGGGCGGAGAATTTTCTTCGCCAATATCTTTCTATTCCAAGGCTTGTAAAATAATTGGCGACATCATATCTTCTGGAAATGTTATCAAATAAATTTTCGACATTTTGCTTATCCACAATAAATACCTTCAAAAAATAATTTAACCGGTTTTTAAAAATTTGTTTAAAAATAGTAATCTAAATTTTATATATTGCATTTTATTTTAACAAAAAATATCAAAATTATTGTACAACTTAAAAAAAAATAATATTAGAAAAATATATAAGGGCAGATAATATAACCTTTACCCGCCCTTATATATTTTTAAAACACCTTAAATTATAAACCGGATTAATTAATTGACGTTATTTCTTTGCTTTTACGCTGCTTTCAATATCGTCTTCCAGTTTGAATGTTACTTTATCGGATTTGCTTTTCCAGATAGCCCATACAATTATTATTAATAATATGCCGCTTATCACATAACCGATTACCGGTGACTGGTTATTTACTGTTAATATTACAGGAACTATCAGAAGAGATACCAGGTTAATTACCTTTATCATCGGGTTCAAAGCAGGCCCGGCAGTATCTTTCAGCGGATCTCCAACCGTATCACCAATAACTGCTGCCTTGTGTTCTTCGCTTCCTTTACCGCCCATAAAACCATCCTCAATTTTTTTCTTGGCATTATCCCAGGCACCGCCGGAATTTGCCATAAATACAGCAAGAAGCTGGCCAGTTATAATAATCCCTGCCAGAAACCCCCCGAGAGCTTTTTCATGGAGGCTGAATCCTACCAGAATCGGAGATAAAATTGCAATTAATCCCAAACTTAACAGTTCTTTTTGCGCTGATTTCGTGCAAATTTCAACGACCCGGGCATATTGCGGTTTGACTTCTCCTGTCATTACGCCCGGCCTCTTAAACTGACGCCTTACTTCCTCCACAATTATACCTGCGGCACGGCCAACGGCTTTAATTGCAAGAGATGAGAACAGGAACGGCACAGCACCTCCAATCATCAGCCCTATAAACACCATCGGATCAGCCAGGGAAAGGCCGATATTCTGTAACTTTGCGGCTTCTGTAAAAGCACCAAAAAGAGAAACAGCAGCTATTACTGCAGAAGCTATAGCAATTCCTTTTGTAATGGCTTTTGTAGTATTTCCAGCTGCATCAAGATCAGCCAGGATTTGTTTTACCTTCTTGCTTGCACCTGACATTTCAGCAATTCCATTTGCATTATCCGCTATAGGCCCGAATACATCCATTGCAACATTGTTGCCGGTATGGGAAAGCATCCCGATACCGGTTAAAGCCACCCCATATAATATATAACTAATCCCTGATTTCATAAATATCATGATTGAAGCAAAAATAACTACAGCGATTATTAAGATTGCCCAGACTGAACTTTCAAAGCCAAGTGAAAGGCCGTTTAATATTAATGTTGCCGGCCCTGTTTTGGTTGTTTTTGCAAGGTTTGTAACCGGAGCACGGTCAGGATGAGTAAAATATGAAGTAAACTTGTTAAATGCAATTGCAAGACAAATACCCAAAGCTGTCGTCCAGAAAACTCTTAAATCATGAATGTAAAAATAAGAAATAAAGAAGAAAGAAGTTGTGGATATTACTGAAGACAAATCATAAGAAAAATCCATGGCTTTAAATGGATCATTGGTTTTCCACCATGAAACAGAGTAAGTTCCGATTATAGAGCTTACTACCCCAATTGCTCTTACAAGCAGCGGAAATATCAGCCATTTCATATCAAAAGGCATCAGCGCAAGCGCCAGTATTAATGCTGAAACAATAGTAACTTCATATGATTCAAAAATATCTGCAGCCATTCCGGCGCAGTCTCCGACATTATCACCAACCAGATCAGCAATAACTGCTGCATTTCTCGGGTCGTCCTCTGGAAGACCTTTTTCAATCTTTCCAACCAGGTCAGCGCCGACATCAGCAGCTTTTGTATAAATGCCTCCGCCAACTCTCATGAATAATGCAAGCAGGGTGCCTCCAAATCCAAACCCAAGCAGAACCTCCGGGGATTTAATCTTAAATATTATAAAAATAATAGTACCGCCAAGAAGCCCCAGTCCATCAGTTAACATACCTGTAATAGTTCCTGATCTGTATGCAATCCGAAGTGCCTCTTTTATGCTTCTTTCTGCCGCTACTACTACTCTTCTGTTTCCTGCAATAGCCATGTTCATTCCAAGATAGCCGACTGTAGCAGAAAAAAAAGCCCCGATTAAGAATGCAATTGCACGGGCGATAGAAATATTTAAGGGCTGTTTGGCAAAATAAGCAGAAGCAAATACTACTGCAAAAAGTATGATTGTAAGTAAAAGAACTGCCTTGAACTGCCTTTTCAGGTATGCTTGTGCTCCTGATTTTATAGCGTCAGCAACTTCCTGCGCTTTGCTTGTTCCGGTTTTTTCCCTCAAAACCTGTCGGGCTAAAAATACTGCATAAAGAAGGGCTAATATGCTTACCGCTACTACTGCGTATAGTGCAATGTCTTCAAAACCCATTTCGTTCCTTTCGATGATTTAAGTGAGATAATTTAATAATAATTTATTAATAATTAAATTTTTTTGAGCTTTAAGCAATCGAGCAACAACAAGGCTTATTGAAATCTCTTTATCAAATCCTTTTTGAAAGTTTTTTAAAATAAAATATATGTCATTATACATGCTATAAGAGATTTTAAAAATTAATTTTTATAAAATTAATTTTTATAATCTTTATAATTTTTGCATTTGTACAATAATATTTATATCTTATTTATCAATAACTTTCTTTGTAAAAATAAAATTTAATTTTATCCTTAAATCAGGAATAGAATATCTGCTTTCATCCCTTATGCCTGCCACCTTTGCTATGCATCTGTATCAAACTTTTCAAGGAAAAAATAATTGATTTGGAAAAAATTTAATTCTGGAGCCCGCGATCGGAATCGAACCGATGACCTTTTCCTTACCGAGGAAATGCTCTACCAGCTGAGCTACACGGGCATTTAAGAGGCTAAACAATTTTAATTTAACAATCTGAAATTAACTCAAAATTAAACAGCTTAAAAACTTATTAAACATACAGCATTATTTAAAAATCTATATTTGTACCTTTGGAAACTCATGTTACTTAAAAAATCTTATAACCATGATCTTAGTAATAAATTCACTTATATACGGTATCCGGTCATTATATTTCCGGCATTTTTAAAAAATGGTGGAGGGGATAGGATTTGGTCTTTCGTCTCGCTTTCCAAGCTCGCTACAGAGCCGTGGACTCATTCCGCTTCGCTTCACTCCGTCCTTTCAAATCCTTTGTTTAAACATGCCACCGGCATCTTTAAACTCTTATCAAGCGTTCTCCACTAATTTAAAAGTTATGGTGGAGGGGATATATACGGTATCCGGTCATTATATTTCCGGCATTTTTAAAAAATGGTGGAGGGGATAGGATTTGGTCTTTCGTCTCGCTTTTCAAGCTCGCTACAGAGCCGTGGACTCATTCCGCTTCGCTTCACTCCGTCCTTTCAAATCCTTTGTTTAAACATGCCACCGGCATCTTTAAACTCTTATTAAAAAAGTTTTCCTTTAATTTTAAAGTTAATGGTGGAGGGGATAGGATTTGAACCTATGTAGGCGTGAACCGGCAGATTTACAGTCTGCTCCCTTTGGCCACTCGGGCACCCCTCCATTAATTAATGGCAAATTTAAGTTTTCAAGCATAATAAAGCAAATAATATATAACTTCTAAACTCAAAACACAATACAAAATTATTAATTTAGAATCACCATATATAATAATACAATCTAAAACTCCTGCTTAATATCCATATTTTAAAACAAAATTCTAAATTTTATCATGGTTTTCAAAGTAAATGGAGCTGGCGAGAGGACTTGAACCCCCAACCTGCTGATTACAAGTCAGCTGCTCTACCAATTGAGCTACACCAGCATTTAAAATTGCTTAATTATTATCTTAATTGGAATTTATAATGTCAAGATGTAATTCATTTTTATAAACCCCACAATTTTTATAAACCCCAAATTATATTTTAAAAAACTTTCATTTTGATATAATAAGAGAAGCTTAAAATTATTTTCTATTTAACAAAGCGAGGTAGTATATGTATAAATATGAAAAAATAAGAGACAGTATAGTTGCTGGATCCTTTTATCCGAATGACCCTTATGTCCTTAAAATGCAGGTAGAAGATTATTTAAATAATGCAAATTTTCTGGATATTAATAATATTAAAGCTTTAATCTGTCCTCATGCGGGTTACATATATTCCGGCCAGGTGGCTGCTTATTCATACAAGCAAATAATTAATAAAAAATATGACAGCATAATCATAATCTCTCCTTCACATTCAGAATTTTTTGATTATGTATCCATTTTTGACGGCGATGCCTACAGCACGCCTCTCGGGAGAGTAAATGTAGATAAAAAGAGAAGCAAACTTCTTACTGAAAGCAGCCCCTATATCCGTTTTTCTGATAAGGGGCATAACGATGAGCATAGCATTGAAGTCCAGCTTCCCTTCCTCCAGCATATATTTGGGGAATTTGACTTTATCCCTGTTGTAATCGGATCGCAGACCAGGCAAAATATCCATGGCATCGGAAAAGCAATCGGTAAGGCATTTAAGGGTGAAAATGTCCTTGTTATCGCTTCTACAGATCTTTCTCATTACCATCCTTACGGCGAGGCTGTCATCCTTGACAAGCAGGTAGAGAAGCTGGTAGAAAAATTTGATATTGATGATCTGGAAGAGGAATTCTTAAAAAGTAATATAGAAATGTGCGGCGGAGGTCCGGTTGCAGCAGCAATGATAGCAGCAAAAAATCTCGGGGCAAATAAAGCTTTGATATTAAAATATTTAAATTCCGGCGATGTTTCGGGTGAGAGGAAAGCAGTTGTCGGTTATCTTGCCGCCGCTTTATTTGAAGATAAAATCATAAACGGGGGCGATAAGGAAATGAACATTAAAAAAGAAAAAATAAATGATAAAAATCCTTCAGGCAAAAACAGCTCTGCTGAAACCAGGACAACTAAGGAAAGCATCAATAATTCTTTACAGGAAGATGCATCAGAAGATATAACCAGCATGAATTTAAATAAAAAGGAAAAAATTATTTTACTTGAAATTGCAAGGGAATCCATCAAAAGTACCATTCTGGGGATAAAGCCAAATATCCCAACCATAAACGATGTAATTTTAAATGAAAAATGCGGAGCTTTTGTTACCATAACCATAAACGGGAAACTTCGGGGATGCATCGGAAACATAAGGGCGGTAAATCCTTTATGGGAAACTGTAAAAATGATGGCAAAAGAAGCAGCTTTAAATGATCCCCGTTTTTATCCCATAACTGCCAGAGATATTGAAAATATTGAAATTGAGATATCAGTTCTTTCGCCTTTCAAGCTGATCAATAACTTAAATGAAATTAAAGTTGGCAAACACGGGCTTTTCATTAAGAAAGGATTCTATCAGGGGCTTCTGCTGCCACAGGTTGCAACTGATTATAGCTGGGACAGGACTCAATTTTTAAAAGAAACATGCAATAAGGCAGGCTTATATGAAAACTCGTGGCGGGAAAAAGATTGTGAGATTTACATTTTTTCTGCAACAGTATTCAGCGAAGAAGAGCTAAACCCTTCTTAATTATATGAATTATTTTGAAATGCTAATATGCTAGATTATATTATTGTTGCTGCTGTCTGAAGATACATTGCTTTCAATATCTTTAATTTCTTTTTTTGCTTCTTCAGTAGCTTTTTTTGTGCTTTCTTTAAAACCATTAATAGCCTGGCCAAGTGATTTACCAATTTCCGGTAGCTTCCTTGGACCAAAAATAATCAAAGCTATCACTAAAATTATTAGCAGCTCCTGCCATCCCAGTCCGAACATTTATAAGCACTTCCTTCCAGATATATCTGCGTATATGATAAAGTCGTTAATATAGACTAAGATATAATATATAAAAAATCAATTATTTAAAAAGTTTTGCAAGCAATAATGAAAGCTCATACAGCAAAATCATTGGGACTGCCAGGACTGCCATGGTTACAGGACTCCAGTCCGGCGTTATTATTGCGCTTAGGATAAGTATTACTATATAGACAACCCTCCACTGTCTTCTTAGCATTTCAGTTTTAAGTATGCCTGCCTTAATTAAAAATACCAGTATGAGCGGCAGTTCAAAGGCAATCCCCCCTCCGATCATGAACCCTCCTACAAAACTCACATATTTGTTTACACTTAGACTTGCCTTCAGTGTTGACCCCTGATTAATCAGCCACTTCATGGCAACGGGAACCAGAAGTTTATATGCAAAAATAAATCCTCCTGCAAATAAAATAAAAAATAAAATAAAAATTATTATCATGTATTTCCTGATTTTTTTTGAAAAAACCGGGGCAATAAAAGCAGCAAGCTGATAAGCCAGTAAAGGTGAAATTGTGATAACTGCACAAAAAAACGCAATTTTTAAGTTTACGAGAAACGGTTCCATGATTTCAAGATATACAAGATCTGTAGTTAAAAATGAACCAATCAGAAATGTAAGGATTTTTTCATGAAACGGATAAAAAGCTATTATTGCAACAATAAAAACTATCATTACTACCAGCAGGCGTTTTCTTAACTCGTCCAGATGGTCAATAAAAGACATCTTTTTTGAATTATTATCATCTGAATTAAAAATTTCATTTACCGGATTTGATCTGGTGTTTTTTCCGCTGTTTTCCTGGGATTTTTCATGATCTCCCATTGAGCTTTCTTTTGTTTTTCTTTTAAAAAAATTAATCATTTTTATTTTTTATAATTCTTTTTATTTTATTAATTTCCTATTCTAATTCAGAAATGCATGCAAATAAAAGGAAGGGATAAAAAATTATTTATATTTTTTCATCATGCTGGCATCAAAAACATCCTCCAGTATATCCAGCCTTTCGGGCGCATCTGTAAGCCTGGGCTGGCAATAATCTTCCAGCATTGTGGTAATCAGCACTGTATTTATATATCTGCCTTCATAAAATATGTGTTTTGTAATTATACCCTGCCTTACTTCATCGTTATACATCTGATCAAAGAACAAATTACCAAGTCCGTAAAAAATGGCTCCGTTATTATAAAATTCTATAGCCTGCGGCTGATGCGCCTGGCTTCCGCTTACAATATCCGCCCCTGCTGCGGCCATCCTTCTAAAGTCTTTCATCTGTTCTTTAACAGGTAAATAGTCATATACTTCAATATGCTGGAAAGTAAAAATGACATTATATCCCTGGTCTTTGAGCTGTTTTATTATTTCCTCATAAACATCATAAGTTGGAGGAGCAGAGCCTGCCTTTTTATCGGTTGCCCAGGATGAAGCCGGCCCGAACTGGTTGCATCCCATAAACGCAATCCTGTTACCGTTAATATCAAACCTGGCAGGACTGTAAGCTTCTTCAAGATTACGCCCGCCTGCAAAATATTGCCAGCCCTCCTTTTCGTACATCTCAAGCGTGTAAACCATCCACTGCGGTCCATAATCATTCATGTGGTTTCCTGTTAACTCAATAACATCTGCCCCGACAAATCTTAGGAGGTCAATATATCCGGGGTCGCTGCTGAAAACAATTTCATCTTCCCTATCACGGGGGTTTCCCTCAACAAAAGTAATCTCATTGCTTATGTGTGTTACATCAGCATCTTTTAAAATTTCTGCTATTTTTTCCCCCGGGTATAATATTCCATTTCTGTCCATTTTGCTTGCAACTCCCCTGACCAGTGCTGTTACTCCGGTCATATTCACTACAGCCAGCCTATCAACTCTCCGGTTTGTTATTTTATCTTTATCAATCCCTTCAGCTATTAAATTTATCTTATCACTATCTTTTCCGCTAAGTACTATCTGCATGGCAAAAGGGTAACTATTAATATCGATTTTTTTATCAAATATGGACTCCCCGTCAACATTTAAGATTTTATATTCCTTAACAATTTCCTCAAAAGGTATTATAGAAAAATAGTTTCCGGTACCGGCAAGCTTTTGCCTGATCAGGCCAAAATCATCAACTATCTCAAGATTTTCTATTTTGCATTTGCCTAAAACGCTTTCCATGATTTCAAAAACATTTTTATCCAGGATTAATTTTGCATTTGAACCATCGTTTGTTATGTAGTTCAAAGAATTATTATCTCCCTGCCAGAATTTAATGAAATCTTCGGACTTTAAATCATCACAATATGTATAGAAACTGCCGGCAGGCACTAAAACATAGCTTCCCAGTAAGTTTATCTTCAAATTGTCATCAATGCTTTTATTTTTAAAGTTTATTTTTAAGCCATCCGCAGTAATTTCACTGGTATCGGCTGCTTTTTGAAAATCAATTTTAAAACTTGCATCAACTGCCTTTTTAATCTCGCTGGTTAAAATTGACTTCATGTATTCGGGGATAGATTTTTCAATGAATGCTTTGGTGGTATCCTGCTCCGTTGTTGAGGTTGACTCTTGAATGTCTGAATCATCTTTCCCGGCATAGGTAGAACTGGCAGTCTCTGTATTTTCTATATTGTTTTGGACAGAAGAGCTGCTTTGGATATCATCTACTCTTGTGATTCTTATTATATTCAAATCCTTAATAACCTGGCAGGCAGGAAGAACCAATATAGCGGAACTTATAAATAAAATTGTAAAAAGTAAAACTAGCTTATTAATAATTTTAATTTTCATTTATTTATTAATAATTATTATATTTTGCTTTATTAATTATTTTTTATGCTTGCTTCATATATTGATTTTAATAATTCTTTCTTTTCCGCCTCATTCATCGGTCTTGGCTGGCAATAGTCATCAATAATAGTTGGAATCAGTTGTGTGCTTATATGCTTACCATTATAGAAAATATGTTTTGCAATAATGCCCTGCCTGGTTCCAAGTGATTGCATCTGGTCAAAAAATATATTGCCAAGACCGTAACATATAAGCCCCTCTCCTGTAACCTCAAACCCCATAGGCTGATGTGCCTGGCTGCCGTTTACTATATCCGCACCCGCATCTCTCATCATCCTGAAATCTTCCACCTGCCTGTCCAGCGGAAAATAATTATATGACTCTTCATATTGAAAAGTAAAAATTACATTATACCCTGCTTCCTTGAGCCTTTTGACTTTATCAATATAATAAGGATTATCAGGGGGCGCTGAACCTGCGCTTGTTCTGGTTGCCCAGTCATAATCAGGACCAAACTGGTTAAATCCTAAAAAGGCAATTTTATTTCCATTTATTTCATATAAAACAGGCTCTTTAGATAAAGCAAGATTGGCACCTCCGCCAAAATACTTCCAGCCGAGTTCATCATAAACTTTAAGCGTATTTTCAAGATACTTTGAGCCATAATCATTAAGATGATTCCCGGTTAATTCAACCAGGTTAATTCCAACAGATTTTAAAAGCTCTATGTACTGCGGCTTACTGCAAAATGTTGTTCCGCCCTTGCCTGCATTACAATCTTCTTTAAAAGAAACCTCATTGCTTGTATGGGTTATATCGCCGTTTTTTAAAATTGCTGCTATTTTTTCCCCCGGGTATAATATTCCATTTCTATCCATTTTGTTTGCAACTCCCCTGACCAGTGCTGTTACTCCGGTCATATTCACTACAGCCATTTTGTCCGGATCCCTGTTTGAATAAAAAATGCTCTCAAAAGCTTCTTTAAGGCTAGCGGCCTTATCTGAATCTGCACCGCTAAAATTAATGGAAAAGGAAAAAGGGTAGCTTTCATAAGACAAATCCTTATCAAAAATAGATTTGCCATCTATATTTAAAACTTTCAGCTCTTTTCTTAGCTCTTCAAATGGAATAATAGCAAAAGAATCAGGATTGTTTTCCAGACTGCCTTTAATTTCATTGCTGTCAACAATTTTCAAATTACCATTCTGGGGATCGCCGTAAACAGCTGAAATTACTTTTTTGGTTTCTTCTGTTAAAAATAAGGATGTTCCTGTAAAAGCATCTGCATTATTTGCAGAATTTTCTGTCACGGAATTGCTTGTACTATATTTGCCGCCGGTTTTACCAACCTGAACGGGTTCACTCAAAATTCCAATTGTCCGGGAGTTTCCATTCCAATATTCTTTAAAGTCGCTAGTGGATATATTATCGCATAGATTATAAAAGTTGGTTACAGCGCAAAAAATTATATAGTTTTTTGAATCACTTTGAGGACCGGCAATATCAACAACTATACCATAGTCACCCGGCTGCCCGGTTCCCCCGCCCTCTGTAATATTGGAGTCATTAAAAAGATTTTTAACTTCATGCTTAATTGATGCAGCTGCAAAAGAAGGAATTGTATGCTTTATTAATATTTCGACCGGTTTCTGCGCTTCATTTTTTTTATTTTCCAGGTCAATGCCGGCAATGCTTGTTGTGGCACTGCTGTTATCCTGCACGTCATTACCAGAATCGTAATTATTACTGCTTTGAGCAGAAGTATTTGCCAAACCTGATGTAGATTTATCCTGGTTATTAAAATTATTGCACGAAGTAAAGCTTAAAATAATAAGAAAAATCAACACAGCAGCTGCCGATATGAAAGATCTTGAAAAGCTCTTTCTAGCTTTAAATTTAATCATAAATTTTAAATATTTTTATCTTAGGAACCAGCAATTTACAAAAGTGCCGGGATGTTTTAAGTTTTAATTCTGATTTGATGTTAATATATTTTACCAGTTAAAATGCGAATAATTAATAATTATAATTATTAATTCAAATAAAAATTATTGAAATTAAATTAATAAATCAAAGATTAAACATTGCTTTAAATTAATTTTAATAAATTGCTAAAAATTAACATTAAAATAAAAAAAATGATATAATTTTAATTTGTTTATAATATGGTAATTTTTTTAATCTATTTTTTATTAATAATATTTATTGAATAAAATTTATACAAGGCGACAAATATGTTTTCTAAAAAAGGTATTGATCCGGTCAGCAGTAATAACAAGACTTTAACTATTATTGGTGAGGGAGTTGTTATTAAAGGGAGTCTTTATTCTCCCGGCACCACAAGGATAGATGGCATTGTAAACGGTGAAATTGTTGCAGAAAAAGAAGTAATCATCGGTAAAGAAGGAAAAGTTGAAGCAAAAATAAAAACAAAAGATGCCATGATCGCAGGAACTTTTATTGGAGATATGATTGCTTCCGGAGAAGTTGAAATAAGCTCAACCGGAAAATTTTCAGGAAACCTTACACAAAAAGACGCTCTTTTAACAATTGAAAAAGGCGGTGTTTTTAAAGGTGAGAGTGTAATCTCCGATGACCAGAAAATATTTGAGATAAGAAGCGAAGAGAAAAAATCAGTTTTGCTGGATGTACGAAATACCCAGCAGGAATAGCCGCAGCAACAAGGCTTTCAGAGATAAATTTGAAATAGATAAAAAAACAATTTTAACAGTTCCGGCTGGAATAAATTAATATATTTAATTAATTTATTATGAATTCTTCAATAATGCTGTAAAAATCAATAATTATTTTTTGCCTAAACTGCCGTAATACAAAAATACTAAAAATATAATTGCAAAATAGATAACCGTAGTTACCACAATCATTGCCCAAACAATTCCATTAGGCATGGCAGATACATACTGCCTGAAGATATACTTTACCAATATCAGTACAGGGAATAAAAAAACAGTTGAGACGATACTTAAAATGAGCGGGTTTTTTACTTTAGGATTTACGGCCATTTCCAAATTCCTGTCACTAATTTTATTAAATAAAAAAAATAAAAATTAAAAAAGTTAATAATTTAAAATACAAATAGTGAAACCTTTAAATTAATTATCTTTTTTTAAGGCTTTAAATTAAATTTAAGACAAAGTTCTTCTATAGTTCCAGAGTATCTTCGTCTTTTTCTTCAGCAGCTTCTCCAGGTTCTTCAACTTTGATTTCTTCTGCTTTTTCTTCTTTATACTTTACTTCTTCAATAACTTCCAGTTCTTTTTCAATTTCGGATTCTAACTCATTTTTTTTTTCGTAAGCAACATTTGAAATTCTCGTAACGTTGCCGGAAAATACTCCGCCCTTTTCAATTATAAGGGAATCGGTTTTTATATTTCCGTTTACCTTGCCATTTTGTGTTATCTGAACATTGCCCGTTGCTTCCATATTTCCTTCATAAACACCATTTACAGTTGCATCAATGGTTTTAACATCAGCATTTACATAACCTGACTGCTGAATTATAAGCTGTCCGTCAACTACAATTTCTCCATGAATTTCACAATCTATTTCAATAGACTTGGAGATGGTTAATTTGCCTTCGATTTTTGCTGAATCACCTTTAATGGTCAACAAAGTTTTTTGTATATCTGTGCTGTAATCCGGCTCTGAACTTTCTGAAACCATGCTTGAAAAAATGTTGCCCCCTAAGTTCATATAATCCTCCTTTTTTATATAAAACCTATATAAATAATTATAATATAATTTTCTTTCTTTAATTAAAAATATTATAAGCTATTTATACAAAATTAGTTAATTATTTTCTGGTGAACAATTAACCAAAAGGGCCAAATTGAGAAAATTTTAAGCTTAATTTAAACAAATAATTCTCTAAAAATTGAGTTATTCACTCCAATTAGAATCTAAATTATTTTTAGTTTAATATATTAAATGAATTATCATCTATTTCCCCAAATAGCTTAAGAATACTTTTTCATCCATTATCTTTTTCTGCCGGAGTTTTCTA
>JAPLCN010000063.1 GCA_026392215.1 Actinomycetota bacterium | reverse complement strand
GGTATGGTAAAAAACTTAGATTCTTATTCTCGGACAAGCTCCTAGTATCTGTTCAAGGATCTAATAATTTTATAGAGATGTTTTGTCTTTTTTTAATTTAAAGCTAATTATGGTAATATTCTTAATTAAAATATTAACTTTCAATTACGGCTAATTATGAAATTAAAAGAGTTAACAAAAATTCTTGACATGCAATTCCATAAAGAATGTTCATTAAAATGGGATAATTCAGGACTTTTAATTGGTGATTTTGAGAGTGAAATAAAGCATATACTGGTTGCACTAGATATTAGCAGCGAAGTTATAGGCGAAGCTATAAAATCAAAAACAAACCTGATATTTACCCATCATCCGCTGATATTTAATCCCATTAAAAATATAATTTCAAACAACTATCCTGGAAAGGAAATTCTCAAACTTGCAGAAAATAAAATTGCTGTTTACTGTGCGCATACAAATTACGATATGATGGAGAATGGTTTAAATGATTATCTTGCAGGGCTGCTTGAGATGGAAAATATAAATAAAATAATTTCCTATAGTGCTAAATGGTTTAAATTTGTAATTTTTGTTCCTCTGGATTATGAAGAAAAAGTAAGAAATGCAATGTGCTTTGCGGGCGGAGGATGCTGGAAAGATTATACATGCTGCACATTTAATACTGAAGGAAATGGAACTTTTAAGCCTGGGATTGATTCAAATCCATTCATTGGAGAAAAAGGAAGTTTGAGTGTTGTTAAAGAAGCAAGAATAGAGTGCATTATTCAATCAGAAAAATTAGAGGACCTGATAAGGAATGTTCTGGAGGCTCATCCATATGATGAGCCGGCTTATGATGTTTATCCACTGGAAAATAAATTTGAAGAAGGCGGCATTGGCAGAATTGGCAGCATAAAACAAGCTATTTCATCAGATGCTTTTCTGGATTTCATAAAAGAAAAATTAAATATTTATAATTTTAAATATATTTTTAAAAGCAATTCTTCTATTATAAATAAAGTGATAAAAAAAGTTGCAGTTATAAATGGAAGCATAAATTCATTAACAGCAGAACTAGGCAGCCTTGATTTTGATGCCCTTATATGTGGAGAAGTTAATTATCACAATGCTCAGCTGATTTCAGAGAATGGCAGATTATTAATTGAACTTGGACATGCGGAATCAGAATTGTTTGCAATTGGCCATTTATTTAAAATATTGACAAAAATAAGCGATAGCATGAGTCTTGGTTTAAAAATATTAAAAAGCAATAATAAAGAATTATTATGGAGGTATTCAATTGGAAGATAAAAATTTTGATCTCCTGAATTTATATAAGTTGCAGCTATCTGATAGCAGAATTGCTTCTCTTGAAAGAGAAGTCGAAAAATTAAAAGCCAGTGAAGAGCTCAAGGCAAGAGAGGAAGAATTAAAAGAGGTTGTCGAAGCGCATAATGGCTTGTTTTTAAATTATAATGAGCTTGAAAAGGAAAGAAAAAAGCTTGATGATGAATTAAGCATGAAAAATGAAAAAATTAAAAAAAATGAGCAGAAACTCTCAAGCGGCACAATAACAAGCAGTAAAGAAATTGTAAATTATCAGGAAGAAATTGTAAGCATAAGGAAAGTAAATGAGGAAATAGAAAACAAGATAATTGAAATAATGATCAGGATAGATGATATTAATGAATCAATCAAGCTGGAAAATGAAAAAAAAGAAAAAATCAGTTCCCACGTTGATAAACTGAAAGAAGAAATTAGTAATAGCATCAGAATTATTGAAGAAAAATTGAGTAAATACATTCAAAAAAGAGATAATATATTGAAACTTATTCCGGATGATTTGATTACAAAATATAATGAAGTCAAGGAAAAAAGAGGCGGTATAGCTATTGGTATCTTAAAGGAAAGAATGTGCATGGCATGCAATATGGAGATGTCATCAGGGGAAGCTTTAAAAGTGAGCAATTTAAATGAAATTTATAAATGCCCAATCTGCAAGAGAATGATTATAAGATATAGGGCAGAAGTTGATCCGATTATTGAAGAATTTAAAGATTAAAATTTATTTATTAAATGTGCACAAAAGCAGTAAAAATGTTTTTAAGATTTTATAGCTTTAAAAATTTATAATAAGAAGTAACTAATTATTTTAGATTAATTTTAAAAATTTTTTTTGACATAAGTTAAATAATGAAATAAAGGATTACCGCCATAACAAAGAAAATTACAACCGAAATTTTACCAGGTAAAACAATAACCAATGTTTTTACTGTATTTACAGATGGAGGCTCAAGAGGCAACCCTGGCCCGTCAGCAATCGGCTTTATAATTTATGACTCAAATAATGAAAAATTAGAACAGCAATCAAAATATATTGGCGAGAAAACAAATAATTACGCTGAATATCTTGCGATACTTGAATCATTGATTAATTTAAAAAAATATAATCCTGATGAAGTCGTTATTTATACAGACAGCAGTCTTGCATACAATCAGATCAATGGTTTTTGGAAGATTAAAGATGAGGACTTAAAAAAAATGATACTTCAAATTAATAAAGAAATAGTAAGTTTCAAGCAATTTAAGATTTTTCATATCCCTCGTGAGAAAAACAAGGAAGCAGACAGGCTTGTAAATATTGAGTTAAACTTGAATGCGATCAAGTGATTAAAATTAAATTAATATTAATTTTTTGTTTCTTTTTATATCTACCAGAATTTTATTTTGCAGGCAGCCATTGATTTTTAATGAAATCAGTATATTATTTTAATTAAGAGGCAGAGTTAGCCGGGTAGTCGCAGGGGATTATTTTTAGTTCCTTGAGGAAAGTCCGGGCTCCGCAGGGCAAGATGCCGGGTAACACCCGGGTAGATATTGTGAAAACTTTATCTAACTGATAGTACAACAGAAATGATACCACCGGACATTAAAATGTTCATAAAATTTTTAAATTTTGATGAACTATAAAAAAAAATTATAATGCCGGTAAGGGTGAAATGGCGAGTTAAGAGCTCACCGGCAGTCTGGCAACAAACTGGCCAGGGAAACCACATCTGGAGCAAGATCAAATAGGGAAGGTATGGAGTTGCCCGCTCTTCTTCCGGGTTGATCGCTTGAGGCAAATAGCAATATTTGTCCAAGATAGATGGCTATCGCTGGCTGCAAAAGCAGCCAGGCACAGAACCCGGCTTACAGGCTAACTTTGCTGAAGTCTATCACTATTATTCTAATATAATCTCATTTTACTACATTGCTTAATCAGGCTTCGGGCATTTGTATGAATTTTATGTCGTAATTTCTAAATACACCGTAGTAAATCTATCCTTTTCCCCCCCATTTTTAACATTATTTAGTATAATTTAAGAAATATTTACACAAATTAATTTTTTATCTCTGGAAATTTATAAAATGGTTGATTATTTTGGGCTAAACTAATATTTTTAATGCGATAGTGTCTTAAGTCACAGCTTTTTTAAATTTATAACTGCCATTTGCAAGGATAAGTAATATAATAAAATGTTTGAATCTGTAAAAATAATAAAAAGCTAATTTCATAATTAACTATGTAAAAGATGTGGCAGGTTTAAAACGGAAGGGTGACAATTTTAAGCGGAATATACATATTTAAGATTTTAATAGAAAATTAATTTTAAGAGGTAAATAAATGGCCAAGTCAGAAGTAAAGTTTGCATCTATGGAATTTGAAAGGTTAGACCCGGACACTACGTTGCCAGCTAAATTTGCACGATTGCTGCAAACAATTCCTTTAAAAAAGATGGTGGATNNNNGGTAAAATTGTAGCCATAAAAATGCATCTTGGCAGAGGACTTGGCTATACGACTATTCATCCTCTTTTTGTAAAAATACTTATAAAGAAAATAAGGGAGGCAGGAGGGGAACTTTTCATAACTGATGTACTTCTTCCTCATCAGAAAGATTTTGGAGGAATTACAGCAAAAGACAGATATTCAGAGGATATTCTTGACGCACCCATATATCCGGTTGCGGGTGTTTTTGATAAATATTATTATTCAAAAAAAGTTGGATTTAAATCCTTAAAAGAAATACAGGTTGCAGGCCATATTCATGATGCAGAAGTTTTAATTAATTTCTCTCATTTTAAGGGTCACGGTATGAGCAGTTTCGGAGGTGCAATTAAGAATATTGCAATGGGATGTGTTACAGCAAAAACAAGACAGGATTTGCATTTCCTTCATTCTACAGGTAGCGGAATAGCCTGGGATGAAGATTTATGCAACAGATGCAATAAATGTGTTGAAGAATGCAGGTATAAAGCAAACAAATTTAATGATAATGGCAAATATGAAGTTTCTATACATGACTGCACTTACTGCCAGCATTGTGTAGAAATATGTCCAAGCAATGCTTTATCGCTTGAAGCAAAAAATTACCTGGATTTTCAGGAAGGTTTGGCAATTGCAACAGAGGAAGTTTTAAAAACCTTTATGCCTGATAGAGTTTTATATATAAATGTTTTAATGAACATCACGCTTATGTGTGATTGCTGGGGAATGTCAACCCAATCACTAATTCCTGATATCGGAATTCTTGCATCAGATGATATTGTTGCGATAGAAAAAGCATCTCTTGATTTAATAAAGCCAGACATTATTTTGCCTAATTCACTTCCGAAGGGGAAAGTTTTAGTGGAAGGAAAGCATTTATTTGAAAAAGTATGGGGCAAAAACCCTTACGAACAAATAAACTGTGTTGCCAGAAAGGGATTAGGCAATACCAGCTATAAAATTGAAGAAATAAATTAATACTTACTTATTTATTTATACTAAAATTTATTTATTAGCTACTTGCTAAGCTCTTTTTCCACCTCTTTTTTGCCTGCCTCGAGCTCTGTTACTTGCTGACTATCAAGTTTTAACAGAAGTGCCTGGAATTCACCGACATGTGTTTTCTCTTCTTTTGCAATATCAAGTATTATTTTCTTAAGATCCTTATTTTCAGTATATTCTGCAAGCTGTTCATAAAGATTTATTGCATCAAGTTCTGCGATAATGCCGACTCTTAGGATTTCTTTGTCAATATTTTCTTTTTTTACTTTTGTTAAATCAATTGGGATATTTGACATCATAATAATAATTCCTTTCTGATGTTTTTATTAAACATTCATTTAAATATTTTTTGAATAGGTTATTAAAAAAACAATTTTTAAACATAATATTAACTGGCTTAATACTTATCAAAACCAGAGAAGCAATTGTTTAATCCGGTTTATTGATTTGAAAAAAATTATTATAAAAATTAATAATAATAACCTCATTTATGATTATTATTTACAGATATCTGATAAATTATTATAAACTAGATTTTCAGGAAGTTCATTTATTGCTTCAATGATTGAATATGGATAACTTTTATTTTTAAATTTTTTTAATATTTCACTTTTAGTTGCAGGGAATTTTATTTTTTTTAATGCGCTTCTTAATTCCAGATCACAAACAATTTTTATATTTTCGCAGATTTCATCTATTGAGTAGTATACTTTTTCCTCTATTTTATTTAAAGAAATAATTGAGGCTTCGCAAATATCATTATTAACTTTAGCTATAGATAAAATTTCATTTTTAGTTTTAGGAAAACTCATTCCATTTAAGGCTGAGAAAATTTCTCTATTACAATAAATTCTCATGATAAAGTGTCCTTCCTGAATTATTTTTATTTTTCAATTTAAAACTTTAAAAAACTTTAATAGGAAAGCATGTAACTATATTTACAATATCATTTTATAACAAATTTTCTTAAATACATACCTATTATTTTAAATTTAATTTGAGCTCTGCTGTTATTTAACAGAGGCTTTTAAATCAAAAAGATTAAAGTGACAATAAGGATATGAATTTGAAACTGGTAAAAGATTTAAAAATAATTTTATCGGCTTGAAGAAAAATTTGACATTTGTTATTAAAGTAGCATATAATACAATTTCTTCTTCGTTTAATGATATTTTAACTGAAGCTGCAATTTTTCTTGCATCTACTTCTCGAAAAGAAATATTATCAAGCCTAGAGAAATTATAATATTTTAAGGAGGTAGTAATGCAAGGTAACAAACTGTATGTAGGAAATTTTTCCTATTCAGCAACCGATGAACAACTGGAAAAGTTATTTTCCCCTTATGGCAAGGTTGCTCAAATCAATATTATCGGAAACAAAGGTTTCGCGTTTATTGAAATGGGTAGTTCAGAAGAAGCACAAAAAGCAAAAGAAGCTTTAGATGGCTCATCATTTGATGGCCGTACTTTAAGAGTTGACGAAGCTCGTCCTCAAACTGACAGACCAGCTAGAAGCAACAACAGCAGCTATAGAAGATACTAATTTAGTCTTTCTAATAGTAAAATTGCTCACCAGTTCATCTGGTGAGCAATTTAATTCTTTTAATAAATGATTTATCACTATAATTTATCAGCTAAAACAGTTAAAATTTTATAATGGTAAATCATTTATTTTATAATTCCGCAAAGATTAATCTAAAGGAAAGTTAAATATAATATGAGTTATGTGACGAGTTTTATAGGAAAGCTTTATAGCAGAAATGTCTATAAAGAAAGCTGTACCAAGTCAGGGTTAATTCCCATGAAGGCAATAAATGTTTGCGTTGATGTCCTGCGTTTTTTAAGAATATATAATGGCGTATATTCAATAACTTTATATCTTACAACTATCATAAACAGGAGAAGGCTGCTAAAACTATTTTCACAATTTGTTAAAAAAGATGATTTATGTTTTGATATCGGAGCTAATCTTGGCAGCAGGTCTGAAGTTATGTTAAGGCTAGGAGCAAGGGTTGTAGCAGTTGAGCCTCAAAATGTCTGCATGCAAAAACTTGAAAGGAAATATGGAAGGAACAGGCGGATATCTTTAATTCAAAAAGCGATAAGCAATAATGAAGGCATGGAAGACATGATGACAAGCAATTCACACACAGTTTCAACCATGTCGCAGGAATGGATAAACAGTGTAAAAAAAAGCGACATGTTCTTTGTTTCAACTTCGGCGTTTCAATGGCAAAAAACAGTTAAAGTGCAGGTAACCACTCTGGATCAGCTGATCAGCCAGTTCGGTAAACCGGCTTTTTGCAAGATTGATGTTGAGGGTTATGAATATAAAGTATTACAAGGTTTGTCTCAACCCATCGGGGTTGTATCTTTTGAATTTACTCCCACAAAAGATTTTATTAATTTAGCTATTAAAACTGTCAAACATCTTTCAGATATAGGCAAAGTTGAATTCAACTATTCCTTAGGGGAAACAATGAATCTTGTTTTAGAAAAGTGGATTTCACCGCAGCAAATGTCTGATATTCTTCTGGATTTAATTAAAAAAACATCTTTTAGCGGAGATATTTACGCTAAATTCATATAAATTGTTATTTTAATAAATATCCGAATTTTTCTT
>JAPLCN010000122.1 GCA_026392215.1 Actinomycetota bacterium | reverse complement strand
CCCATTCGTTGAATATTTCAAGGTAAATAGCATTGAAATAGACAGCGAGTATAATTTCAGCGTATTTGCAGATGGTGAGTATATATGCAAATTACCAGCCAGATACGAAGTAGTTCCAAAAGCGCTAAATTTTATAGTAGCACCTTAATATCTAACCCAATCACCATTTTTCATTAACTGCTTGATTTGAATAAAAATTGTAAAAGCAATTTAGATAATTTGAGTTTTACAAACTTTAAAGATTTAATCCTGTTTTTGGGCAGGCTTTAACCCAGGAAGTTCTTATAATTGCCTGGAAAATCTAAAAAATTGATTACCAATTAATAAAAACAAATTGTATTTTAAAAATGGAAAAAAAAGAAAATGTACTGGATGATCTAAGAAAGGATTTAAGTTTATATGCAAGCCCCCAAAAAGCCGAGGTCTTAAAAAGGTTTTTTAAGACAGGAAAAGGCCAGTATGGCGAAGGGGATATTTTTTTAGGTGTCCAGGTACCTGATTCAAGAAAAATCGTTAGAAAATATGCCAATATCCCTCTTGATAATACATTGGACCTTTTAAGATCAAAAATACATGAAGAACGCCTGATAGCGCTTCTTATCATGGTGGAAAAGACCAAATGGGCTAAAATGTTTGAGAGAGAAACCTTATTTAAAAAATATCTTGAAAATACACTGTACATAAACAATTGGGATCTTGTCGACCTCTCTGCCGATAAGATAGTCGGCAGCTATTTATTTGAAAAACCTAAAGACATTTTGTACTCGCTTGCCGCATCTGAAAATTTATGGGAAAGAAGAATTGCGGTAATGGCTACTTTTGATTTTATAAAAAAAGGCTTTTATGAAGATACATTAAAATTAGCAAAAATTCTGTTAAATGACCGACATGATTTAATACATAAAGCAGTTGGATGGATGCTCAGGGAAATAGGCAAGAGGTGTTCCCAGGAAGTACTTGAACAGTTTCTTCTGGCTAATTATAAACAAATGCCAAGGACGATGCTCCGTTATGCGATTGAGAGATTGCCGGAAGACTTGAGGCAGCAATACCTGAATGGAGAAAAGTGATGAAAAAAATCCTGGATTTATCGCACAGAGTATGTGAGTCAACTTGTTTTATTAATGGTTTGGAAGATATTCTTGAATGGAAAGGCTCATATCCTGATTATCTGCTGTCTGTACTTGGCGGCTTTGGAGAGAGCGGCGTATTTTATGCGTCACCCTGATATGTCCCAAGTGCGGCTCTGATATGAGAATAATTGCATTTATACAGGGTTATAAGGTAATTAAGAAAATACTTAATATAAATCTAATTGACAAGCTTACTGCCGGATATATAATATGTCGTTATGATTTTTTTTTATAAATATTATTTTTTGCGTTATCATAATTAATATAATAAATCTGATCAATTCCTAAGAGAGAATTATATGGCAGAATTTTATTCTTTAAATACCGAAGAATTATATAAGGACCTTGATGTTTCTCCTAATGGCCTTTCTGAGGAGGAAGCAAAAAAGAGGCTTGATGTTTATGGCTTAAATTTAATTAAAGGAAAAAAGAAAAGGCCTTTAATATTAAGATTTTTAGATAACTTCGTACATCTTCTGGCAATCATACTTTGGGTTGCTGCAGCTCTTTGCTTTATTCCGCGTGTAAATATGCCTCAACTGGGATATGCAATTATTCTGGTTGTTATCATTAACGCAGTATTTAGTTTCTTGCAGGAATTCAGGGCTGAAAAAGCTTTAGAAGCTTTAAATAAAATATTACCTTCTTATGCCAGAGTATTAAGATCAGGAGAAATCAAGGAAGTTCTATCAAGAGAACTTGTTCCTGGCGATATTCTTATTTTAAATGAAGGCGACAATGTTTCAGCAGATGCAAGGTTAATTGAGTCTTATGATGTTAGAACCAATAATTCAGTGCTAACGGGTGAGTCGGACCCTCAGAAGAAAAGTATTGTAGCAATTGTAAACAGGGAAGTCGATTCTTTAAGGCTTACCAATGTAGTTTTTGCAGGTACAAGCATTTCTTCCGGAACTGGCAAGGCAATTGTTTATGCAACGGGCATGAAAACTGAATTTGGTAAAATTGCCAATATTACACAATCAGTTAAAGAAGAGTTAAGCCCTTTGCAGAAAGAAATTAATAAAGCAAGCCAGATGCTTGTTTATATAGCAGTTGGGGTAGGAGTTTTGTTTTTTGTTTTGTCTTTATTTGTGATTAAACTTGGGTTTCTTACTTCATTTGTTTTTGCTATCGGAATTATTGTTGCTTTTGTTCCTGAAGGTTTGCTGCCAACTGTTACGTTGGCGCTTGCAATGGGTGTTCAAAGGATGGCAAAGAGAAATGCTTTAATAAAAAAACTGTCTTCTGTTGAAACTCTTGGAAGCACTACAGTTATATGCACTGATAAGACTGGAACTTTAACTCAAAACGAAATGACTGTAAGGGAAATTTGGGTCGATGGAGACAGTTATGATGTATCAGGAGTGGGATATAATCCGTCAGGGGAATTTAACTTAAAAGGAAATACAATTGATAGCAAAAATACATCCCGTATTTTTAAAAAAATATCCAAAGCAATGTCTTTTTGCAATAATTCCAGGCTTTATAAGGATAAAAATACAAATCAGTGGGTAATAAAAGGGGATCCTACTGAAGGATGTTTACTTGTTGCCGCAAAAAAAGCTAATTTTGATTATGAATCAGAACTGCAAAATGAACCGCTTATATTTCTTTTGCCTTTTGATTCAAACAGAAAAAGGATGAGCTCAATCCATGAAACAACTGATGGTATTTTTGCTTTTACAAAAGGTGCCCCAAAAGAAATGCTCTCGCTATGCAGTAAAATTGAGATTGATGGTAAGGTCGAAGATTTAACTGAGCAAAAATTACAGGAAATCTTAAAATTTAACGATAGTTATGCAAAAAAGGCACTTAGGGTGCTTGCAGTTGCATATAAAGATTTAACTGGTTTTAAAAAAGAATATACTGTTGAAAATGTTGAGAAAGATCTTGTATTTTTAGGTTTAGCGGCAATGATTGATCCTCCAAGACCGCAAGTAGAAGCTGCTGTCAAAGAATGCTTTAGGGCCGGCATAAAAATAATTATGATAACAGGAGATTATGGGCTTACAGCGGATGCAATTGCCAGGAAAATTGGCATAATTAAAGGAGAATCTAAAGTTTTTGTTGGTGCAGATCTGGAAAAAATGTCAGATAATGAACTTAGGGCAGTGGTTAAACTTGATAATATAATATTTGCCAGAGTTTCTCCAGAGCATAAAATGAAAATTGCGCAGGCTTTAAAGAAAAATGGCCATATTGTTGCGATGACTGGAGATGGCGTAAATGATGCACCTGCTCTAAAAGCAGCCGACATAGGAATAGCTATGGGTGTTTCAGGTACAGATGTTGCAAGGGAAGCTGCAGATATGATTTTAACTGATGATAACTTTGCAAGTATAGTAAATGCAATAGAAGAAGGCCGGGCAGTATTTGAAAATTTAAGAAAGTTTATTCATTATATCCTTACAAGCAATATTCCGGAAGCAGTACCTTTTATTATGATGGTTTTATTTAAAATTCCACTTCCACTTACAGTAATGCAGATTCTTGCAATAGATCTTGGCTCTGACATGCTTCCTTCTCTTGCCTTGGCAGCAGAACCGCCTGAGCCCGGCATAATGAGCAAACCGCCACGTCCAAGGAAAGAGAGGCTGCTTACTGGAAAAAATTTAGCAAAGGCTTATTTTTTATTAGGCCCTATTGAAGCAGCAGTCGCCATGGCTGCATTTTTAATGGTTTATTATGATAACGGAATTACTTTTGCAAAATTAAGGCAAATTGGTGCAAATCCTGCAAATTATGTAAATGATACTGTTTATCAGACTGCAACTACTGCAAATCATTTAGCTATAATAATGTCACAGATAGGAAATGCATTTGCATGGAGGTCAAATTATGACTCTGTATTTAAAATTGGGTTTTTTAAAAACAAGCTGCTTTTTTGGGGTATTTTAGGGGAGATTGTTTTTATAAGTGCTTTAATTTATATTCCAAAATTAAATACTGTTTTTAATCATCAGCCTTTAAGCTGGAATTACTGGCTGATATTGATGGCATTTATTCCTTCTGTCCTGATTGTTGAAGAATTAAGAAAATTGATTGTCAGGTACGTTAAAAACCGATCTAACGTTAGGGTTGTAAACAAAGAGGCATAATAAAATTAATTTTATTAACAATTAACGTTAAGTAGAATTATAATAAATTTAAGTTTTGTAAAATTTTAATTAATTGTGAGGGTATTCAAATGCAAATAATAATAATGGGATGTGGCAGAGTAGGTTCACAAACAGCAAACCTGCTTTCAGAAGCAAGGCATAAGATCAGCATTATTGATATAGATCCTAAATCATTTAACAGGCTTGGTAAAAGTTTTAATGGCCAGACAGTCTTAGGATTTGGTTACGACAAAGATGTTCTGGAAAAAGCAGGGATTGAAGAAGCCGATGCTTTTGCTGCATTGACTCCAGGAGATAATAGAAACATTGTGGGTGCTTTAATTGCAAAAAGGGAATACAGGGTTCCAATAGTTGTAGCAAGAATTTATGACCCAGTGAGAGCGATAGTTTATAACAAGCTTGGCATAACAACTATTTCTCCAACAAGGTGGGCCGCCAATAAAATAAAGGAACTTATTTGCCATAATGATATAAATTCACAAATCAGCTTGGGGAATGGGGAAGTTGAAATAATTGAGATTGAAGTTCCTCATGGTATTGCTGGTTTTACTTACGAAAAAATTAATGTTCCAGGAGAAATCATGGTTACTGCTGTAACAAGACTGGGAAGGGCATTTGTCCCGGTAGTTGGCTCTGAAATAAAAGAGGGCGATATAATGCATGTATCTGTAGCTTCAGAGTCGATTCCCAAATTAAAAGGCTTTTTAGGAATTTAGGAGGAAAGAATGAATATTATAATTGTTGGTGCAGGTAAAATAGGAATGCAGCTTGCAAAAGATATGTCTGCAAAAGGTTACAAGGTAAAATTAGTTGAAAAAATAGAGTCAGTTTGTGAAAAGATTGAAAAGGATGAAAATTTGGAAGTATTTTGCGGGGACGGATGCGACCCTCTTGTCCTGGAATCAGCAGGAATAAAAATAGCCGATATTGTAGTTGCGGTTACAGGTGATGATGAAGATAATCTGGTAATTGCACAATTAGCCAAATTGCAGCCAAACAGGCCTAAAGTTATTGCAGTCAATAATCACCCAAGAAATGAGTGGCTTTTCAATAAGAAATGGGGTATAGATGCAAAAGTCAGCTCTACTTCTGTTTTATCTGATATGATAGAAGAAGAAATGAGAAACAATAAAATTATCTGTAAATAATTGAAAATTATAAGATATATTTAAACAGGTCATTCGGTTAGTATTTGCACTTATAAATCAGTATTTTGCATATAATAATTATTTTAATTTGGTGGCAGTGTTATATTTTTTGGAGAATAATTATTTTAATATTTTTTTATTAATAAACTTTTAAAAAAATAAACTTTCATGGATTTAAAAAACAAAAAGGATTTCAAAAAGTTTATTTCATCCCCATTGTTAAAAAACATCAAAGAAGGTTTTTTATCACAGAAAGATGATTTAGAAAAATTTTACAGATTTGAAATAGAAATAGAAAACTTGCCTGATAGTTTTGATCCTGTCAACTGGCTGCTTGGACAGAATGATCAAATTAAAACTTACTGGTCTAGCAGAAATAAAAGTTTTTGTGTTGCAGGAATAGGATTTGCAGATAAGTTTTCCGACAATCTGAATAATAATAAAAATGACAGCCATTTTGTCCAAAATATGTTTGCGCTGATGAAATCCAGGATTTCAAATGCTGAAAAACCGGTCAGATATTATGGCTGCTTGGCATTTGATGAAAATGACAGGATAGACTCCTTATGGGATTCTTTCGGAAAAGTTTATTTTTTAGTTCCCAGGGTAGAATTATATAAATTAAACAAAAAAGCATACTTAGTCTGCAATATTTTTTATAATCCGGCTGATAACAAACCTAAAAAAGAACTTTACGAAGAAATACAAAGTTTTTTTGAAAAGATACAGCCTGATAGAAATCCGGCAGAAGATAAAAATATAAAATTTTCAAGCCGGAAGGATAGTCCTGAAAAAGATAAATGGGAAAGAAATATCAGCCAGGCAATTTCGGTTTTTGGTTTTGAGCAAATAAGCAAGATTGTCCTTTCAAGAAAAACAGTATTTAAACTGCAGGAAAATGTTGATCCTGTTTTATTTTTAGCGTTGCTAAAGAAAATCAATATTGAAACTTACGATTTTTGCTTCCAGAATAAAGATAATGGTGGATTTATAGGCTGCACCCCGGAGCTGCTGTATTCAAGAACAAACAAAAAAATTTTCAGTGAGGCTTTAGCTGGCACAATTTTAAGGGGAACGAGTGCCAAAGAGGAAAAAGAGCTGGGAGAAGATTTGCTAAAATCCAAAAAAGATTCAGATGAATATAAATTTGTTTTTGATTACATAAAATATGAATTGGAAAAAATATGCAAAGAAGTAAAAGTTATAAAGAAAAAAGAAATATTAAAGTTAAGTTATGCTCAGCACATTTACAGCCAGTTTGAAGGAAATTTAAAACCTGATGTTGATGATTATAAGATTATTTCTGCCATTCATCCAACACCTGCAGTTTCGGGTTACCCTAAACAAAATATAAAACCCCTGATAAAAAGGTATGAAACTTTCTTCAGAGGATTTTATGCCGGGCCTGTAGGCTGGGTTGGAAAAGACAATTCAGAATTTGCTATAGGGATAAGATCCGGAATTATAAATAACTGTTTTCTGTCAGTTTATTCCGGTGCAGGTATCGTTAAGAAATCTTCCCCTGAATCAGAGTGGAATGAAATTGAAAATAAAATATCCCCATTTTTAAAAATCCTGCAGAATAAATGAACTGAAAAATAATAAATAGATAAATTTAATTTCCGGCAATTAATTATGTCACAAAAAAACTTTAGACTGAACGACTTGTGGGGAAGATTAATAATAGAAGAACTGGTCAGAAATGGAATTGATTATTTTTGTATTTCTCCTGGTTCAAGGTCAACTCCTCTGACTGCTGCGGCTGCAAGAAATAAAAAGGCAAAAAAAATAATTTGTTTTGATGAAAGAGGCAGCGCCTTTCATGCTTTAGGTTATGCACAGGCAAAAGGTCAGCCAGCGGCAGTTATAGTTACTTCCGGGACTGCAGTTGCAAACTTATTTCCTGCTGTTGTGGAAGCTCATCAGAATAATATACCGATGATTGTTTTAACAGCTGACAGGCCTCCGGAGCTTATGGATGTCGGAGCAAATCAAACAATAAACCAGACAAACATATTCGGGATATATGCAAAATGGCATTTTGGTTTTCCATGCCCGGATACAAACATATCTCCAAAAATGCTATTAACTGCCATTGATTATGCTTCTTATTTAAGCATTAACAACCCATCAGGTCCTGTCCATATCAATTGCATGTTCAGGGAGCCTCTGGAACCTGATGAATTATCTGATGACAGCATGGATAATAAATATTTAAGCGAAATTGACAAGTGGATTCAAACAGAAAAACCATATACGTCTTACAGCATTCCAAAGACGATTGCCGGCACTATTAATACCATAAATCTTGTTTGTGAAATCATTAACAAAGAGGAAAAAGGGCTTATTTCTGTCGGCAGGCTAAAAACTCCCCAGGAAAGAAAAGCCGTGCTTGATCTTATAAAAAAAATAAACTGGCCGGTTTATGCTGATATTACCTCATGCCTAAGGCTTAAAAGCGATGTCGGCTCAAATATTATAAAGCATTTTGACCAGGAACTCTTATCAACCCAATTTAATAAAAAGGCAGCACCAGGAACAGTAATTCACTTTGGAGGAAGGATTACATCAAAGAGATTTGATCAGTTTTTGAATCAGAATAAGCCTGAAAATTATATAATTGTTAAAGATAATCCTGTCCGTTACGATCCTGCTCACATGATTACAATGCATATTGAATCTGATATACCCTGTTTCTGCCAAAGCATTTCCAACACAATTAAAGCCAATAAAAAAAACAGTTTTAAGGATTTTTTTGAGGGCAAGGCAAAAAAAGCGCAGGAAATCATAGACAAGCATATTAAAAATGAAGAAACTGCCAACGAGGTATTTGTTTCAAGGCTTATTTCAAAAGAAATACCGGATAATTCATGCTTGTTTTTATCAAACAGTATGCCGGTAAGGGATTTGGAATTATACGGAAAAAGCAGTAGTAAAGAGATAATTATAGGGGCAAACAGAGGGGCAAGCGGGATTGACGGAGTTACATCGTCTGCAATTGGTTTTGCTGCAGGCTGCAATAAAATATGCACTTTGCTGATAGGCGATCTTGCTTTTATACATGACTTAAATGCTCTTGCTACAATCAGTGCTGCTAAAAAACCATTAGTTATTGTCTTAATCAACAATAACGGCGGTGGAATTTTTAATTTTATGCCCATATCAAAATGTAAAGATATTTTTGAAGATTATTTTGCAACTCCCCACAATTTAAATTTTGAAGGTGCTGCAAGAACTTTCAAGATAAATTACTATTCTGCAGTTACAAACAAAGCTTTCGAGCAGATATATAAAGATGCTTTAAGGATAGCTGAAGAAAAAGCGCAGTCGTCACTTATAGAAATTTTTACAGACAGGGAAAATAATTTAAGGATAAGGCGAAAAATAAAAAATGAAATTTTAGAAATGCTGGAAAAATAAGATTAAATAATAATTATTTTAAAAGGATAAAATAAAATGTTTAAAGTAAAATGGGAAAGTTTTGGCGATTACAAAGATGTTAAATACCATAAATTTGAGGGCATTGCCAAGATTACCATAAACAGGCCTGAAGTCAGAAATGCATTCCGTCCACTAACAATTAAGGAAATTTCGGAGGTTTTAAAAGATGCAACTCTTGATAGCGGGATAGGGGTAATTATTTTAACAGGTGAAGGTGATAAGGCTTTTTGTTCCGGAGGAGACCAGAAGATCAGGGGCAGTGCAGGATATAGGGATGAAGAAGGCAGAGAAAGCCTTGGTGTTCTGGAGCTTCAAAGACAAATCAGGACTTGCCCAAAACCGGTTATAGCGATGATTGCAGGATATGCAATCGGGGGTGGGAATATATTGCAGCTTGTCTGTGATTTAACTGTTGCAGCTGAAAATGCAGTATTTGGCCAAACCGGCCCCAAGGTAGGTTCTTTTGACGGGGGTTTTGGTTCAAGCTATCTTGCAAGAATAGTTGGCCAGAAAAAAGCAAGAGAAATATGGTTTTTATGCAGAAAATACAGCGCGCAGGAAGCTTTGGAAATGGGTATGGTAAATATTGTTGTGCCTCTTGAAAAACTTGAAGAGGAAACAGTCAGCTGGTGCAGGGAGATCTTAAGCAATTCTCCAACCGCAATCCAGTGTCTTAAAGCTGCGTTAAATGCTGACTGTGATGGGCAGACCGGACTTCAGGAGCTTGCAGGCCTGGCAACAATGTTATTTTATCAAACACCTGAAGCACAGGAAGGAAGAGATGCTTTTGTTGAAAAAAGAAAACCGGATTTTAAGAAAATTATTGAAAATAATAAGTAAGAAATAACATACAAGAGCAATAGAAACAATTGAGTTTTACTTATAGGGAAGTCAGCGAAAATTATGGGGAAGTTAGCGAAAATAAAGATATGGCTTGTAAGCACAAGGCCAAGAACTCTGCCGGCAGCTTCTGCCCCGATTATAATGGGGCTTGCATTAGCTTTTTATGATGTCAGAATAAGTGTTTTAATTGCTGTATTTACTTTAATTTCTGCTCTTCTTATCCAAATCGGAACCAATCTTGCAAATGATTATTTTGATTTCATAAAAGGAACGGATACTGATAAAAGAGTTGGACCAGTTAGGTTAATTCAAGCCGGAATGATTAAAAAAAACGAAATGCTGGCTGCATTTATTATTACTTTTGCAATCGCAATTTTTTTTGGCGTTTTTCTTGTAATGCGCGGTGGTTACCCTGTACTGATAATCGGTTTTTTTGCGGTTCTTTTTGGGATTTTATATACTGCGGGTCCTGCTCCGCTTGGTTATATAGGTCTGGGGGATATATTTGTCTTTATTTTTTTCGGGCTTATTTCTGTAGTTGGAACCTATTATCTTCAGGCTTTAAGAGTAAACTATGTGGTTTTTATTGCAAGTATTGCACCGGGGCTTCTTTCTGCTGCAATACTAACTGCAAATAATATAAGGGATATAAAAACTGATAGCCAGTCAGGTAAAAAAACTCTTATAGTCAGGTTTGGATATAATTTTGGAATTTTTGAGTATCTATTTTGTGTAATTGCCGCCCATTTAATTCCTATAGTGCTGGTCTTAATTACAAGATCTCATTATTTTTCATTAATTTCAGTTTTAGCAATTATTTTAGCAATAAAACCAGTAAAACTTATTCTTTTAAAGTCTGACCCAAAATCCTTAATTCCTGTTTTAGGCAGAACAAGCCAAATGCTGTTAATATTTTCAGTTTTATTCTCAATCGGCTGGAACATTAAAATATAAAAATAATTTTTATGGAAAAAATAATTGAATTTAATCTTTACAAATATGGACTTCCTCTAAAAATTGCCTTAAATATTAAAAATCATCAAATAACCAAAAGATCAGGAATAATAATAAATCTCAAAACTTCTTCAGGCTTTTCAAGCTTTGGAGAAATAGCGCCGCTTCCATTTTTTCATAAAGAAAGCCTGCCTCAGGCATTTTTACAGATTAAAGAAATAAGAAAAGATATTTTAAATAAAGAAATAAGGGGAAAAGCAATCAGTGATATTAAAGGCAGCAGCAAATTACCCCAGATGGAGATTTTAACAGGCATGGTTATTGACAAAGGTATTTTCAATTTTAATATCTGCAATTATTTTTCTGATGGATTTAATTTTTTAAAAAATATTTTTTCAGATTTCGGAGTTTTCCCTTCAGTAAAGTTTGGAATTGAAATGGCGCTGCTTAACCTTTATTTTTTAAATCCGGATTTTGAAATAAACTTAAAATCAACAATGGGTACTGCTTTGCCTGTATGCAGGCTGCTTATGGATTTAAAATCAGATACTTCAAGTGAAATTGAAAAAATAATAAAAAGCGGATACAAGGCAATTAAAATCAAGGTAGGAAGGGAACCAGCTGAACAGGAAATAAGCAGGATAAAAAAAATAAAACAATTGATTTCAGAAAAGTCTGGAAATGAAATAAAGTTAAGGCTTGATTCAAACGGCTTATGGAATCTTGCTGAAGCAGTTTATTTCGGAAATCAGATTGGAAATGATGCAATAGAATATATAGAGGATCCGGTAAATGACATAAACGAGTATAAATTATTTTTCAAAGAAACAGGTATCCCGATAGCTCTTGATGAAAAATTATATGATTTTATAGATATAAATAATATTGATAAAGCAAATTTTAATGACTTAAGTTATTTAAAAGCCTTTATAATAAAACCAGATTTCATTGGCGGATTTTTAAGAGCTTCAGAATTGATTACTATTGCTAAAGAAAACGGCATCATGCCTGTTTTAAGTAATTCATTTGACAGCAGCCTGGCAATTTCTTCAATTGCATTATTTGCAGGATTGATGAATCTTACTAAGATACCTATAGGTCTGGATACCTTATCCTGTTTCAGGGAAAATCTGAGCAAAGAAGATATTAAAACAGTTGAAGGTAAAATAAATCTGATGGAAGTTTTAAATAATATTAACAAAATTAATTTTAATTTACTGGAGCCTGCAGATTTTTAACATGTATTTTAAAATAGATTCAATTTTAAAAGAGAAATTTAATAAAGCAGGAATTAAAAGTAACGAAAAAATTGCAATACTTGGCAATAATTCAGAAGATTATATAAAGCTATTGATTCAAATTTTAAATTCAGATGCAATAATTGTTCCTGTAAGCCCGCTGCTGCCAGTATCAAAAGTACATAATGCATTAAATAATATCGGCTGCTCAAAAATAATAGTTGATGAGCAGGTAAGCTATGAAGACGATTCTGAAATAAATTCAATTCCTTTGGGATATTTCCTTGAAGAATTAAAAAGTATGGATTTAAGGAAATTAATTTCCATTTTTAACATATACAAGATAAGTGAAACGCCAGATAAAAATGCAAGCATAATTTTTACTTCCGGTTCAACTAACCTTCCAAAAGCTGTTTTGCATACCATTGGCAATCATTGGTTCAATGCGAGAGGTTCAAATGATAATATTGAATTTAATAACGGTGACTGCTGGCTGATATCGCTTCCGCTTAATCACGTAAGCGGGTTTTCCACCATATTTAAAGCTTTGGCAGGCAAAGCAGATATTTGTGTCAGACCAGGCAATTTAACTTTAACAGAAACTATGGGGAAAAAAAGAATCACTCATTTATCATTAATTCCCTCACAGCTTTCAGAGCTGATCTCAAATCCTGATATGGTTAAAATTTTAAAGAAGTTAAAAGCCATATTAATCGGCGGGGCATCGGCTCCACTTAAATTAATTGAAGAAGCAGCAAGCTTTAAACTGCCCGTTTATAACTCTTACGGTTCAACAGAAATGGCTTCACAAATAACATGCACCATAAAAAATGACACCTTAGCGCATCTTAAAACCTCCGGCAGAATATTAAAATACAGAGAGATTAAAATAAGTGAAAATGGTGAAATTTCAGTTAAGGGAAGGACATTATTTAAGGGATATATTGAAAAAGATAATTCAGGAAATGAGATAATAATGCAACCTTTGGATGAAGATGGCTGGTTTAATACAGGGGACTGTGGATTTTTAGATGAGGAAGGCTATCTGCACGTTTCAGGCAGGAAAGATTTAATGTTTGTTTATAAGGGTGAGAATATTTTTCCGGAAGAAATTGAAAGCGTTTTGAAAGAAATTAAAGAAGTTGACGATGCCCTTGTTGTTTTGGTAACCCAAAGCGGGGAAGAACAAACCCCTGTGGCATTTTTAAAAAGCAAAAATTACTTAAAGCTTGACTTTGAGTCTATAAAGAAATCTTTGTCAGCAAGAATAGAACCTTTTAAAATACCGAAAATTTTCCTGAAATGGCCTAAACAGGCAGAAGAAAGATCATTAAAACCTGACAGAGAAAGCTTTAAAAGAATTGCATTGCGGGAAATAAACTCCAGGTGATTGATTTCTTACTTTAATATTATTCTAACGCCTTATGAATTATTCTTATAGAGCAAAAAATTAAACCACAAAAGTCATTTATTTAATTTTTTCAGGCATTCGAGGAATTTTTCCGGAATCTTTGCGGGCTTATAATCGCCTATGCCTACTAAAACATGGATGGTTTTTGCATGAGCTACTTTTTCCATAACGGCGTTATAAAAATCATAATCCAGCTTATAGGAACTTTTACCGGCTGAATTTAAGGCCATTTGAATCTCTATCTTATCACCAAGCCGCATAGGCTTAATATAATCTGCTTCAGCATGAACAACCGGAATCAGGAATTTACCATCATTTATTATTTTTGAGACACTGAAATTAGAATTTTCAAGAAATTCCTCATAGCATTCATAAGCCAGATTAAATAAATTGCTGTAAAAAATCATATTTGCAGCATCAGTATGGTAAAGTTTTATTTTTGTCTTATAAATATACATTTTAACTTATTATTGCTTTTATATTTTTATCAAACGGGTTTTAAGTTAAACTTTTTTTCCATAAAAAATCTTTTCTTTAAAATAAATCTATTTTAAATTTAATTATTTAAAATTTCTATTAAAAGTAGTATAAGTAGTAAATTATATTTTGTCTCTAATTTTTATTGTTTTATTAAGTTTAAAATTTTTACTTTTTTTTATTTCAAAATAAAAAATTATGATTATGGGAAAGTTTGCCGCTAAAAACAAAGATAGAATTAAAAGCATACTAAGATCCTTGAGACATAGGAACTACAAGTTATTTTTCAGCGGCCAGTTAATTTCACTGGTAGGAACATGGATGCAGTCAGTTGCAATGAGCTGGCTTGTATATCGTCTAACTAATTCGGCATTAATGCTTGGACTTATTGCATTTTTAAGCCAGGCTCCAGTCTTTTTTGTTTCACCTTTTGCTGGTGTATTGATAGACAGATGGAATAAGCATAAGGTAATGGTCATTACACAAATCCTTGCAATGATACAGGCTTTTATTTTAGCTGCCCTTACATTGGCAGGTTCAATTCAGGTTTGGCACCTGGTTTTGTTAAGCCTGACAATGGGACTTATAAACTCATTTGATATGCCTTTAAGGCAGGCATTTGTTGTTGAAATGATTGAAGACAGGAAGGATTTAAGCAATGCAATAGCCTTAAATTCCTCTATAGTTAACGGCGCAAAGTTGTTTGGTCCGGCAATCGCAGGAATACTGGTGGCAATAGTAGGAGAGGGATTGTGCTTTTTAATTAACGGCATAAGTTTTATTGCAGTTATTATTGCGCTTCTTTGCATGAAGATTAATAAAGTTATATATAAGCCAGATAATAAAAAAATTATTCTTGAATTAAAGGAAGGTTTCAAGTATTCTTTCGGATTTGCGCCAATCAGAGAAATTTTAATTTTACTCGGAGTAATAAGTTTAATAAGCATACCCTTTACTGTTATAATACCAGTTTTTGCCAGGGATATCTTAAAAGGCGGTTCGGATACATTAGGTTTTTTAATG
>JAPLCN010000054.1 GCA_026392215.1 Actinomycetota bacterium | reverse complement strand
ATTATTTCATCAATAACATTAATATTTAAAATCTCAGGTATAAAGCCGGCACCTATACCCTGAATTTTATGCGGCCCCGGCATCTCTCCAGACAAAATTGCAGATGCTTCCGGCTCCACAGCAACAACTTTTATATCTGGATTCTGCTTCTTTAAAACCTCACCTACCCCTGTAATCGTTCCTCCAGTGCCAACACCTGCGACAAAAATATCAACCTTTCCATCCGTATCATTTAAAATTTCAACAGCCGTTGTTTTTCTATGGATTTCCGGATTTGCAGGATTATTAAACTGTTGAGGCACAAAGCTGTTTTTAGTTGCTGCTGCAAGTTCATTTGCTTTTTCAACCGCTCCTTTCATACCTTTTGCGCCTTCAGTTAAAACTAATTCTGCACCAAAAATTTTAAGCAGCTGCCTTCTTTCTATACTCATAGTTTCAGGCATCGTTAAAATTAATTTATAACCCTTTGTTGCGCATATAAATGCAAGAGATATCCCTGTATTTCCACTTGTAGGTTCAATTATTACAGTATCCTTGTTAATTTTTCCTTCTTTTTCTGCCTCTTCAATCATGGCAATCCCGATCCTGTCTTTAACACTTGAAAGAGGATTAAAAGATTCAATTTTTGCCAGTATTATTGCCTTTGAATCCCCGGCAATTTTGTTGATTTTAACCAAAGGGGTATTCCCTATGGTTTCTATAATATTCTCATATATTTTAGACATTTCAACTCCCCTTAAATAATATTATTTTAAAAAAATATAATTATTTAAAACTTTTTTAACAAAAAACGATTCATTTCCCCATATAAATATATCTGTTTATTCTTACTGTTATTTTTGAGATTTTCCCAATGCCTGTTCGATGTCAGCAATTATATCGTCGATATGCTCCAGGCCTATTGATAATCTTATAAAATCAGGAGTTACCCCTGTTGTCAATCTTTCCTCTTCTGAAAGCTGCTCATGAGTTGTAGTTGCAGGATGAATTGCCAGAGTTTTGGCGTCACCAATATTAGCAAGATGCGAAATCAGCTGCAGGGAATTAATAAACTTCTTGCCAGCCTCCAGGCCGCCTTTAATTCCAAATCCAAGTATTGCGCCTGCACCTTTTTTAAGATATTTTTTTACTTTTTTTACTTCAGGACTTGAGTCGAGACCAGGATAGTTCACCCAGGAAACTAACGGACTTAACTCAAGATATTTTGCAATTTCCAGAGCATTTTCACAATGTTTTATCATTCTGATCGGAAGGGTTTCAAGTCCCTGCAAAAATAAAAATGAATTAAACGGTGATAATGCAGGTCCCAGGTCTCTTAAAAGTACAAGCCTTGCTTTTAAAATGTAGGCTAAGTTTCCAAACTTTCTGAATGCATCTACAAATTTTAAGCCATGATATCCGGGCTCTGGATCTGTAATTAAAGGAAACTTGCCATTTTCCCAATTAAATTTTCCCGAATCAACAATTACTCCCCCTATTGAAGTTCCATGACCGCCAATAAATTTTGTTGCTGAATAAACTACAATATCAACACCAAAATCAATAGGTCTTAAGATATAAGGGGAAGAGGTGTTATCAAGAATAAACGGTATGCCATTATCATGGGCTATTTTTGATAATTCTTCCAGATCAGCTATGTCCAATTTCGGATTTCCGATTGATTCTGCATATATGGCTTTGGTTTTACTGTTAATTGCTTTTTTAAATCCATCAAAATCGGAAGATTTTACAAAATTAACTTTTATCCCAAATCTTGCAAAAGTGTAATGAAAAAGATTGTAAGTACCTCCGTACAAGTTGTCAGCAGAAACAATTTCATCCCCGTTTTGGGCGATATTTAATATAGAAAGAGTAGTTGCCGCCTGGCCGCTTGACAAAGCAAGTGCACCAATTCCTCCATCAATTAAAGCCATCCTTTTTTCAAAAACATCATTAGTCGGGTTCATAATCCTTGTATAAATATTACCGAATTCTCTAAGCCCGAAAAGATTTGCAGCGTGATCTGCATCTTTAAACTGATACGATGTAGTCTGATAAATCGGCACTGCTCTTGCTCCCGTTGTAGGGTCCGGCTCCTGCCCTCCATGAAGGAAAAGGGATTCTATTTTTAAATTTTCGTCAATCTTTGTCATTTTTTCTCCTTATGCATTATTTAGCTATTTAGCTAAATTTTATTATTTTAATTATTTACTAGCTCTTATTTAAAACCTTGTTCATACTGCCTGTTTTATAACCTTCCAGATCCAGGGTTACATATAAATAACCCAGTTTCTTAAATTCACTGATAATTTGCATCCGTATATCCTTATTATTAAATTTCTGCATTTCTTCTTCCAGAATTTCTATTCTTGCTATTTTATCGTGATTTCTGACTCTGACTTGAGTAAAACCCAAATCCAGAAGCAAATTTTCCAGGAAATCTATCTTTTCAAGCAGTTCTTTGCTTATAGATGTCCCATAAGGAATCCTGCTTGAGAGACAGGCAAATGACGGCCTGTCCCAATTCGGGAGTCCAAGCTTCTTTGACAATTTTCTGATATCGTTTTTTGTCATATAAGATTCTTTCAGCGGACTTCTGACTCCAATTTCTGCTGCAGCTTTCATACCAGGCCTATAGTCGCCAATATCATCGTAATTCTGTCCGTCCAAAATAAAATTTATTTTTTCACTTAAAGCAATTTTTTTCAAATCTTCAAACAATTCTGTTTTGCAATAATAACATCTGTTAGAATCATTTCTTAAATAAAGAGGATTT
>JAPLCN010000117.1 GCA_026392215.1 Actinomycetota bacterium | reverse complement strand
GTTTGGATATTTGGTGGAGATGGTTGGGGCTATGACATCGGATACGGTGGACTTGACCATGTTATTGCTTCCGGAGAAAATGTAAATATTTTTGTATTTGATACAGAAGTTTATTCCAATACAGGTGGCCAGTCTTCAAAAGCAACCCCTCTAGGAGCGGTTGCAAAATTTGCTGCATCAGGCAAAAGAGTAAAGAAAAAAGATTTAGGCATGATAGCTGCAACTTACGGTTATGTTTATGTTGCCCAAATTGCAATGGGAGCAAACATGAACCAATCATTAAGAGCTATTGCTGAAGCTGAAAGGTATAACGGCCCTTCGCTTATTATAGCTTATTCCCCTTGTATCAATCACGGGATTAAAATCGGAATGGGAAAAACTCAATTCAGGGAAAAACAAGCTGTTGAGGCAGGTTACTGGCACTTATACAGGTTTAATCCTGAATTAAAAGAGCAAGGCAAAAATCCATTCATTCTTGACAGCCGGGAGCCAAAAGAATCATTTAGGGACTTCCTGATGGGCGAAGTAAGATATTCTTCACTTACCAAAACTTTCCCTGAAGTAGCTGAAGAATTATTTAATAAAGCTGAAAAAGAAGCTAAAGAAAAATACGTAAATTACAAAAAAATGTCCGAAGCTTAATTTTTAATTCAGTAAATAAGCTTTAATTATTTACTTGCAAAAATTGGGCTTTTTGGCTATTTGCCAGTTGTCTGACGTGTTAGCCCTTATTTAATTTATACTATAAACCATTATTAAACTACATCTCTCTTCTGCCGGAAATTGCTCTCCCGATGGTTACCTGATCTGCATATTCAATATCTCCTCCAACCGGAAGTCCGCTAGCCAGTTTTGTTACCTTAACGCCTGAAGACTTTAAGATTTTATTAAGATAAGTTGCGGTGCTGTCGCCTTCAACTGTAGGATTTACCGCGATAATAACTTCAGCTGTATTTAATTTGTTAATCCTTGCTAGCAGCTGTGGTATCTTTAACTCATCAGGTCCGATATTTTCAATAGGTGAAAGCAATCCTCCAAGCACATGGTATAAGCCTTTATACTCGCCAGCTCCTTCAATAACCAGGACATCGCTTGCTTTTTCTACTATGCAGATAATGTCTATGCTCCTGCTGCCGTCTTTACATACGAGGCATTCATCTTCTTCAGAAAGATTATAGCAATTTTTACAGAACTTTACTTTCAGTTTCATATCAACAAGTGCATCTGCAAATTCTGAAATATCTTTTTCGGATTGCTTTAATAAATAAAAAACTATCCTTCTTGCAGATTTAGGACCTATTCCGGGCAGTTTCCTGAATTCATTTATCAGATTTTCAATGCTTTTTATTTGAGCTGTCATATTAATTATCCAAATTAAAATAAGCCAGGTATATTCATTCCACCGGTTAGCGAGCCCATTTTGCTTTTATATTCATTTTTTGACTGGGTCAGCGCATCGTTTATGGCAACCATTACCATATCTTCAAGCATTTCCATATCATCTGTATCAACCACTTCCTTATTTATTTTTACTTCAAGCAGCTCCTGGTTGCCATTAACTTTTACTTTTACCACTCCTCCGCCCGAAGAAGCTTCAAATACCGTGTTTTTTAATTCTTCCTGTACTAATTCAAGCTGCTTTTGCATAACCCTTGCCTGTTTCATTAAATCCCCGTAATTAATTCCCACTCTTCTTCTCCTTTATACCAAATTTTTTCTCTAAATAATTATACTCTTCAACCTTGTTGTCATTTGAATTCTCAGTATTATTAAAATCATTATCTTTTCCAGGTTTTTCCCTGATTTTTGAATATTGATTCATGATTTGTTCTTTGATGGCTTCCTTTCCGTCATCTGCTTTTGTTTCATTTTTTTCTGCAGGCTTAGGCAGGACTGAACCTGCTTTTTTAATACTATCCGGCACGCCTTTTATGCTTATAAAATCCTCGCCTTCATTCTCAAAAAAGAAACTTACTTTAAATTCTTTTCCTATAATTTCCTTTATGGAAATTTCAATCTTTTCAATGTTTTCTGCCTTATTTAAATTGTCCTTATGGAATTGGTTATTATTTGGCAGATAAAAAAGTATGCTGTTTTTATTTATTTTTATTTTTCTGGCTTCAACAAACATAGCGCATAGCGGAATGCCCCTTTGCTTAGATTTTATTGCATTGCAAATCTTATCCCAGTTTGATTTGATCATATCTGAAGGACTTCCGCTTGAAGAACTAGCAGATTTATCTGTAATATGTTCCGGTTCTTCTTTTCCGGAAGAACCTTCTGTATTTTTTTGTTTTTCCTGGCTTGAATTAACAGTAGAACTTTCTTTCTTTTCAACCGGTTTTTCGGCTGCCACCGGCGGCTGTTCTTTTTTTATTTCAGTGTTTTCTGCATTTATAGATTTCTTATTAATCCAACCGGAAATATTATCAAGGTTTTTCTGGATTTCAAAAATTCTAAAATTTACGTTTTTAAGCTCTTTATCAAAAACAGATATCTTTTCATCAAAAACAGCATTATTTATTTTTTCTTTATTTTCATACTTTGTACCAATATGGGTTACAGCTTTTATTAAAGCAGATTTAAATAATATTCTGCTGCCTTCGCTGATTTTTAATTCCTTATAAAGGTCGCTGAACAGATCAATATAAAACTGAAGGCCGTCATTAGTGATTAGCTTAGACTGGTCAGAATATTTTTCCTTATATTCGGCATTTATATTTAATATTTCATAAGCAGATTCATAATTTTTAATTACAAATAAAGTTTGCAGGTGATTTATGAATTCCTCTACAAAAACTCTTAAGTTCTGGTAACTGGCCTGTAGCCTGTACTCAAAAAATAATGCCTCACTTATATTTCTTTCAATTATTATATTGGCTAATTCAAATAAAATTTCAAAATCAACAGCGCCAAGCAAGGCTGCGACATCTTCTACTTTTATTTTGCCCTCATCAAGCGATGCAAGTTTTTCAAGTATTACGTTTGCATCCCTCTGGCTGCCTCCGGAATATTTTGAAATCAGGCTTAATGCTGCATCATTTATGTCAATGTTTTCCGCCGAAGCGATCGTCTTTAACTTGCCTGTTATTGAATCAGAAGTAATGGGCTTAAAATTAAATCTCTGGCATCTGGATAAAATTGTAGGAATAACTTTATTTGGCTCTGTTGTAGCTAAAATAAATATTACATGCTCCGGAGGTTCTTCCAAGGTTTTCAGTAATGTATTAAAAGCAGCATCTGTAAGCATATGAACTTCATCAATTATATAAACTTTTTTTTTAAGAAAATTAGGAAGATAATTGACTCTATCTATCAGTTCTCTGGTTGGCTCAACTCCTCTATGTGAAGCTGCATCGATTTCTATAACATCTACATTTGTGCCATTTGTTATACTAATGCAGTTTTCACAAACATTGCAAGGTTCAGGATTATTTTTATCCTTTTCACGATTTTTGCAGTTGATTGCCTTGGCAAGAATCCTTGCAGTAGAAGTCTTGCCTGTTCCCCTGGGTCCGCAAAACATATACGCATGGGAAAGTCTGTTTGCTTTAAGGGCATTTTTAAGAGTCTTTACAATGTCATCCTGGCCAACAATCTCACTGAAGCTTTGAGGCCGCCACTTCCTGTATATTGAAATATATCCCATATTTATTTTCTGATTTGGTATTAGTCAATAAAAATTAAAGGACCATGCACCGGGCTTCGATTTATAACACCAAGCGCCCATCCTACAGTTGGCTCCAGCCAGGCTTCCTTGTGGCACCCGAAGCAATTTACTTACCGCTGCTTCCTCTCGGACCTGACGGGATTCGTAAGACTTCGCCGCACAAGACCCAACCTTCAACGCTACTTGCAGGATAGCTGACCTTACTGCAATAAACCTCAATCGCCGGAATTCAGCCTCACTTTAGCGGATTGTGAGTTACAGGGCACCGCTAGCTCCCCGCCTAGCACGGTCAATATTGATTATATAAAATAAATTAAAAAAATTATACAAATAAATCACTAATAAATTAAAAAGTGTTGATAATTAAATTTAAACTAGTAAAATTCTTTAATTACGGTCAAGTTCAGGTAAAAATATGATAAGAGAAAAAATTAAGTCAAGTGTTTACAATATAAGCCTGTCGACAATCAGCCATTTTGTAATTGATCTTTATCCTGCTTTTATAGTAGGGATAATCCCATTAATTGCAGCAAGGTTCAGCCTGTCAATATTTCAGGTTTCCATAATGACCGCAATTACTCTCATATCAAATAGCCTTACTCAACCATTGTTTGGATTTTTTTCTGATAAAAACGGCATGAAAAATTACATGGCTTACGGAGTTCTCTCTGCAGCCATATTTTTATCGTTAACAGCAGTTGCTTCAAATTATTATATTATTTTAATTTTATTATTTTTAGGAAATTTAGGAGTTTCTGCTTTCCACCCGCCAAGTGCAGCAATAGGTGCAGAATATAGAGGAAAGAAAAAAGGTTTTGGTATTTCCATAATATCACTTGGGGGGAATGCAGGATACGCAATGGGGTCTTTATTTTTTATCTTAATTATTGATAAAATTGGAATTAATTTTTCCCCGCTTGCAATGATACCCGGAATAATAATTGCAATATTATTATTAAGATTACTATCAACTTACGATTCAAAAAAGAAATTAGAAAAAGGTACAGTTCAAAAATCGGATCATGAAAAAATAAAATTTCAAAAAGCAAAACTTCTTCATATTTTTTTAGTTTGGGTAGCTTCATTTTCCAGAGATGTTTTATGGATAGGCCTTCTAACTTTCATGCCATTATATTATTCAAACCTAAAAATCAACATAATTAATATAAGTATAATACTTTTGGCTTTTGGACTTATCGGTGGTATTGGCGGAGTTTTTTCTTCATTTTTTTCAGATAGATTAAAAAGAAATGTACTTATCCAAATTGCATATGCTGTCATGGTGCCTCTAGTATTTTTCATTTTTAAATCCAATACTCCCACAAGCATTGGTTTATTTATTTTGTCAGGATTTTTTATGATTTCCACTGTCCCTTTGTGTATAAGTATGTCACATGAAATATTTCCTAAGCGCTTAAGCCTTGCATCATCACTTGTAATGGGTGCAAGTTCCGGTTGTGCAGGAATAGCAATAATGTTTTTAGGCAAACTTGCTGATAAAATTGGCATCGAAAAAACTATTTATATAATACTTATACTTCCCTTTATCGCTATAACAGCAATGTTTTTTATGCCCTATGCTGAAAGAAAAAGAGCAGAAAAATAAAACTTAATTTAAATCTCTATTATATATGGATCTGATGCTGATTTTACTACTCTCCAGTCATTATAATCTCTGTCAAAGTCAGCAATTTTATCTATGGGAAGTATGAGGTATTTTCCTTCAGCCGTTACTGCAGTTTCCCCGTTTGCCAGAATTATTTCTCCTGTTCCATGAAAAAGCCTTTTGTTTTCATTTATAACTCTTCCGATTACTTTAATTTCTTCATTTACAGGAACAGGTTTTTTGTATTTTATATTTATTTCTACTGTAACTGCCCATATTTCATTTTCTTTTCCGATATTAATTGCACGGCCTATAGTTTCGTCAAGAATTGCTGAGGCTATTCCTCCATGAAGTCTGCCGGGATAACCTTGATGTTCATCTGAAGGTTTGAAAAGGGAAATAATTTCATTACTTTCTGTTTCGTAAAATGGTACTTTTAATCCAAATTCATTTTTTAACCCGCATACAAAGCACATTCTGGTATTGGGTTGTTTACCTGTAATCTTGTAAATCATCAATTCCTCCAAAAAAAATTAAAAAAACATGCCACAAGCATCTTTAAACTATTAATAACCTTATCTAATTTAATCTAATAGTAATTATTATAAATTTTGATTGATTCGTTTTTGTGCAGCTTTAGCATATTTTATATTCTTTTCAATTCCTAACCAATTTCTTCCAAGTTTTTTTGCAACAACAGCAGTTGTTCCACTTCCTAAAAAAGGATCGAGAATAATGTCATTTTTATTGGAAGAAGCGATGATAATCCTTTTAAGCATCTCTTCTGGTTTTTGAGTTGGGTGTAAGGACTTACCATCTTCATTTTTCAACCTTTCGTTACCTTGAACCAAAGGTAAAGACCAGACATCTCTCATTTGCTTTAAAGACCCATCTTTTTGCTTTTCAGGATTTATGTTTTTAAGTTCAGCATAATTAAAAATCCATTTCCTACCTTTAACAGCCCAAACAATAAATTCAGAAGAATGAGTAAAAACCCTTTTTGTCATATTTGGCATTGCATTGATTTTTTGCCAAGTAATAATATTATTTATTTTAAAATTAAGCTGTTTTAATACAACCATAATTTCTGCAATATTGTGATATGTGCAAGATATATAGATTGAACCATGATCTTTTAACACATATTGACAAGCTGTAATCCATTTTTCTGTAAATTGTAAATATTCACAATTAGTCATTTTGTCCCACTCTTCATTAACCATATACCAATTACCGCCTGTTTTGTTACCTTCCCAACGTAAACCGTTCCCAGAAAGATTATAAGGAGGATCTGCAAATACTAAATCTATTGATTTTTCATCAATATTTTTAATTATTATTTCTATACAATCGCCACAATAAACAAGATTGCTTTTCATTATATTAAGACGTTAATTTGTTTTGCCAATTAAAAATTATCTTAGGAATATTTTCTACCCAATTAATCGCATTATTAACTTTTTCAGCATAAGATAATATATCGCTATATAGATTAAATAATTCTACATGTGATAGAAAAACTCCTTTTTGCTTTAAATCAACTAGGGTTTTTAAAATATCAATAAAGTTTTTTATTGTAAGAGGAATTATTTTTTGAGGTGAACCTTCATATTCATATTTAATAGAAAACCAAAAAGTATTTAAAGTATCTCTATGCAAGACCGGAGCAATAAAAATACAAAATGCAACCTTATCTTTATTTTTGATTTCAAATTCTCGCAAATGCCTCATGATGGGTTGTCCTTCATAATACCATTGGTCTCTCCCGGTAAGCATTGTTACTTCACAAATTGCATTAAAATATTCATAATAACATTCAATATCTGGTTTTCCTGCAGGAGCTGTAAAAGTTGGTTCATTATCGTCTCCTACTGGATAGTTTGGCTGTATTCTCAAGATATCATTTAATGCATATAGAGCAAGTGCTATATATTTTTCTAAAGCTATTGACCTATCTTCTTCTTTATAGATATTTTCCAGAGAGTAAATATATTTAACTATAGCCACTATATCTTGCGAAATTATATGATTTTTCTTTTCTTGTAACTGTCTTCTGTAATCTCTTAATATTCCCAAAAAATTTTTAAATTCATTTTCATTATAGCTACTATAATCTGAAATTATTTTTTCTTTAATTGAAAGTTCTTTTTCATATCTTTTTATATCTTTCAAAACTTCTAAAATAATCTCATAATATTTTTCTTTAGACTCCCAAGGCAATTTAGGTAC
>JAPLCN010000201.1 GCA_026392215.1 Actinomycetota bacterium | reverse complement strand
GGTTTCTGTTGAGGGAATTGAAAAGTTATTAAAAGAAATAAAGTAATAAAAAGAAAAATTAGCTTAAAAGATTAGTTTTAATTTTAAATAGCCCGATTTTATCGGGCTATTTTTTAATTATAATATTTCAATTCAGCAATTTTCTTAATTTAATAAAAAAAAATAACAGTTATCATCAATGTTATAAACTAGAAAATATTGAATATTTTTTTAAGAAAGTAAATAATATTATATTAATATTTATATTTTATATATTACATTGTAAATATTTATGATATAGTTAATAATTATATAAATAATTTATACATATTTTAAACTTGAATTTTTTTAAGAAAATGTAATTGTAATGTTTAAATAATACTGTTTTTAAGATTGCAATATAAAAACTTAAAATAAAATGAATTATCTTTTTATATTTTTGCAATACTTTTTACAAATTTTTGGTTACAGCTTCGCTTATCTTCTTATAGCGTTTACTGTCTTACGTCTTTTAAAGATTAAAGATTCTCAAGTAAAAATTTTTATTTTCCTTCTTGCGCTAATGAAGCCGCCTTTTGTTTTAGCAAGGCTGATTGATTTAAATTCAGGAAATTTTTACAGCCAGCACTCATTTTTTTATTTTATAAGCAGGATGATAAGCAGATTTAGTAATTTCCAAAGCTTCCGGAATGTAAATTTCATCCTTATCAACAACCTGGTTTTTGGTTCTTATGGCATTGCAATTATTGTAATAACGCTTTTAAGATTTTATCAGACATACGGTTATTTTTATAAATTGAAAAAAGAAGGTTTTTTAGTTGAGTCAGAAGATAATGAAGTAAACGGTATCATTTCTCACTATTCAGATCTGATGGGAATAAAAACTCCAAAAATTTATTTTACATCTGATTTAAGAAACAGTTTTTATACTTTTGGATTTAAAACCAAAAAAATTATTGCAAATAAAGAGATGCTGGATTTTTTAACTAAAGATGAAAAAGAAACTATTTTACTTCATGAACTATCGCATGTAAAAAGAAATGACAGCATTTTAAATGCAATTATAACTTATCTGACAGATGCGCATTTTTATAGTCCTTTTACGTATATATCATATTCCGCCATTAAGGCTGAACAGGAAAAAGATTGCGATAAATTTGTTATAAAATATTCCCAAAAAACCGGCAAAGAAGTTGCAATTAATATTTTAACTTCAATACTTAAGATAAAGAAAAATTTGTCTGAAACTGCTAATTATTCCCTTAATCTGGCTTCACATTTTTCATTTTACAAGCCCTTAGAGGAAGCTTCAATGCGAAGAAGGATCAATTCCCTTATAAATACTAACCCCTTAAAAATAAGAGTAAATATTTTAACGAAAATAACTCTTTACTGTTTTTTTCTGGCTTTATTATTTTTTTAAGCCAAAAATTATAAAATTTTTTAATTTTAACGAATTATTGGATAGATACTAACAGCCAATCTGTATTGAATCAACCTTTGCAACTATTATTGAGTCTATGCTTCTTTCTTTTGTTTCATCAGTCATTCGCGCCGAACTTCCATTAACCACAAGGACTTTTTCCCCGACCCCTACACCCACAACATCAACAGCTACAACAAAAGGCTCTAAAATGTTATCTTCAAGATCGATTGCTTTTACCAGCATCAATTTTTTTCCAACCAGGCTTGGATCTTTTTGAGTGGCAACGACTGAACCTATTACTTTGCCTAATATCATAATTTATTCTCCTCTTAAAACTCTTACACGACTAAAGTCGGCTGGTTCTTAGGTACCAACTAACTTCCGCTGTAAGCCAAAACTTATAACGATTGCTTAGTTTCCCTAAGATTTTCACTATCAAAGATTTTATTTCAACCTATTAACGATAGTATAACGCCCGTTTCGCGACGTTCTTGCCTTCATCCCCATCATTTTAAATAAGGGGCTTTTGGTTAAGTTTTATTGTAATATTTACATTATCAATAATAGCAACAATTGTGGCATCCGTCGGGACCTCTTCATGTTCAAAAGCCCACGCAGCTTCTTTTCCATCTTCATAACCTACATAATCGCCAATTCCGGAACCTGTAATATCAAGAGCCACAATAAATTTTTCAGACTCAAACCCGGTAACCATATCAATAGGCCTTACAACCTGAATCTTTTTTCCTTCCAGACCCTTTGCTTTTATTGTTGCTACTATATTGCCGATAACCTTGCCATAAAACATGTTAACCCGCTTTGCATTATTAAAAATAATGTCTGCTTTAAAAAAATAAATAAAATTTTAATATGCTTAAATAACATATTAGAAGAAAATAAGAATATTATCCAAATAATAATATTCTTTTATCCGTTAAAATAATTTAGCCAGGTTTTAATAATTCCAGCTAAATTATTTATCAGATTATATGGCTAATGTCTATATTATTTATTAATTTTACTTAAGCTGTGCGAAAATTTTCGCAGATTTTAAAGTATTTTTTAAAAGCATTGCTATGGTCATTGGGCCTACGCCGCCAGGTACAGGAGTAATTGCGCTTGCTTTTGGCTCGATTTTTTGAAAATCTACATCTCCGATGAGCGTAGCGCCTTTGACGTCAAAATCAGATTTTCTCCAGCTTAAAAGTTCCGGACTGGCTTTATCAGTAGTAATCCTGTTTATTCCAACATCAATTATTACCACACCGTCTTTGACCATATCTTCCTTTATAAGGTAAGGTTTCCCGACTGCAACAACCAGAATTTCTGCATTCAAAGTGTGCATTTTTAAATCTCTGGTTTCAATATGGCAAACCGTTACTGTCGCCCACTCATTTAACAGCAGCAGTGCACATGGTTTTCCGACAATTTCACTATGCCCGACCATGGTTGCATTCCTGCCTTTTATAGTAATTCCTTCCCTTTTTAACATTTCGATTATTCCTGCAGGTGTGGCCGGTACAAAGCCATCTTCCTGTGCTACCAGTTTGCCGATATTTACAGGATGAAAACCATCTACATCTTTTAACGGAGAAATTGCTTCAAGAACTTTTATCTTGTCTATTTGAGAAGGCAGCGGCAGCTGAACAAGGATTCCATGAATATCCTTTCTGTTATTATAAATCTCTATTTGTTTTAATACTTCAGCTTCGGTTGCAGTTTCCGGCATTTTTATGGCATCCGATAAAAACCCTACTTCTTCGCAGCCTTTTTGCTTGCTTGAAACATATACTTTGGAAGCAGGATTTTCACCAACCAGTATTACGCCAAGCCCTGGTTTTATCCCTTTTATTCTTTCAAGCTCCTTAACTTCTTCCTTAATTTCATTTTTTATATCGTTTGAAATTTTAGTTCCATTAATTAATTTAGCCATTTTAAACCCCGTTTATTAATATTTATTAATTCTAAAGTGGTTAAAAAATAAAAAAAAGGCCAGATGACAAGTTTAAAATAATTTTTTATTTTAATCATTTACAGCCATCTGACCTTGTTTTAATTACAAATGCTAACTTAAACTAACTATCATCCAAAGCAAATTAATTGCTATAAACTAGAACAAGCCTACAATATTGCCATTCTCATCAAGGTCAACCTTAGTTCCTGCCGGAACTTTAGGCAGCCCTGGCATTGTTCTCATTTCGCCTAAAAGCGGATACAAAAATCCTGCTCCAATTGATGCTTTTACATCTCTTATCGGAATTCTAAAACCTCTTGGCCTGCCTTTTAAATTAGGATCGTGGCTAAGAGACAGGTGAGTTTTTGCCATGCAGACAGGAAGCTTGTCAAAACCCTGTTTTATATAAAGCGCGATCTTTTCTTCAGCTTTCGGCAGATAATCAACACCGTCTGCACCATAAATTTTTGTAGCAATGGTTTCAATCTTTTCCTTGATTGTCGCTTCAAGCGGATACAGGAATTTGAAATCACTTGGCTTATCGCAAGCTCTGACAACAGCATTAGCAAGCTCTTCCCCGCCTGCACTGCCTTTTGCCCAAACCTCGCTTATAACACAATCATCTGCTCCTGCAGCAACAGCCATCTCCTTTATTACTTCGATTTCTTCCGTGTAATCTGCATTAAAAGTGTTAATGGAAACAACAACAGGTATGCCAAAATATTTCATATTTTCAATCATCTTATTAAGATTTTCGCATCCTTTTTTAACTGCTTCCACATTTTTAGCTTCCATTTTTACCTTGTCAACACCTTTCCCGGGGATAAATTCAAAGCCGCCGCCATGCATCTTAAGAGCTCTTACTGAAGCTACAATAACTACAGCTGACGGTTTAAGTCCGCTGTACCTGCACTTTATATCCATGAATTTTTCTGCACCCAGATCAGCGCCAAATCCGCTCTCTGTAACAACATAATCTCCAAGCTTGCAAGCCATCATGTCTGCAAGAATAGAACTATTTCCATGCGCAATATTAGCAAACGGGCCTGCATGCACAAAACATGGAGTATGCTCAATTGTCTGAAGAAGATTAGGCTTTATAGCATCTTTAAGAAGAACTGCCATTGCGCCGGCACATTTTAAATCTTCTGCTGTAACCGGTTTCCCATCATAGGTGGTCCCCACAACCATTCTTGAGAGCTTTTGCCTTAAATCTTTAAGACTCGTAGTTAAAGCTAAAATTGCCATTACTTCTGAGGCAACAGTAATATCGTAACCTGATTCCCTTGGAACACCATTAGCCTTACCGCCAAGCCCTATTATTATATTTCTTAACACCCTGTCGTTAACATCTACTACTCTGTTTAAAGTTATAGTGAACGGATCAATATTTAATTCATTTCCATGCATTATATGAGCGTCTAAAAATGCAGCTAAAAGATTATTTGCCACTCCTACTGCATGAACGTCACCTGTTAAATGAAGGTTTAAATCTTCCATTGGAAGAATCTGGGAAAAACCTCCACCTGCAGCTCCACCTTTGATTCCAAAAACAGGGCCAAGCGACGGCTGCCTTACACAGATTATTGCTTTCCTGCCTATCCTGTTTAAAGACATTCCAAGACCAATAGTAGTTACTGTTTTCCCTTCTCCAAGAGGGGTTGGGGTAATTGCAGTAACATCAACATACCTGGCATTTGGTTTATCTTTTAGACGATCCAGAACTTCCAGCTTTACTTTTGCTTTATATTTGCCGTATAGTTCCAGGTCATCTTCTTCGAGCCCTATTGACTCTGCAATTTCAATGATGGGTTTCATTTTTGCTTCTTGAGCAATTTCTATATCGCTTTTCAATAACACTCCTTTCAAATTATTTAAGTTTTATTTTGAAAGAACCTGGCAGAATAGACGTTCTCCTATTTGAGGGTTCCCTGAAATAGGAGAACTTCTGCCTGCCAAATATTTAATACAAGATTATATAAGAAAATAATATTAGTTACAAATAATTTTATTTACTTTTGTTTTACAAAATTATTGTTTTATTTTATTATTTTAGGTTTTGTTTTAGCTTTTATAGACTAAATTTAACCCTAAACCGTAAATTGCAATATTATACTGCTAATTTTTTTTAAAGACAAACTGCCTTCCGGCAAATCAAAAACATTATTTCCGCTTAAATCCATTTCATAAATATTGTTATCTTCAGGTAATTCATAATATTTTTCAAAACCCTTCAATTTAATTATGTCTGCTGTCCTTTTGTCTATTTCCCCTTTAATCCTGTTTACTATAAGAAATATTTCCCCTATTTTAAGTTTAAGTTCTTTTGCCAGATCCCTTATTCTTGCAGCTGCTTCAATACCTCTGGGAGACGAGTCAGAGACAATAACCAGGCAGTCAATATTCTGTGTTGTCCTTCTGCTTATATGCTCCATTCCAGCTTCATTATCCATTATAATATAATCATAGTTGTTCTGAAGCATATCTATATATTTTCTGAAAAGTGTATTAGCATAGCAATAGCACCCGGGCCCTTCACCTCTTCCCATAACAAGCAGATCAAAGTTTTTGGATTCAATTAAAGATTCATTAACTTTCATTTCAACAAGCTCGTCTTTATGCACTCCTGCATCAAGCTTTTGAGCATTTGCCTTAAACTCTTCCCGCAAGGCTCCGACTGTTTTATTTACATCCACTCCTAAAAGTTCATTAAGGTTGGAATTTGCATCAGCATCCAAAGCTAAAACCGGTGATTTCCCTTTATCTATCAGGCTTCTTATAATCAAACTGCAGATTGTGGTCTTCCCGACTCCGCCTTTACCTGCAACGGCAAAACTTATACTCATTTTCCTCTCCTGTTTTAATTTGTTTCATGCAAAGAATATTATTTTACCAGATTTTCAACTGTAGGGAACTATTTAAAATTAGTAAAAGGCAGAAATAATCCTGCCACATATCTTTCCATGTAATTATTGTTAGCGCTTAACTCAAGATAAGTTAATTTGCTGACAATTTTTAAGCTTTCCTTATATCTATTTTCTGACAGCAGGCTTAGATAAGCGCCTGTAACAGAAAACTGATCCTAAACTTTAAAAAAATTATTTATTTTCAAGTTCAATCTTATAAAAACTCATAAATGCCTCACTGGGGATTTCAACCTTGCCTATTTTCTTCATCTTCTTCTTGCCCTTTTTTTGCTTATCAAGAAGCTTGTTTTTTCTTGTTACATCTCCGCCATAAAGCTTTGCAATTACGTCTTTCCTGAAAGCAGATATTGTTTCCCTGGCGATTATCCTTTTTCCGATTGAAGCCTGAACTGCTATTTCAAACATCTGCTTTGGTATTTCCTGCTTTAATTTTTTGGCAAATTCTCTCCCTATATAGTAAGCCTTATCCTTATGGATAATGACGGCAAGTTCATCAACCCTATTCCCGCCGACCAGTATATCCATCTTTACAAGTTCTGATTCGCGGTATTCAAGAAATTCGTAATCAAGAGAAGCAAATCCTGCAGAAATTGATTTTAAAAGATTGAAAAAATCAACAATTATTTCAGAAAGAGGAAATGCATACTTCAGTTCTACTCTTCCGACAGAAATATACTGCATGTCTTTATAAACTCCCCTTTTCTGGCTTGAAAGCTTCATTATTTCACCAATGTATTCCTTGGGAGTTATAATTGTTGCTGCTACATAAGGCTCTTCTATCTTTACGATTTTTTCTTCATCAGGATAATCAGCCGGGCTTTTTAAAAATATTACTTCACCGTTGGTTTTTGTTATTTTATAGGCAACATTGGGAGTAGTGGTGAGAAGCCTTAGATTATATTCCCTCTCGAGCCTTTCCTTTACAATTTCCAGATGCAATAAGCCAAGAAAGCCCATTCTGAATCCTGAACCGAGAGCAGCAGAAACTTCAGGTGAAAATACCAAAGATGAGTCGTTAAGCTCAAACTTTTTTAAAGCTTCCCTTAAATCTTCATAATCATCTCCATCTATGGGGTAAAGGCCGCAATAAACCATGGGCTTGGGCTTTTTATAGCCCGGGAGGTGTTTTTCAGCCGGACTTAAAAAGGATGTAATGGTATCACCTACAATTATTTTATCGACTTCCTTTATTCCTGTAACAATATACCCTACTTCGCCCGTTGATAGCTCTTTTTTAGGAATCATTTTGGGGCCCATAATCCCTATCTCTTCAACTTCTGTCACACAATTTTCTGCCATGAATTTTATCTTCATGCCTTTTGAAATTTTACCATTGACAATCCTTAAAAGGGAAACCACTCCCCTATATGGATCGTAATTTGAATCAAAAATAAGCGCTTGAAGAGGTGCATTTTCATCTCCGGCCGGTGTAGGTATTTCGGCTACTATGCTTTCAAGGATTTCTTCAACACCCTCTCCTGTTTTTGCAGAAACCAAATGGATTTTTGTTTTTTCTATTCCTAAAATTTTATTTAATTCATCAGATACTTCTTCAGGTCTTGCGGCTAGCATGTCTATCTTATTTATAACCGGTATAAGCTCTAAATTATTTTCCATAGCAAGATAAACATTTGCCAGAGTCTGAGCCTGAACACCCTGTGTCGCGTCAACTACCAGGATAGCGCCTTCACAAGCTGCAAGGCTTCTGGAAACTTCATATGTAAAATCAACATGTCCCGGAGTGTCAATTAAATTAAACTGATATTCATTGCCGTCAGAGCGGGATTTATATAAAACAGTAACATAGTGAGCCTTGATGGTTATGCCCCTCTCTCTTTCCAGGTCCATGTCATCCAGATACTGTTCAAGCATATCTCTTGGGCTGACAGTATGAGTATATTCAAGAATCCTGTCTGCCAGGGTGGACTTGCCATGGTCAATATGTGCTATTATTGAAAAATTTCTAATAAATTTCTGATTGCTCATTTTTAACTTATATTTTAAATCATAAAAATAATTAAATAGTTATTGGTGAATAACTAAAGTTTTTTGTAAATTTTTTAAGTTTTATAAGCTCAAAATTTTATAATTTTTTAAACTTTAGTGAATTGTTCACCATAAATTAAATAACTAAATTTGATTATATGTAAAATATTACCCGGTAATAAGACTAAAGGGTAAAATATTTTATTTAACATTATCTGGAAAACCTTCCTTTGACAGCATTGGCTACAAATCTTACTTCTTCCATTTTAAACAGATAGGTAAGGAGGACATATACTCCACCTCCGGCAATAATTATTATAGCAAGGAGCAATAATAACATAAAAGTGCCTGATGAAAAGTATGCAGACAGGAATTTCCATAAATAATATATTATTGCACACATAATCGCTGAAGCAGCAATTATTTTTAAATAAGAAAGGATAATCTTCTTGCCGCCAAGATAACCTATCTTTTTTCTTAAAATAATAAGAAGCACGAGAACATTTATTGCTCCTACAATTGATGTGGATAATGCAACACCGCTTACATTTAAAAATTTAACAAGTACCCAGTCAAGCAAAAAATTAATGCCGATTGAAGCAATGGCTACTTTCAGTGGCGTTCTTACATTTTTAAATGAATAAAACATTCTGTTTAAAATCATCAGTAGTCCAAAAAACAAAAGCCCGCTGCTGTGAAAAATCAGAATATGCGCTACTTTTGCAGTATCAGCTGCAGTAAATTGATACCTTTCAAATAAAATCTTAATGATCGGGCTGCTTAAGATAATAATTCCGAGGCTTGCAGGTATCATTATATATCCTATTTCCCTAAAACCTAGTGAAAAACTTTCCTTAAGACCTTTCATATTGTCATTTGCAGCCTGCCTTGAAATTAAAGGGTATAAGACAGTAATTACTGCTACTGAAAATACTCCCAATGGCAGGTTTGCAACCCGCCACGAAAAAGTAAGAGCAGTTGTGTTTCCGGCACCAAGGTTTAAGGCAAAAAAGTTGTCAACACTGTTATTTATCTGGACAGCCCCCAAGCTTAGCATTATTGGAACCATCATGCCAAAAATTTCTCTTACTGCCTTATTTTTAAAATCAATATTAAATTTATATTTTAATCCTGTCCCCTTAAGTCCGGGCAGCTGTATGATTACCTCCAGGATTGACCCGATAATTACACCGATTGCCATGCTGACAATCCCGATATTTTTTGCCAGCAGTACAACAAAAATAATTGAAATTACATTCATTATCATTGGCGCTATAGCAGGAACAGTAAATTTGTTATGGCTGTTTAATATGCTTGTCAGGAGGCCGGAAATGCTCATAATAACCAGCGAAAATATCATTATTCTGTTCATTGCTGAAAAACTTGAAATATCAAGATTGTTGCCTGATATTTTTGAAAGCAGCATGCCGATTGGAGATGAAAAAATAAATATAAGTGCAGAAATAACAGTAAAAATCAGTATAAATATATTGGTCACGGAACTGACAAAATCATTAATCTCCCTGTTATCGCCTTTCTTTAAATATAAGGTATAAACCGGTATGAAAGCAGCAATAATAATTGACTCTGCAAACAAAACCCGGAAAAGGTTTGGAATAAAATATGCCCAGGTAAAAGCATCAGTTTCATAGCTTATCCCGAAATATCCTGCCATGATCTGATCACGGGCAAGCCCTGAAATTTTGGAAATTAAAGTTGCTATTATTACTAAAAAAGTAGCGCTGAAAATTTTTTTTCTGTAATCGGTGTTTTGCTGCATTACTTTAAATTGTTGTAAATTAAATTGATTTTATGATAACATAACTTAGTTTTTTATGAAAAAATGAATTATAGCATTTAAATTTTCATATTTTAAATAATTAAATATTTTTATTTATTAAAAAAAATGATAAAATATCGATTCTTTTAAAAAACAGATTTAAAAAAAACAGATAGTGGAGTTATTGTTTATGCCAAATATAAAATCACAGGAAAAAAGAGACAGACAGGGAATTAAAAGAGCTCTTAAGAATAAGGTTCTTAAAACCAGAATAAAAAGCAATAAAAAGAAATTAGCCATAGCTGTTGAAGGAAAGGATTTTGACGCTGCTAAGACTGATATAAGTTTATACTTTAAGAGTCTAGATAAAGCAGCTAAAAAAAGTGCTGTTTCCAAAAATTTTGTAGCTAACAAAAAATCAAAAGCTGCTAAACTTGTAAATTCTTTAAAACAGGAAAAGTAGTTTTTTAAAATATTTATTACTTGAGGATTAAAACAGGCGGTCTCATATTGATTTAGGCATTTTGTTGAAATTGGATTTTTGACAAAAGGCTGTAAAGAAAGTTTATATTAGGCTCGCTTGTATTTCTCTTTCTTATTTCAAAATCATTTAAAACGCCAATAATTTTTATTATTTCTTCTATGGAATAATTCATGGCAAAGCGTAAATAATTGCCAAGTATTTTTAAGATAAAACCAGGGCTTGCTTTTGTGTTTTTTTCCAGATAAGTTTTAGCTTCGTTTTTGCCTCTTTCCCCGTCTTTCATATATAAAACACCTTTAAACATTGAAAAAAGCTGCTTTATTACACCGGCAACTGCATAATCATCGACAGCTACCATCGGCACAAGCTCCGCAGCCATTTTAAAATTTTTATATCCAATATAATCTACAAAATTAAAAATTGTAAATGTGATATTTTTGTTAATAAGTCTTTTTACAATGTCTTCATTTATTATTTTTTTGCTCTCTGAGCATACGTATAAATATAGCTTCTCGTATTCATTTTCAAGCAAGTTAAGATCTCCATTTATGTTCCCGATAAATATTTCCAAAGCCCTGGGAGTGATCTTTATACCGTCCAGCTCTGCTTTTTCAAGAACACGCTTTTTTAAATTATCGCTTTCAGGCTTTCTTATGCTGATTACTTCACCGAAATTTTTAACAAAATCCTGGAACATATAAGCTTTTCTAAATTCTGTTGAAGTTAAAAAGATTATAGTGCTTTCCTGTGGGTTTGATGTTTTTAAAAAGAAATCTGAAATTATCTTTAAAAGGTCTTTTAAAATCTTTTCACAGTTTTTAATGATTATGGCTTTTTTTATGGAAAAAAATGATGGCGTATTTATAAAATTGTATAACTGCCCTGGATCGACTTCATCTTTTAAATTATAAATCTTTAAATCATTTTCTATGTCAATTTTATCTTTAAAGTAATTTTTAATTTCCTTTACTTTTTCATCGATAATGCTTTCGCTTTTACTTTCGATAAAATAAACTGCTTTTAAATCTTCAATCTTTTTATTTTCTAAAAATCCTGCCATTTATTTTTTTGTTTTAAGGTTAATTATTGATTATAAAATAATCTGTCAATTTATATCATTTCAATTAAAAAAAGTAAAAAATAACATGCCTTTAAAGAAGCGCCGTTCAAAGTCTGTTGTCTGTTAGCCGCATAACTTAAATTATACAATATTTTTAATATTATTCTTTACTTCTTTTCTTTTAAAAAAGCGCTGCAGAGAGGCAATTATTATTATTAAAATAAGGTAATACAAAAATAGGGCAAATTTATTTTTAAAAATATCGGTGCTGACAAAACTGTAAGGCAAAGAAATAAAAAAATCTGAGAGTTTTAAAATTACACCGGTTAAAAAATCTGCCGGTATAATGCAAAAAGAGCCGATGGCAAACCAGAAAGTTGCAGCAACTGATGAAATGAACAAGTCCAGCAGAAGTAAATAAAATACAGGTGCCACTGCAAGGTTGGCTATAATTGCAATTAATGAAAAACCTCCGAAATAATAGGAAAGAACAGGAGAAATAAATATATTTATTGACAGCGCAGCAATAATTGACCTAATAAAATAATTTTCTAAAGGCTTTTTAAGCTTTAGAAAATAATTTAAGGACTTTTTTAACACAGGTATTATAAATATGATAGCGGCAACAGAAGCAAAAGATAAAATAAATCCCGGATTGTTTAAATAATTTGGACTTACGAGTAGCAAAACAATATAAGCAGTAAAAAGTAAATTTGCCTGCTTGATATCCTTATGCAGATCTCTCGCAAAAAGTGCCAGGCCAAACATTATTGAAGCTCTGATCATGCTTGATTTTTCCCCTGCAACAAAGTTATAAAAAATCAGAAAAAAAACGACAAAATAGGAAATATTAAATTTTTTAAAGCCTGATGAAAAGCTTATTTTTTTAAACATAAAACAGATAAATGCCGCTATGATAGATACGTGAAGCCCTGATATGGCCAGCAGGTGATAAATTCCGCTTTTTTTAAAGCTGTCTGTAATTTTTTGGGGAATTTCTGACTGATTTCCAAGTATTAATGCTGCGGCTATCTTCGAATTGGACTTATTTAAGTTTTTTTCGTAAAGAAGGTTAAGGCAGGCATGAATCTTTGATTTAAAAATATAAAAATATGAACTTAAGCCGCTTACCTCTGTATGGATAATCTTATCTGCACTAAAAATATAATAATTATTTCCGGCTTTATCTGAGTAAGCATTTACTCCAGTCAGGTTTAACAAAATAAGATCATCTAACTGCAAATCAGAATTAAACTTATTTTTATATGATATAAAAATATTACCGCAATTATTTAACTGCCCGTTATTTCCGTTTTCTTTATTAATTATTCTTAGCTTGCTTATTTCAAAGTCAAAATAAACACTGCCAAATTTTAAAGAAGGATTGTTTGATATTAGTCCTGTTGCTGTTATTTCAACATCTTTTGATTTAAAAATATTTGTATTTACAGCTAACCTGCAAAATTCATTATTGTTTAAATAGTTTAAGCTGGCGCTGATAAAGCCAAGTATCAAAAACAGCAAAAAAGTAAAAGTTAAAAATATGGCATTAGCCTTTTTAATATTTAAATGTTTTTTTATACTGAAAAAACCTGATAACGCTAAAGTAATAGAAATTATTATGAGGAAAATTTTATAAAAAAAATTAATATCGCAGTTTTTTAAAACAAGTAAATTAAATAGAAAAATTCCTGATGTTACAGATAGTGCCCATATAAAATAGCAGAATTTCATACAGTAATCAGGTCCTTGATTGCATTAAACTTTTTCTCACCAATCCCTGTTACATTTTTTAAATCTTCCTTGCTTTTAAAAGAACCTGCGTTTGTTCTGTAATCTATGATTCTCCGAGCAAGCTCCGGACCTATTCCAGGGAGTAATTCCAGCTCACTTTCCCCTGCAGAATTTATATTAATAATATTGCTTTTTGAGTTATTTCCCGCAGATCCATTTAAAAAAATGCTGTTGCCGGGGTTGGAGGCTTCCTCCTTTGAGGGAATATATACTTTCTCGCCGTCCGTTAAAACTTCTGCAAGATTTATTGACTCAAGATAGGCTTCTATTTTAGCTCCGCCTGCAAGATCGATAAGATCTATGACACGTGTACCCGCATTTAATTCATAAACTCCGGAATTATTAATGTAACCACAGATATAGACTTTTATCTTTTCGGCCGTTATTTTCTTTTGCTCTTCTACTGGACTAGCTGCGGAAATATTTTTTGAGTCTTCCGGATTACTTAAGCTTTTATTTGAATTTAAAACAGCCTTTAAAACATTTTCCTTAACTTTAGTGTCATGGCTTTGCTTTATTGTTAAAAGTGTGAGAATTGCAATTGCTATCAGGATTGCAATAAAAACAGATAAATAAAACTGCCTGCCTTTTTCATATCTGAAACTTAAAAATTTAAATGCAATTTTGTTTAAAGTATCACGAAATCTCATATACGATTAAATTTCTTATAATATTTATATAAATGGATAATAGCATAATAATATAAATATATAAATAAAAATTTTAGAGCTATCGGGGGGAGTCATCGGGGACGTTCTTAATTGACTCATTTCGTGAGTCATCAGGGACGTTCTTGATTGACTCATTTAACATGTGATTTTTCACCCAAAGTGTGAGCCATCGGGGACATTCTTAATTGACTCAGGGGCACCATCGAGGACGTCAGAGTTGAGTGAGGCAACAGGGATATGAGGTTGTATTCCCAAATCTTGGAATATGTAAAATCTTGTAAGTTTGGGCTTTAACCAATTTGCAACAGAATATATTTTTGTTGCCGAGCCTGTGAGT
>JAPLCN010000134.1 GCA_026392215.1 Actinomycetota bacterium | reverse complement strand
GTTTCCGTCTTCCAATACGGGATTACATTGGATTTATATTTATCAATTCCAAAATGTTTTCTAATGTCTATGTCAAAATAATACTTGTCACCTTCGTAACCAAACAGGGCATTGCTCTCGTTTATTACATCTTCGTCCATAAAAGATTTAAACCTTGCAATTTCCTTTTCCTTTGTTGTAAGTCCCCAGGTATCAAGGTCAAGATTAAAATCGAAGTTTTCCATGATGAATTGCTTAACCCTTAATATCCTCTTGTATGGTGTCATGCTGTCAATATCTTTAAACCATGGATCCTCTTTCCATGCCCATATTCTTGGGGACATTATATTAGCCAAAAACAAGCTATATAAAAGTTCAGGAAAAATGAAAATTTCCATATCTGATAAGGTGACAGAAGACGAGTACTTTTCCATATCTTTTTTATTCATCATTTTAAACAATTCCTCCTTTATGGTATTTAAATCAGGTTTTACTGAAATAACTCATGTCTGGTAATTTTCAATAGATAAGTTGTGATTTAAAAAATTATTATAGCAAATTTTTTTATAAAAATGGTTTTATTGATACTTAATGTATTGGAATCTATGAAAATTAGCGACAGCTTAAGCTTTCCATAAAATATAAAAATAATTTAAAAAATGCAGACTGTTTTATTGAAATTTCTTTATCAACATCTTAAAAACCTAAGAATCATTTAATATTTTTTTAATGTTTATAATAATTATTTTAAAATTTGCAGCTTTTGCTATAGAATAAAAAAATATCTTAAATCATTGTTTTATTTGGTTAAATAAACACATACTGCAAATTCCATTAAAAATTAATATTAATTTTATTTGAAAGGACACTGATTTGAACATTATCCTGTTTAGCACAATACTTATAGTTTACATTCTTTTAATGGGTTTTTTAGGATTTTTGGGATATCGGGGAACTAAAAACGCCGAAAGACTTTATTGCAAAAACTTATCAAAAGAATTAAATAATTAAAGCTTTTTTTATTACAGAATTTAAAATTAATAACTTAAATTTAATTAGCTTCGGGAATTAAAAATGTAGGCGGGAGTTTTATTAAGTTACTAATAAGCCACAAATGCATGTTCATTGAAAGGAGATGCCTGTGTCGTCCAAAAAGCAAGTCATTATTTATATACTGGCAATTATTATGCTTATTTTCGGTTCTCTGGGAACCATTGCCTGTTTCGGAGGAATTTTCGCGGTAAAGAGCCTTAATCTCAATATCCTCAATTTTTCCAGCCTTAATACTTCTGTGCAGGAAGGAGCAAGTTCTATTACTGTACTTATTAAGGACTCTTCTAAAACGATTGCAAATGTCTCAACGACTGCCAGGGAGGCAAAAGAGACTTTATTTACAGTATCAGACTTATCCAGGTCAGCAGCTCAGGCTACTTATGGGATTGCAGAATCAATCAATTTTCAGATAGGGACATTCAAGCCACTGGAAGGAACAGTTAAACATTTTACTGATATCGGTGATAATCTTAATAGCCTTGCAATAAATATCGAGAATACTGCCGGATCAATTGATAAAAATGCCGATGATATAGATAAGATTGCAGTTGACCTGAAGGATATTTCCGTAAAACTTGAAAATGCATCAAAAAGCTTCAATACTACTACAACATTCCTGCCGGATTTCGAATTTAAGAAAGTACTGTATGCACTGCTTGCCTATTGCGGGATTCTCCACCTGATGTTTGTTTTGATAGGAGTTTCCCTGATGATTTTAGGCAAATCCGGAAATACGGCAAAGGTTCAACAGGTTTAGGGAGAATCAGGGGCCGACCTTATTATCTTTCCAGCTGCTATTGTTAATTTTTACAATAAAGGGTCTTTAAAAATGAGAGCACTGGTTTTAACTGAGATCTGTGAAATAAAAGCAGGTGCAAGGAAGTGGAAAGAAAGTTCTTAATGTAGTGAATGCATAGATAATACTGTTTTTAATTCAAATGCAAAATGACTTGCTATTATAAATAATTTAATATCATATATTGTTTACTAATAATACTATTTTAAGGAAGGTAAAAAGTGAAAAAATCAATCGGAAAACCTGAAAGGTTGTATCCCAATCCAGTTGTACTTGTTTCTAGTTCAAATGGTGTTAAAGATAATATAATTACGCTTGCATGGGCGGGAACTGTCTGCAGCAACCCTCCCATGATATCAATTTCCATAAGACCTTCAAGATATAGCCATGAGCTTATCAGCTCTTCAAAAGAATTTGTAATAAATATTCCTGACGAAAAAATGATAAATGCTTGTAATTTCTGCGGAACAAAATCAGGAAGGTATTTTGACAAGTTTAAGGAAATGCAGCTTACTAAAGAAAAAGGGCTTGTAATAAATACTCCCATGATTAAGGAGTGTGCAATTAATATAGAATGCAGGGTAAAAGATACTATTCATCTTGGGACACATGATGTGTTTATCGGAGAAGTATTAAATGTAAATGCAGATGAAAAAATAATATATTCCGATGGCGATATTGATTATGAAAAGATTGAGGTTGTTTCTTATCTTATGGGTCATTATTTAAGAAATAAAATCATCAAATAAAGGATTGTATTTATAAAATATAAACATTTTTTCCTTTAAGAAAGCTCTTTATTTTCAATCGGATTTTTTATGGTCATTATTCTATTAAAAACTGCTAAAATAAAATAATAATAAATAGTAATATTTTTCCACTAATTTTTAGGGAGGCTAAATGAAGAAATTAAACTGGCAGATCTTACTTGGTTTAATTTTAGCTTTGCTTTCAGCCATATTGTATTTTGTCCATTACCTTATCTTCAGAGACGTACATCATATTTTTCTGTATCTAATCGGTGACATTGCTTTTCTTCCAATAGAAGTGTTGTTTGTCACCTTGATTATAGACAGGGTACTAAGTGCAAGGGAAAAAAAGACAATGCTTGAAAAATTGAACATGGTTATAGGAGCATTTTTTAGTGAAGTTGGATTGAAGTTAATCTATCTATTTGAAGAATTTGATTTAAATGCTGCAGCGATCAAGAAAGATCTTGCTGATATTGACAAATGGAAAAATAAAGATTTCTTACGACAATCTGGGAAAATAGATAAATATAAATGCAATATCAACAGCAAACAGGGCAACCTGGATGAATTGAAAACATTCCTTTCACAAAGAAGAACCTTCCTTTTACGGCTGCTTGAAAATCCCAACTTGCTTGAACATGAAAGTTTCACAGCGCTTTTATGGGCAGTTTTTCATTTGACTGAAGAGCTTGAATACAGGAACGGTTTTAAGACTTTGCCAGATACTGATTACAATCATTTATCAGGTGATATAAAGAGAGCTTATCTTTTAATAATCAAAGAATATCTCGCATATATAAAACATTTAAAAACAAACTACCCTTATCTTTTTTCATTGGCTGCAAGGACAAACCCGTTTAACGATGAAGCATCGCCAATAGTAAATAATTAGGTCTTTGGCTGGTTTAGTGAATGCTGATTTTAATAATTCTTAAAAACAGAAATTTCATATTTGCACTTTTCATAATTTTGGGACAGAGTTCATTCAACCTCTAAAACAATTCTTTTATTTTTGTAACTTTTAGTGGCGCTAATCATCAAATCTAAAAATTAATTAATTCCCAATGAATTAATTCTTGCCCTTGCTTTGTAAATAATCAATCATTGGCTGTGTAACCAGCGGTACTACATCTGCTATCATATGAGGCATTAAATTATTCATCACCTTTGGCATAATCTCTGGCATCTGTTCACTCATATAATCAGGCATTGGAATTCGCTGCCCCACCTTATTTAACATCGTATCCATTACTTTTGGCATCATCTT
>JAPLCN010000037.1 GCA_026392215.1 Actinomycetota bacterium | reverse complement strand
GAAAAACCAAATTCGGTAAACATATTAATTTTAGGCGATGACAGTGCATTTGACAGGCCTGGTGGAAGGGTTAACGGCAGAACAGATATAATTATAATTTTTCATCTTAACCTTGAAACAGGTGAAGGAACAATCATTACAATCCCGAGAGATACCTGGGTTAGTATTCCTGGCCATGAAGACGGCAAGATTAACGGAGCTCACGCAATAGGAGGCAATGAGTTAACAGTTAAAACAATTGAAGAATTATCGGGGCTCAAAATAGATAATTATATAATTACTGATTTCGATGGATTTAAGCCTTTAATAGATTTGTTAGGTGGAGTTACAGTTGAAGTAAAAGAAAATCTGTCTGACTCATTTTCCGGATGCTATTTGGATAAAGGGATTCATCATTTAAACGGGGAGCAGGCATTGGCTCTTTGCAGAGACAGGCACAGAAACGGTGAGCCTGGCCAGCAGGGCGGTGCTTTTGCAAGAGAAAGGGAAGCTGCAAAGGTGATACTTGCTTTATATAATCAGCAGACTACATTTGAAAAATTTCTGAAAATGCCAGTTTTTATAAATTATCTGTTAAATTATGTCTGGACTGATTTTACATTTAGTGATGTTGTTAAATTTATGCCTTCTTTTGGCAAAATAAATACTCAAAACATTAAAATCACGACTATCCCGTCATGGCCAGAAATGGTAGGTAAAGCCAGCGCCGTTGTTTATGATAAGGAAGCTACTAAAGAACTTTTTGAAGAAATTAAAAACCAGTAACAGATTATTTTTAATTTTATATTGATATTTATTGTACTTAAAGTTATTATGTATACAGCGCCATATACATATTTGAAAATTAGGGGAATTTATTATGGGATTAAAAAAAGCAACTTTACTTTTTGATGAAGAAGTTTATGAAAAATTAAGGGAAAAATCCAGTATAGATAATGTTTCTATCGGTGAACTTGTCAGAGAAGCCGTTGCTGCTTATTACGGAATCAAAAGTAAGGAAGAAAAGTTGGAAGCACTTAATAAACTGAAGTCCATGAATTTATCTGTGACAAGTCCGGAAAATATAGAAGAAGAAATTTTAAAAGGCAGAGAAGCTGATTGGGAAAATGATGAATAAAGATAAAGTGTTTATTGATACAAACATCCCTATATATGCTGCTGGAAGCAGCCATCCAAACAAAGAACCTTCCATAAAGATACTTGAAGGTATTTCTCTTGGTAAGATTTACGGAGTAACATCAGTGGAAGTTCTCCAGGAAATCTTATATAGATTCCAGGCAATTAATTTATTGGAAAAAGGAATAGAAATATTCGATGAATTTTCCAGCATTGTAGATGAAGTACTGCCTATAAATTTTAAAATATTAGAAAATACAAAATTAATAATTTTGAATACTCCTGGAATCAATACAAGGGATGCTATTCATGCAGCTACAATGAATTATTACAATATTCCATATATTGCCACATTCGATAAGCATTTTAAACAAATAAAAGGCATTAATTACTACATATAAGTTTAAAAGGGATAAGTCCCCGCCCAGGATGCTTGCAATTGCCGCTCCTGGACATTTTTTACGAACCTATGAGAATGAGAAGTTTAACATATAAAATTAAGTAGCCAATATTTATTTTACAGACCATTTTGGAAGGAGTATAACCATGAAATATATGCGTTTGTTAATTGCACTTTTGATTATCCCTATTATGATATCCGGATGCAGCAGCAAACAAGATGTTGCTCTTCAAAACTCAGATCAAAAAATACTTGTCGAGTCATTTATTGACTATTATAACAAAGGGGATGCAGATTCCGTTATCGGGCTTTTGAGCAAGGATATTGTAACAGAGCAAAAGTTAGGAGATCAGGAATCAAAATCAACAGATGTAAAATCAATGCATGAGTCTATAAAGCACAATATTTTGTGGAAGCATAATATAAAAATCCTTAAATGGACCAATACCAGTGGGGACATTATCAGCGTGCAAATTGAAGAATCCGGGGATGAATATAAAATGATAGGTATTGATACAGTTCGGGCTGAAATGACTTTTGAGATAAAAGATGGGAAAATCATAAAAATTAGAACTGTAATAGATAAAAGTACGGTTGATCAGATGATTTCAAAAGCAAATGGTGGTATTGGAGTCAAGATTGAGGTTTCTCCGAATTTCATTACCATAAATGAAATTGCCCCAGGCCTACCTGCTGACAAAGCAGGATTGAAAAAGGGAGACATGATTACTGCCATTGATGGAATTAATTGTTCTGCTATGAGAGAGGGCGAAGGTATTCTACGTCTAAGAGGCCCTATAAATAGCAAAGTTACTCTTACAATATCTCGCGGCGGGGATGAGAAACCATTTGATATCGTAGTTGTAAGAGAGGATTTATCAAAGGCTGCTGGCAACTAAGACTACAATTACTGCAGTCATTAAGGTTTTTATCCTCTTGTCCATTCGAACTTTATCCCCCATTATTCTATTTTATATCATCCTGGAGGTACTTGCGGATTTAATGTGTACTGCACAGAAAGAGTTTATCCTGGAAGGGCTTGCTCTATGGAAAACCTGGCAAGATATATTATGAATATAAAGGCAACTTAAGGTTTGCCTATAATAAATTCCTGCAGAGGTTCAGGCTGTTCAAAAGGTGTTGCCTGATAGGGATAAAAATTATTCCTAAAGTTGGCCGCAATGATCTATGTCCTTGCGGAAGCGGCAAGAAATACAAAAAGTGTTGCGGAGCATATTTATAAGTATTTTTGGATGCTGTATTAAAATATTTTGAAGGAAGTCACACTCATTTTATCTATAAGAATCTTAACTGTTGTTTTTAAAAATATCCATAAATTCTTTTATAGATATTACTTTAATTGGCTTACATATTTCATCAGGAAAATGTTTTTTATTTCCTGTAATTAAAAAATCTGCATTTGACGCAACAGCCACTTCTAAAAAAGGATTGTCATTTTCATGTGGCAATGTCTTTTTTAAAGTAATTGCACTGCTGTTAATTCCTGATGATTTAATAAAATCAATTATTATTTTGATCGCTGTTTTGTTAAAATCGAATTCTTCTCTTTTTAGAACATCTTCATATTCCAATAAAATCCTGATATCATATGCAAGCTTAATTTTTCTTTCAAAAATAAGCTTAATGATAGATGAAGCATCGCTATAGGGTTTTAAAAAGCCGGAAACTAAAATATTTGTATCAATTACTACTATCATTGCCTGCGTTCAGTTCTTACCTTTTCTATTATTTCATTTATTTTATGATCAGTAAGCTTATCTAGCCCCTTTTTTACTGATTGCAGTTGTATCTCTTCCATTGCTTTTAAAGCTCTCGCTCTCTTTATAATATCTAATGTACTTTCAAGGTTATTGTTGTAAATCGGATTGAGCACAGCTATGGGTTTACCATTCGAAGTTATTACTATATCTTCTTCATCATTTAATTGTCTCCATATTTTCACAGGGCTTATCCTTAATTCTCTTATGCTCACAAATTTCATACTGTCACCTTTTTATTTATATCCTTTTTGTTACACATTTTATTACCATTTTATTACTCAATTATATAGCATATTATATCACATAACAAAAAACATTGATGCAACAGATTTTATTGCAAGTCTTATTTTATAATTTAAATTAAAATTTACATAAACCGCTTTTTGAAAAATTACTTTTTTTTAAAAAAAATATTTTTTTATATTTAATATTTTTTCATATTTTTATATAATCTTTTTGTTGCTTTTTAAGTATTTTATTAACAGACAATGACAACCAACCATAAATTAACTTATGTATTTTAAATTAATTATTCAGGTTTTAGGCGGTCTGGTGCTGTTTATTTTCGGTATGACTACCTTAAGCGATAGTCTCCAGAAAGTTGCTTCAAATAAGATTAAATCCATAATGAACATTCTTGCAAAAAAACCCTGGGCTTCGGTACTTGTTGGCTTATCAACCACCATGGTAATTCAAAGCAGCAGCGCTACTTCTGTAATGACAGTCGGATTTGTTAATGCAGGGCTGATGACTTTAAAAACGGCAATAGGAATTATCATGGGAGCAAATATAGGAACCACTATTACTGCCCAGATAGTTTCCTTCAATATTATTGATGCGTTTTCTTATCCTTTAATTATTGTCGGTTTTGTTATGTTTTTTGTAAGTAAAAGGAGAAGATATAAAAACATTGGAATGGCGATAATCGGACTTGGACTATTGTTTCTTGGGATGAATCTTATGAAACAATCACTCGAACCGCTAAAAGATAATCTGGGGTTCAAAAATTTTCTGCTTATCTTCAGCAAAGACCCGTTCCTAGGTTTGCTTGCAGGTCTTATTATAACTTCGATATTGCAAAGCAGCTCTGCAACAATAGGTTTGCTCATAGCTCTGGCAGCACAAGGTTTGATGCCTATAACCGCCGCAGTCCCGATTTTGTTCGGTGACAATATCGGAACTTGCGCCACCGCATTAATTGCAAGTGCGGGTACTACGGTCACAGCCCGCAGGACAGCTTTTGCCCATTTATTATTTAATATATTCGGAACTGTATTATTCTTTACATTACTGTATGGATTTAAGCTTGGAACATGGCTTTTCCCGCATATTGGAAATACTGTTCCCCATCAGATTGCTAATATGCATACAATATTTAACACAACAACTACGATAATCTTATTTCCCATAATCGGATTATTTGAAAAACTGGTTGTTAAATTATATCCCGGTAAAGATGTCGTAGAGCATAAAAATGCAATTTTTTTAGACGAAAGACTGATAAAAACACCGGCAATTGCACTTGATCAGGCAAAAAAAGAACTCCACAGGCTTGCTAAAATAGTTAAAGTAATGCTGGATGCAGCTTTTGCAAGATTAAATAACAAAGATACTAATCTTGAAAAAAGAGTTCTAGATAGAGAGGCCGCAGTTGATAGCGTAACTGAAGATATAATAAGATATCTTACTCAAGTGTCCAGGCAGTCATTAACACTCACTCTCTCAAATAAATTGACTAATTTGATGCATATTGCTTATACAACCGAAAGAACCGGGGATCATGCTGAAAGCATGCTTTACCTGATGATAGTAAAAGAAGAAAACAGGATGATTTTCAGTAAAATTGAAATAGAAGAACTGGGAAATTTAAATGATAAAGTCATCAGTATGTTTGATATCCTGCTTAATGGCATGGAGAATGGCAATATAGAAATCTTTGAAAATTGTGAAAGAATAGAAGCAGAAATCGATGAAATTGTAAAAAGTATGCGTCTCAACCATTTAAAAAGGCTTCAAAAAGGAGAAAGCATGCCTTTGTCTGGTGTAATTTTTTCAGATATAGTGCTTCATTTTGAAAGAACAGGGGATCTGCTTTATGATATTTCAAGAAATCTCCTGGAAATTGGCGTCAGTTAGGAAACAGCTTATGCCGCTTTTATTTGAAAATTTACTTATATGTTAAAACAAAATGGATTAATTCTCTCATTGTCCAATTTTGAAATTCCAATGTGCATCAGGAGGGCTTCTTCAACCTTAATTAACCTTTCTGCTAAAATTTCACCTACAAGCCTTACCAACCTTAACTTATCAACTGTTCTTACTTGATTGCACTTTATTTTAGAATCTAATTGCAACCCTGAATCAACTTTAGAAATAAAAACTTCAAACGGATATATTTTATCAATAGAGGCTGTTATTGGAATCAGGGTTACAGTTGAAGAATATTCATTATTTCTGTCATTGGAAATTATTAATGCCGGTCTTGTTTTCCCAATCTCATGGCCTGCTACAGGCTCTAAAGATACCAGCCAGATTTCACCTCTTTTGGGATAATTAATCAATCAGGCCACCCTTCCAGTGTTACATATTCCCAATCCTGATTTATTTTTTTATCCAAATTATACTCATTTTTATATCCTTCAATAAGAAGTGTATCTAATTTTTCTTTTTTATCCTTTTCAATTTTCTCAATTATTGCTTCTGTAATAAATTTACTCTTATTCTGATAAACTTCTATTGCTTCAGCAACTCTTTCCGGCAAAGTTATATTTAATCTTTTCATATCTTAATTTCTTTTTTCGCTTATAATTAATAACACAAATTATACACATGTTTTGCTGTATTAACAATACATTAAATTAATTAAGTCAATACTCTTACTAATTATTTATTTTTTCTATCCATTGCTCTTCAAACATATCAGCACCCAGTCCCGTTGCTGTTTTTAAATGCAGATTTTAAATTATTATGTCTTTAGACGTTTTCTCGGAATTACTTTAAATATTGTGAAACAATATTAAAGGCAGACTGTGCAACAACTTCGGCACCTTCAGGACTGTAATGCATACCCTCAGTAAGGTAAACACCAGGATTTTGGCTCAAAGGTCCCGAAACATCTATTACGGCAATTCCGTATTTTGCAGCAATTCCCATAATTAGCTGGTTGAATGCCGGCCAATCTTCCTTGCCTGAGTGATAAATCGGTCCCACCAGGTTTATAAATACCGTTGCTCCTATGCTTTTTGCCTTTATAACCAACTGCTCCATACTGCTAGCAAAACGTTCCGGGCTTGAACCTATATCATTAGTTCCGTACGCAATTATAACTACCTTGGGATTTTTCGAAGCAACGGTACCGTCAAAACGAGAGAGCCCCTGAAAAGCCATTTCACCGTTTACTCCGCTTCCCAGAACATTATAGCCTGAAGCAGGAAATGCTGACTTTATCATACCGTCAAATCTTTGTACCCAATCCGATTTATTTATTAAAGAATCTCCCATAACAACAATGGTATTTCCTACTGCTGTTGCGGAAATTGTACCCGTCGATCTGCCCGGAACTCTTACTGTTCCGGCCTGTATACCATATTTTGCACATATATCTGCAAATTCAGTTGAGTTAACAAAGTTTGAAAATACAAATTCCCTTGAAGAACCGCTGTTAAGCAAACCCATCCAGTTAGCATAACCTCCCGGATCGGCAGGTCTGTCAAAAAAAGCTTTATACATTATTACCAAAAACTGATCATTGTCCAAGTTTCTGCTTATGAGTTCTTGGCTGAATACAAATCCGTATGCTGCCTGTCCTCCGGATACTCTGCCGGTTATAAGGTTATTAACCCAGTTTTCAAGGCCTGCAGGATCAGGACCCCTTCCGAGGGAGGTTTCATAAAGCCTTGTGACAAAAGCCTTTACGTCAGATGTCTGGTCTGCAAACACAAATGACGGAAAAATAAAAGACAGCAATAATACTGTAACTAATACAGTTACAAAAAT
>JAPLCN010000123.1 GCA_026392215.1 Actinomycetota bacterium | reverse complement strand
CCGATTACATTAAAAGAAAGAAATGTCTTGTAATGCATCTTCCCTACTCCTGCAACTATAGGTGCAAAAGTTCTTATTATCGGTACAAATCTTGCAAGTATTATTGTTTTTACACCATACTTTTCATAAAAATTTTCTGCTTTTTCAAGATTTTCCCTTTTAAAAAACCTTGAATCAGGTTTTTTAAATATCCTTCGCCCGATTCTATGGCCAAAAGAATAGCCGACGCTATCACCAATTACTGCTCCTGCAAATGTGACACCTATTAATATCCAGAGATTAAGATAGTTCTGGTTGGTTCCGGATATTTTTTGAGAAGCAAGAAATCCTGCCGTAAATAGCAGGCTGTCTCCCGGAAGGAAAAATCCTACAAGCAATCCTGATTCAGCAAATATTATTCCAAAAATAACAACATATGCAACAATTCCCAGGCTTAGAATCATGCTTGCATAATCTATATGTAAAATTGCTTCCATTTAAGCTCCCTATTCAATTTAAAAGTAATAAAAATATTATTATTTTTTTCAAACATTATTAGTTTTTGATTTTATTATAATAAGATAAAAATAATCAATTTATATTAGTACAAACGAGAATAACTTTCCAATTAAATTTGCATTTTTTTATATAAACATTTAGCCTATTCTGTTAAAATGAATTTTGAAACTTGGCATTTAAAACTGTTTGAAGGATTAAGTTTAATTTTTTTAAAAATTAAAATATTTAAAATCACTAAAAGTTTTTAAAAATAATAAAGGAGGAAAAGTGGCAGAGATTTTTTATGATAAGGATATAAGTATTGATATCCTTAAAGGCAGGAAGATTGCAATTATAGGTTACGGCAGCCAGGGGCATGCACATGCACAAAATCTAAGAGAAAGCGGGATGGAGATAATTGTCGGCGAGCTTGAGGGTAGCAGAGCCTGGTCTGCAGCAAAAGAAAAAGATTTTGAAGTTTATACAGCTGATAAGGCTGCAGCAATGGCAGAGATAATAATGATTTTAGTAAATGATGAGCTTCAAAGAGATTTATTTTACAAGTATATTGAACCAAATTTAAAAACCGGGAAAGTGCTTGCTTTCGCCCATGGATTTAACATTCATTATTCACAAATAATTCCACCAAAAGATGTTGATGTTATTATGATTGCTCCCAAAGGTCCCGGTCATATAGTAAGAAGAATGTATACCGAAAACAGCGGAGTTCCAGCAATCATCGCTGTAGAACAGGATTATTCAGGTAAGGCAAAACAAATTGCCCTTGCTTATGCAAAAGGACTGGGTGCCGGAAGAGTAGGAATTATTACCACAACATTTAAAGAAGAGACTGAAACAGATTTGTTTGGCGAGCAGGCAGTTCTTTGCGGAGGCTGCACGGAATTGATAAGAGCAGGTTTTGACACGTTGGTTTTAGCAGGATATCAGCCAGAAATTGCATATTTTGAAGTACTAAATGAGTTGAAACTTATTGTTGATTTAATTTATGAGCATGGCATTTCAGGTATGAGATATTCAATCAGCGATACAGCTGAATATGGCGATATGATTGTAGGCAAAAAAGTTATTACTGAAGAAACCCGAAAAAATATGAAAAAAATTCTTGACGAAATTCAGAACGGTACATTTGCAAAAGAATGGATTTTGGAAAATAAAGCCGGAAGACCTGTATTTAATGCTGTTAAAAAGAAAGAAGAAAATCACTTAATTGAAGTTGTCGGAAAAAATCTTAGAAAAATGATGCCTTGGCTTACTAAAAGCGAAAAACTGGAACAGTAATATTTAAATCATTTTTAACAAATAAAAAGAAAAGCAAACATTTGTTTGTTTTTCTTTTTATTTGTTGTATAGTTAAGCAAATACATAAAAATATATTAATATTTTTATGTATGAATTAAAATTTTTATTTTATTAAAATATTATCATCAGGATGATAAAGTGATAAAAATGGCTGGAGCAGGCAATCAAATAAGTGAGAAACAATACCAGATTTTTAAATTTATTGTTGACACAATTAAAAATATTGGTTATCCTCCATCAGTCAGAGAAATTGCTGAAGCTGTCAGTTTAAGTTCTTCTGCAACAGTTCATTCCCATTTAAAAAAGCTTGAAAAACTGGGATATATCAGAAGAAGCAAAGGCAGTTCCAGAGCAATTGAAATATTAAATTCTGCTTATAAACCCCAGGATAACACAAGCAATTTAAGTAATGTCATATTAATTCCTATAGTTGGAAACGTTGCAGCAGGAACACCAATTTTAGCACAGGAAAACATAGAAGAATACTTCCCTGTCTCTTCAGATTTTATTAAGGATTCCAGTGATGTCTTTATGCTTAAAGTAAAGGGAGACAGCATGATCAATGCCGGTATTCTTGATAGAGATTATATTATTGTCAGAAAACAGGAAATTGCACGAAACGGTGAAATCATAGTTGCATTGCTTGAAGATGAGGCTACTGTTAAAAGATTTTTAAAAACAGATAAGGTAATAAAATTAATTTCTGAAAATGATTTTATGAAGCCTATTGTTGTTGAAGATGTAAGGATTGTCGGTAAAGTTATCGGGGTTATCAGGAAGTATTTTTAATTACTACTATTGTTCATTTTAGTCTTCATTCTGGATTTTTTGATTTTTATATTTTTAGTTCTTTCCGAAATTAAAGACGAAATTTTCATAAAGCTTTTATAATCACAGCTTGCTGTTAAATTAATACAATCTTCCATATATTTTTTTTCAATAATCCTGCAGTTATTATAGATTTGTGACTCAAAACTGCTTTCACTATAAGGAATCCTGGCTGTAAAAGTTACATTATTAAATGAAATTATTTCCCTTACTTTATCCAGCAAAACCTCAAAACCCAACTTCCTTTTTGCAGAGATAAACACAGCATCCCTGTAAACCAGTTTTGCGCTTTTCATTAATAAGTCATTTTCAATCTTATCAGTTTTATTAAATACAAGTAATGTCTCCTTATCTTTAGCTTCAATCTCATTTAAAACTTTTTTCACACTTAATATATGGTTATCATAGTTCGGGTTGCTTAAATCTACCACTATTAAGAGCAGATCAGCTTTTATAACCTCTTCAAGTGTAGACTTAAATGCTGCAATTAACTGATGCGGCAGCTTTTCAATAAATCCTACCGTATCAGAAAGTGAAGTTTCAATACCTATTCCAAGCTCTAATTTTCTGGTGGTAGAATCCAAAGTAGAAAAAAGCATATCTTTTTCCAGTACATCTGAATCTGTAAGTGAATTTAAAAGCGTTGATTTTCCGCTGTTTGTATAACCTACAAGGGAAATTTTAAATACTCCGGATTCTTCTCTTAATTTTCTTTGGACTTCTCTCTGAACAGCAATCTGTGAAATTTTCTTTTCAAGCAAGTTGATTTTTTCTCTTATCTTCCTTCTGTCGACTTCAAGTTTTGTTTCACCCGGACCTCTAGTGCCTATCCCACCTCCAAGCCTTGACAAAATAAGGCCTTTGCCCCTTAGCCTTGGTAAAAGATAATTAAGCTGTGCAAGTTCAACCTGAAGTTTGCCTTCCCTGCTTTGAGCTCTTTGAGCAAATATGTCAAGTATTAATGCAGTCCTGTCTATAACCTTAATTTTTAATTTTTCCTGCAGATTACCTTGCTGTCCCGGAGTTAAGTCTTTATCAAAAATCAAAATATCTATTTCTTCGTCATTAATGATTTGTCCAATTTCCTCTAATTTTCCGGTGCTTATATAATATTTTGAGTGAGGTTTGTCCTGCAAATGTACAATTTCCTGAACCACTTCCGCCCCTGCACTCTTTGCAAGATTTTTTAATTCTTCAATGTTTTCTTCATAAAAGGGTTTTTGAGCAGGCCGGGTATCTTCCTTAAATTTATAATCCTTAAATTTTATAAAAACCAGCAGAGCTCTTTCTATGTTTTTTTTATTAATATCAAAAAGCATTTTTAATCCTATCAAGAGCTTCTTCAAGCCGGCTGTCGCTAATTGTCAGAGAAATTCTGAAATATCCCTCGCCATATTTCCCATAGGCGCTTCCCGGAGTTACAACTACATTTGTTTTGTCAAGAAGCAGTTTTGCAAAAGAAGCTGACGAGTAGCCTTCAGGAACTTTGGTCCATATATATATTGTATTAGATGACTTGTAATATTTTAATCCCATCTTATCAAGAAGTCCCCATACTTTTTGCCTGCGTCTATTATAAATCTCATTATTATAATCAATATATTCTTCATAATTATCAAGGGCAGCAGCAGCAGCGTATTGGACTGCATTAAAAACTCCGGAATCAACATTGGATTTGTATTTGCCAAGGCTTGCAAGTGCTGCGCTGTTTCCAACTGCAAAGCTTATTCTCCAACCTGTCATGTTAAAAGACTTAGAAAGTGAGTAAAATTCAATTCCTGTTTCTTTTGATCCTTTTGCGTTTAAAAAACTCACTGGCTTATATTTTTGTTCTGCATAGATATCACCATAAGCATTATCATGGCAGATTAAAATTTTGTACTCTGTTGCAAAATCAACTAATTTATTGAAGAAATCCAGATCACATATTGCACTTGTGGGATTACTTGGATAATTTACGTGCATAAGTTTTGCTTTTATCGCAACTTCCCTATCAATATTTTCCAAATCAATCAGGAATTTGTTTTCTTCAGTTAATGGCATTGTGTATGTTGAACCTCCGGCAAACATTGTCCCTATCTTATAAACAGGATAAGAGGGGTCTGGAACCAATACAGTATCTCCTGGATTAATAAATGTATAAGCGATATTTGCAATGCCTTCTTTTGAGCCCCACAGTGTCAGGACTTCACTTTCAGGATCAATTTCAATGTCGAATCTTTTTTTGTAAAAGTTAGCAGCTGCAACCTTTAAAGCTTTAAGCCCATAGCTTGAAGGATACCTGTGATTTTCCTTATTTCTGGCTTCTTTGCAAAGCTCTTCAATAATAGGATTTGGAGTTTGTGTATCAGGATCTCCTATTCCAAGGCTTATTACATCAAAACCCTGCTCCTTCTTTTTCCTGATTATTGCATCAATTTCTGCAAATAAATAAGGAGGAATTGACTTTAACCTTTCAGACTCTTCAAAAATCATTAACAATTATCCTTTCATTAAAATTAATTTAAAAATAATTCTCCATCAAAGCTAAATGCTGCTGTGCCCTTTAAAAAAACACTGTCTTCTTTAATTCCGTTCCACCTGATTTTTAAAATGCCGCCTTTTAAATTTACATTAACATAATTTGATTTTACTTTTTCAAGTAAAATAGCCGCAACAGCTGAAGCACACGCCCCTGTTCCGCATGCAAGTGTTTCACCGCAGCCTCTTTCCCAGACAAGCATGGAGATTTCATTTTCATTTTCAACCTTAATAAATTCCACATTTGTTTTTTTTGGAAAAAATGGATGGTTTTCTATTTCAGGACCTATTTCAGATAAATTTATATTTTCAAGGTGTGAATTCTTATCTAAAAAAATAACACAATGTGGATTTCCCATAGAAACACAATTAATTGTGTAAATTTTTTTGTTTATTTTAAGCTTATAATTAAAAACAGAACCTTCAGAATTCAAAGCCTTCAATTTAGCCAGCTGGCTGGCTGAATTTATTTTTTGGGCCGGCTTTTTGATTAAATCAAAAGACTCATTATTTAATAAAACCATATTTACAGGTATTTTTTCAGGATTAAAAATCGGAGCCCCCATGTCAACTTCAATTTCTCCAATTTTATTATTTTCAAGCATTTCCAGATTGATATTTTTTATTCCTGCTCTTGTTTCAATTGAAATAACGTTATTATCAATTAAATGATTTTCGTAAGCAAATCTTGCCATGCATCTGATGCCATTTCCGCACATTTCAGCAAGTGTTCCGTCACTATTATAATAATCCATAAATAAATCTGCTTTGCGCGATTTTTTGACTAAAATAACTCCGTCAGCGCCAACCCCAAAATGCCTGTCACAAATTTGTACAATTTCCTTATCTGTAAGAATAATGCTTTCTTTTGTAGAATCAATCAGGACAAAATCGTTGCCCTGTCCATTTAATTTTGAAAATTTAATTTTTTTCATAAAAAACCTTGCAGGATATAATGTTTAAAATTTCATTTACTAAATTATAAATATTATCATAATTATCTACTGTAATCCAATTGATTCTGCCGTCCGCTTTAAACCATGTAAATTGTTTTTTTGCCAGGTGCCTTGTATTTTTTTTTATTTCTTTTATAGCATCTTCAATGTTCAGTTTTCCTTCAAAATATTTTATTAATTCCTTATAGCCTATTGCCTGCTGAAGGCTGAAGCAATCTTTATAGCCCGAATCAATCAAATTTTTAACTTCAGAAATTAAGCCCTCATTAATCATTTTATCTACCCTTATCTCAATATTTTCATACAACTGCTTTCTATCAGCAGAAAGTCCGATAAAAATACACTCGTAGATTGATTCTCTATCCTTCCATTTGTTTTGAAATTCTGAAAATTTTCTGCCAGTTTTTTCAAAAACTTCTATTGCCCTTATTATCCTTCTTTCATCATTTTCGCTAATTCTGCTTGCATATTCAGGATCAATATTTTTTAATTTTTCATAATAATACGGAAGCCCTGAATTATTGATATCTGTTTTAATTTTTTCTCTTAACTCATAATCACCTTCAGGGGCTTCCATTAAATCCTCGGTAATGGCTCTGATATGCAAACCGGATCCGCCGGCAAGTATTGGTATTTTTCTTTTTTCAAAAAATTCAGTTTTAATTACATCTCTTGCCATATTTCTATATTCTGCTGAAGTTAAAAAATGATCAGGCTTGCATATATTTATTAAAAATTGATTTACATTGTATTTGGTAAAATCCTGTTTATCTGTTCCGATATCCATTCCCTTATATGCCTGCATTGAATCTGCAGAGATAAGATTTGTATCAAAAAATTTTGCAAGTATTAAAGCAGTTTTACTTTTCCCTGCTGCGGTTGGGCCGCAAACAATAATAATGCAATTATTTGATAATAATTTATTTTTAAGACTCTGGATATCGTTTTTATTTTTAAGAGAGTTTATTTCAGTATTATTTAAATCAATTTCTTCCATAAATTTATTTTAAAACTTTACCTTCCAGATAAAAAGATCTGGCTTCGGTAACAATTATATTGACGAATTTACCAGCCATGCTTTTATCACCTTCAAAATTTACAACCGTATTATTTTCAAGCCTACCTGCCATAAGTCCTTTGTTTCCTTCACCTTCAACTAAAACTTCGAAATTCCTGCCTGCAATTTTTTGATTTTCTTCAAGAGAAATCTGATTTTGTATTATAAGTAATTCCTTAAACCATTCCTTCTTATCTTTTATTGAAATATTATCTTTCAGGCTGCATGCTGCAGTACCTTCCCTTTTTGAAAAAATAAAAGTAAATGCCCTGTTAAATCTAACTTTTTTCACAACATCCAGAGTGTCATTGAAATCTCCCCGTTCTTCACCAGGGAAACCAACAATTATGTCCGTAGTGATAAAACATTCTTTAATTTTTGCCCTGATATTTTCAATAATTCCAAGATAACCTTCTTTTGTATATTTTCTATTCATAGATTTTAAAATCTTATCTGATCCCGCCTGCAAAGGTAAATGGATATGGTTCATTATGTTTTTATTTTCTGAAATCACATCAATAAGTTCAAGTGAAAGGTCTTTCGGGTGGCTGGTCATAAATCTTATTCTTTTTAAACCATCGATGCGCGCAATATCGTTTAACAGTTCTGCAAATGAAACCGGTTTATCAAGATCTTTTCCATAAGAGTTGACATTCTGGCCCAGAAGTATAATTTCAACAACTCCACCTGAAACAAGCTTTCCTGCAGTTTCAATTACCTCTTCAGGGGTAATTGAAATTTCTTTTCCCCTCACATACGGTACGATACAATATGAGCAGAAATTATCGCATCCTATGGATATTGGCAGGCATGCTTTAAAAGGGAGAGTATTTTTAAAGTTATCCAGTACATAATCAAATCCATTATTTTTAATTTCACATATGCTCTGATTTATTTCCTTTCGCCTTGAGATTAATTCCGGCAGCTGCGAAATATTGTGTGTTCCAAATATTATATCTACAAAAGGAAAGTCCTTTAATATTATTTCCTTTAAGTTTTGGGCAGAACACCCGCCAATGCATATTACCAAATCAGGATTTGATTTTTTTAAACTTTTTAAATTTCCGACATGCCCGTAAAGCTTGTTTTTTGCTTTTTCCCTGACTGCACATGTGTTTATGGCTATAACATCTGCTTCTTCAATTTTATCTGCCGGCGTGTATCCTTCGTTGTCAAGGAGATAGGCAATTCTTGCAGAATCAAATTCATTCATCTGGCATCCAAAAGTTTCAATATAATATTTTCCCATGTTAATAAATTTTAGTATTTAATATAATTAATAATGTTTATGCTGCTTTAGTGACAGGTTTTTTATAATTGGTTAAAATTTTTAGGAAATATCAAAAAAAACATTATTTTAAATCATTCATTTAGTGAAAATAGGGTGATTTTAATTTAAGTAGAGGATATTGGCAATAGATTTAAATTTAATCAATTACCCTTGTTTCAACAGTTAAAACAATTGCAGTTCTTGTTTCCCCGTTCACTTCAATATCATTAAAAAAAGGGGTACACACTATATCGTGTCCGGTCGGAGCAATATATCCACGGGCGATTGCGATGCCTTTTATTGTTTGATTTAATGCAGCAGCGCCAATGGTTTGAATCTGGACTTTTCCTTCTTCTCTTATTATTCCTGCAATTGCCCCGGCAATGGAATTAGGCTTTGTGGTTGATGAAACTCTTAATACTTTCATATTATTATTTATGCTTCTTTAAGTTCTATGTTTATTTGTATGGTATTATTATCTTTTTTAAAATCAATATTGCTTTCAGGTTCAACTAGATATTTGCTGCCAATTTTTTTTATATTCTCTTTTAACTCCTTTATTATATCGCTAATTTCCTCATCTTTAAATCTTAAGGCCAATTTTTGTTCATCATATAATATTAAATTTTTATTGTTTTTATTTTGTCTGTTATTATAATTTTTATAATTTATATTTTCAGCCTCATTATTTTCTGAAAGGCTTTCAATTTTGATGCTTTTGCCACCAGTTTCAGCTTTATTTTCTATTGTATTTAAATGCGCCAGACTGCTGATATTTACAGGCTCAATTGACTTAAACTCTTCGTATATAATTCTTTGGATTGTTCTTTCTGATATTTCCATATTAAAAAAAAATTCAGTAATCTTGCTTAAAACTAAATAATTTTCTGTCAAACATGGGAAAAAGTTTACTTTAATTTTTTTATTATCATTTAAATAACCCTGAAGGCTTTCCCATTCATCAAATTTAGGAAAGCCGTTATAAATATTGAGCCCTTTAGCATGATTTCTCATTGACATTATTATCTGCGAAGGAGTTCCATAAAAAATATTCATCTCCGGATTTTGCAGTTTAAATTCAACAAGTGTTTTCAGAATATTATTTACACCGCCTATTATGTTAAGGTTTCCATCCAATTCTACGATTTGAGGCAAAATTGACTGGTCTTTTTTTTCGGGTACTTTGTTTAAATCAATATCTAAAAAGAAGGCAGCTCCCCGCTCTTCTTCAGAAAAAAATATTTTTACATCATCAACATTTAATTTTATTGAAAAAAGGGCCATTCCTCTGCCATGAAATCCATAAATATCTTTAACGGCATTTTCAAGTTTTGATGTAACTCTTGCTTCAAAGATCAGATTATGAAACTTTGCAGGTATCCCCTGGCCATCATCAACAAAATAAATATACCTTTTTTTATCTTCTATTTTTTTAGTGCCGATAAATATATTTTTTGCACCTGCATCACGGCTGTTTCTAAGCAATTCCACTATTATATCTTCTACAGATTTAATATCCTGTAAAGACTGTCTTCTTTCAGCTTCAGAAATCCTAAGCTTTACATACCCGCTTCCAAGATCCTGCTCAACATTTAAAACATTATCAAGCCCTAATTCAGATAAAAACTTTTTAATATCTGAATTATTTTGCATAATCAATTGCTCTGCTTTCCCTGATTACTGTTACTTTTATCTGGCCGGGGTATTCCATTTCACCTTCAATTTTTTTAGCAATATCTCTCGCAATAACTACAGACATATCATCATCAACTTCGTCAGGTTTTACTATTACCCTGATTTCCCTTCCTGCCTGAATTGCATAAGCCTTTTCTATGCCCTTAAATTCAGAAGCTATTTTCTCAAGACTTTCAAGTCGTTTAATATAGCTTTCAATAGTTTCTCTTCTTGCCCCTGGACGGGCGCCTGAAATTGCATCAGCTACCTGAACTATGACGTCAAGCAATGTTTCTGTTTCAACTTCATTATGGTGAGCTTCTATGGAATGGCATATGTCATTGTCTTCATGAAGCCTTTTTGCCAGCTCTGCTCCGATCAAAGCATGTGAACCTTCAATATCATGAGTTAAAGCTTTACCTATATCATGCAGAAGCCCTGCTCTCTTTGCTTTTTTAATATTTGTCCCAAGCTCTGAAGCTATTATGCCGGCAACATATGCAACTTCTTTTGAATGTATTAAAACATTCTGGCCATAGCTTGTCCTGTATTTCAATCTTCCAAGTACTTTTATCAGCCCTGGATTTATTTCGCCAATCCCTGTATCAAAAACTGCAGTTTCACCTTCAACCTTTATTTCATTGTTGACAAGCTTGCTTGCCTTATCATACATTTCCTCAATTCTTGCAGGGTGAATCCTTCCGTCAATAATTAAATTTTCCAGTGTAACTCTTGCGATTTCACGCCTTACCGGATCAAAAGAGGATAAAATAACAGCTTCCGGAGTATCATCAACAATAATATTTATTCCTGTCAGATTTTCAAAAACACGAATGTTTCTGCCTTCACGGCCAATTATTCTGCCTTTCATCTCATCATTAGGTAAATTTACAACAGAAACAGTAGTTTCAGTAACATGATCAACTGCACATCTTTGAATAGCCTGGGCAATTATTTTTTTCGCTATTTTATCAGCATCTTCTTTTGTCTGTGCTTCAATCTTTTTTATTTCTTTAGCCGCTTCATACCTGGCATCTTCTTCCATTTTCTTGACCAGAATTGCTTTTGCTTCTTCTTTTGTCAGTTCAGCTATTGCTTCCAATCTTAAAAGCTCTTTTTTAAGTATTTCGCTTAGAGAATTCTTTATTTCATCAATTTCTCTTTCTCTCTGATTGATTATCTGCTCCTTCTTTTCAATAAAAGATGCTTTTTTATCTATCGATTCTTCTTTTCCCAGAATTCTGTTTTCAAGCCTTTGAAGTTCAAACCTCTGCCTCTTAATATCTTCGTCAGTTCTTAGTTTAATATTTGCAATTTCTTCCTTACCTTCAGTAATCGCCTCTTTTTTTAAAGTCAGAGCCTCTTTTTTTAAAGTCAGAGCCTCTTTTTTTGCATCCTCAATAATTCTTTTAGCATTTTGTTCAGCAGAGTTTATCCCTGCACCTACTATTAATTTTCTGTAATAAATTCCGCCAAAAAATCCAGCTATTAATATTGCTGCACCAATTCCAACGATCTTTAAAATTTCAACCATAAATATCTATCCTCCCAATAAAAAAATCGAGCAAAATTGCCCGATTTTTACAAAAAGTACTAATTTAAGCTTGGGATTTTAAAATTTTATGTGAATATAAGCTGAAAATCAGCTTGACTTAATTATTAACGTTCTTTTATCTTTTAATTTAATAATAACAATTAATTTAATTTATAAAAAAATAATTTTAATAATTTTCACAAAAATAATTTAATATTTAAAAATCCCAATTATAAACATTTACCTAAAATCTAAAATAATAATTTTAGATATAGCTAAGAATTAGTACAAAAAATAAAACATCAAGCAATTATTTTAAAAAATAATATAACAATTTTAACTTTAAGATTGATTTTAGTCAAGAAATTACAATTCTGTATGCAAAAATAGAAATGTCCGCTCTAATCCATTAGAAATGTCCTGTTTCTATTGGGTTTAAAAATTAAAAGTGCACATTTTTGTTTAATTTAAAATTTAAAAACGCATGATTTAGCCTAAAAAAAGCTAATCATATGAATATTTTCTTGAAAACAAATTTTTAACAATCTGCACAGTAATAAGATAACAAATTACTACGCCGGCAATAATTCCAATATAATAAACAGGCAGGCCGACAAATCCCATATGCTTACCTAAAGACGAATAAGTAATAGCATAACCAGCTCCTACTATTAAGAGTGTGGTCAGCAAAAGCGGGCGGCTTGGCCTGCTCTGCAAAAAAGGTATTTTATGCGTTCTTATTATATATATTACTAAAGTCTGGGTTGTCAGTGATTCCAAAAACCATACAGTATGAAATACGTCTTGAGGAGCTTTAAGTAAAATTAAAACCCCGAAAGTTATCAGATCGAAAACGGAGCTGATGGGGCCAAAAATAAACATAAATTTTTTAATGAACTGAATGTCCCAGGGTTTAGGTTTTTTTATATAGTCCGGATCAATATTATCAGTCGGAATGCTTATCTGCGATAAATCATACAAAAAGTTATTAAGCAGTATTTGAATTGGAAGCATGGGCAGAAATTTCAAAAAAATGCTTGCTATTGTCGGGCTTATCATATTCCCAAAATTTGAGCTTGAACCCATTTTTATATACTTGACTATATTGCCAAAAACTCTTCGTCCTTCTATTACACCGTCTTCCAATGCTGAAAGGCTTTTCTCAAGAAGAATTATATCGGCAGTTTCTTTTGCAATGTCAACGGCATTGTTAACAGAAATTCCTACATCAGCCACTTTTAAAGCAGGTGCATCATTAATTCCGTCACCAAGAAATCCTACAATATTATTGCCTGCCTGCAGTGCTCTTATCACCCTTTCTTTTTGGATAGGAGTTAATCTTGTAAATATTGTATTCTCTATTGCAACTTTTTTAATTTCCTCATCGGTTAAATCATCAATATTATCTCCTGCAATAGAACCCTTTATATTTATCCCTACATAATCACATATATTTTTAGTAACAAGCGCGTTGTCTCCGGTTAATATTTTAAGTTCAATTCCTAATTCATTTAGCAATTTCAGTGTTTCTCTTACACCTGGTTTGGGAGGGTCAAGGAATGCAATATATCCTTTTAAAATAAGATTTTCTTCATCTTCTTTGGAATAGACATCTTTTATTGTGTTTATATCCTTATAGCCGATCGCAACAGTCCTGAATCCTTCAGAATTTAATTTTTCAACCTGATTCTTAAGTTCAGGCCATATTTTTTCACTTACTTTATAAATTTTGCCATCATATTCATACTTGCTGCATCTCTTGAATATTTCTTCAGGTCTGCCCTTTGTTATCAGCAGCCTTTTATTATCTTTTTCTACAACAACAGACATTATTTTTCTTGAAAAATCAAAAGGCATTTCATCTATTTTCCTGAAATTTAACATTTCATTTTCAAGTTCCTCATGATCGAGAATGGCCCTGTCCAGCAGATTTTTTAATCCTGTTTGATAATAACTGTTAAGATAAGTAAATTTTAATACTTCTTCATCCTCTTCTCCTTTAATATCGCAATGCCTTTCCAGAACAATTTTATCCATTGTTAATGTTCCGGTTTTATCAGTGCAAAGTATATTCATTGCTCCAAAGTTCTGGATGGAATTCAATCTTTTAACGATTACTTTTTTCCTGGACATTGATATTGCACCTTTGGATAAGTTTATTGCAACCAGAAGCGGGAGCATTTCAGGAGTCATTCCTATTGCTACTGCAAGAGCAAAAAATAATGCTTCCAGTATATTATTTTTTGTAATTGCATTGATAGCAAATATGATTACAACAAGAACAAGCATCAGGCGGATCATCAGCCATGTGTATTTTTTTATTCCTTTATCAAAGCTTGTTTCTGTTCTTATTTTTACTATCCTCTGGGCAAGATCACCAAATTGAGTTTTTAAACCGGTTTGAATGACAAGTGCGAGGGCAGTTCCTGTTAAAACACTTGAACCCATAAATAAAATATTATCAAGCTCAATAATTGATTTTAAGTTTTCATTATTTAAAGATGGATATTTTTCTATGGGAAAAGATTCACCAGTAAGAGATGCCTGGTTTATAAACAAATCCTTGCAGGTAATCAATCTTAAGTCTGCAGGTATCATGTCCCCTGCAGAAAGATATACAATATCACCGGGAACAATTTCTTTTATTTTTACTTCGGTAAGCTTGTTACTTCTATAAATTGTTGCAGTTGAGCTTACCATTTCGATTAGTTTTGTTGATTCCCTGTCAGCCTTAAATTCCTGGGAAAAAGTCAGAGTAACACTTACAAAAGCCATCAGGTAAATAAGGTAGGATCCGATTTTATTATCAAGAAATAATGATGCAGATGCAATTATTAATAAAACTATTACTAAAGGATTAAGAAAAGTAAATAAAAATTTTAAAGCTACATTTTTTTTCTTTTTTCTGGCAGGCTCATTATAGCCATAGATATCTATTCTTTCTTCTGCCTCTTCCTGTGACAAGCCCTTAAGAGAGGTGTTAAATCTTTCATACAAATATTTTATCGGGGCAGTTGAATACTCCTTGTATTCAAGTAATTTAGCTTTCTGATTTTGGGAAATTTTTTTAGCTGCAACAGGAGCAACAAACATGGTTAACCCACCCTTTTAGAAAACATAAATTGTATGCTTTATTTTACATGCCTTTTTCTTTTTAAAAATAATTCAATTAATTTAAATCGAATTTTCTAATTAATCAAGCATTTAATAATATATTTTCAGGAGATTTCAGGTAGCAGGCAAATAATAAAAAGTTATTAAATTTCAATGGATTTGATTTTTATATCATCCGGGAGAACTACAGATAAGCTGGACCCTTTGCATTTTATGCATCTGGAGATAAGCTTAAGGCTTTCAAAAGACTCTCCGCAGCTTTTGCATGCAATTTTTATCTTATCTTTTTTAAATATCAGCTTTGCATCTTTTAACACAAGGTCATCTTTAGTTAAAAATTCATAATAAAACTTAATAGAATCACTATCAATTCCTCCATAAGGACTTAAGAGGAAATGAACTTTCAATATTTTATTTATTTCCTTTTCCTTAATTATATTTTTTAAAATATCAACAATTGAACTGGTTATTGAAGACTCATGCATTTATTTTAACAAGATTGAAATTATATAGTATTTTTATATACGGCACTTATTTAACTAAACAATATTTTTAGTTTGATTAATATTTTTTTATATTGTTTTACATTCTCATCAGGATCGTGCATATGAACTAAAGAAGCGTGTAAAGACTAATTATTTACATGAAAAACATTTACTTAACAACTAATTTTAAAAAAAACCTCCTCCCTTTTTGTATTATCTTAGAGTTTATTTCTTCCAGGTTTAATTCAAGATTTATATCTGAAACTTTATTATTATCAATTTTTAATCCTCCTTGATCAATCAGCCTTTTAGCATCACTGTTTGAAGAACAAAGATTGCTTTCTGTCAGCAGTGTTGTGGCTTTAATTTTTCCGGAGGGGTAGTTTTTTTTATTTATTATATATTCATTTATTTCTTCAGGCATAGCCTTATCTTTAAAAATTCTGTTAAAATTATTTCCAGCATCTTCTGCAGCATTCTTATCATATAAATTCTCTACAATAATTGACGCAAGCTTTCTTTTTGCAACAGAAGGATTCAGGCTTCCATTTTTCATATCGTTTTGCATTTCATAAATTTCATTTTTTGGAAGTCTTGTTAATAAATTAAAATAATCAATCATGATATTATCAGAAATAGACATTACCTTTCCATAAATTTCATTTGGATTTTCATTTACCCCGATATAATTTCCAAGACTTTTACTCATTTTCTGTACCCCGTCCAGACCAACCAGGATAGGCATTGTTATTGCAATCTGCGGTTTCTGGCCATACTCTTTTTGCAGCTCCCTGCCCATCAATAAATTAAACCGCTGATCTGTTCCACCTAATTCTATATCGGCCTTTATGGAAATTGAATCAAATGCCTGCATTAAAGGATAAAGGAATTCCATTATTGTAATAGGAAGATTATTAGAAAATCTCTTTTTAAAATCAACTCTTTCCAGCATTCTTGCAATGGTAAATCTTGAGGTTATGTTTAATACTTCGGAAAATTTTAAAGGCTCAAGCCATGTTGAGTTTTTTACAACTTCAGTTTTTGATTCATCCAGAATTTTAAATGCCTGGCTCATATAAGTTTTTGCATTTTCATCAATTTTTTCAGGGCTTAAGCTTGGCCTTAAAACTGATCGTCCCGTAGGGTCTCCGATTCTTGCCGTGTAATCTCCTATTATTAATATTGCCTTATGCCCCAGATCCTGGAACTGCCTTAATTTAGTAAGGACAACTGTATGGCCTAAATGAATATCCGGAGCAGTTGGATCAAGTCCTAATTTTATATTAAGCGGCTTATCATTTTTTATAGAGTTGCTTAAGAGGGTTTTTAATTCATCAGGCAGAAGGACATCTTCCACACCTTTTAAAATGAAGTCCAGCTGTTTTTCCAAGTCTCTTTCTATCATTATATTTTCTGCTTTTCCATTATCAATAGAGAACCATTAAAAAATTATTACAATGTTAGCATAAGAAAATAACATTTAATACTTTTTATAAAAAAATATTTTTCTATAAATTTTAGTGATTGTTTTAAAGTTATAAACATCTGAAATTATAATTTATTATATTGATTTTTTAAATAATATATATGTGTTTAAATTTTATCATTTGTTTTAAATAAGGCCGGCTTCTAATTATTAATTTATAATCATTATTTTTAAAAGTGATAGAATAAGTCTTTATTTTGAGAATTAAGATTAAAGTTTGACTATAAATGGAAAATTACAATAAAAATAATTCATATCCTCCAAAGATTCAAAAGAGAAAGTCTAAAAGAGGCGCTGT
>JAPLCN010000205.1 GCA_026392215.1 Actinomycetota bacterium | reverse complement strand
AAAACAAACTCCTAATTATAATACGTATTTCACTTATAACAAATATGTTTTAGTTAAAATATGTAATTTATTAAAATTCATTTTTTAAAACTGTTATATTGCAAAATATTTTTTTATTATTGTCTCATTACTTAGCAGCATATTTATGTATTGAGTTCTTTCATAAAAATGAGGATCTTTAATATTTTTCCTGGATAATTTTCCTCTGAAGTCTGAAATTTCTTTGTAACCTTTTAAGTCCATCCAGGAATTTATATCTTTAATCATCCTGGAAATATGATCTATGCCATTTTTATAAAAAGTGCTTACAGATTGGGTGCATGAAGCTCCTGACAAAATCATTTTTATTACATCTTTTCCTGTATATATTCCGGTGCTGCTGCAAATATCTGAATCTGTATTTCCATAAGTAAGCCCCGTCCATCTTAGGGGGAGTTTATTTTCATGTTCGCAGGAAATTTGAACCGGATATACATATTCCTGATTTTCAGTATCTATTTCAGGCTGGAAAAGCCTGTTAAACAATACAAATCCATTTACTCCTGCCCTGCCCATCTCATAAATTACATTTAATGTATTTGAATAAAAAAAACTTAGTTTTACACTGATTGGAATTGAAAGTTCTCTTTTAATATTTTTTAAGATTTCTATCTGCTCTTTTTCAATTTCATAAGATGTTTTGTTAATATTGGAAGGTACAGAATAAAAATTTAATTCAATGCCATCAACACCTGTTTCTTCAATTTTTTTTGCGTAATCAACCCAGATGTCTTTTGATACAGCATTAAGGCTTGCTATGACAGGAATTCTCAAAACGTTTTTTAATTCTTTTAATTTATTTAAATGCTCTTTTGGCCCTGAATGCTTAAACGCCGGGAAAATACTGATCATTTCTGCATTACGTTCGCTATACTCTTCAATCTGTTCTTCTATCTGCAGACTTTCAAGTTCAATTTGTTCCTCAAAAAGAGATTTATAAACAACAGCAGCCACGCCAGCTTCTTCAATTTTTTTTACATTCTCCATGTCTGATAAAAGATTACTGGCTCCGATTATGATCGGGTTTTTTAAATTAATTCCCATATAGGTTGTTTTTAAATCAGCCATTTGACACCTCCATGAAAATAGAAAGAATATTTTTATTTTAAAACTTAAAAAACATTATATTACTTTTAATATAATAATTCTTTTACTGTGTATATTCTTTATATAAAAATTGATATTTGATATATTTTGTAATAAGTTATTTCCAATCTTGCACTTATGTTATTTTATTATATAATTGCTAAAATCATAAATTTTCATATATAAATTGGATAAACAATCATGAAAAAGAATATAATTGTAATGAAATTTGGCGGGACTTCAGTTGGTTCTGTTGAAAAGATAAAAAGGGTTGCTGACAGGGCAATCAAATCAAAAAATGAAGGCAATAATGTTGTAGTTACTGTTTCGGCAATGGGCAATACAACTGATGATCTTATTGAGCTTGCTTGCGCCGTTTCAAAAAATCCTCCAAAAAGAGAAATGGATATGCTGCTGTCAACCGGGGAACAGGTTTCAACAGCGCTTTTGGCAATTGCAATTGCCGAAAAAGGTAAAAAAGCAGTTTCGCTTACCGGTTATCAGGCTGGAATATTTACTGATGATATATTTTCTGATGCAAAGATATTAACAATAAAAAAGGACAGGATATTTGCTGAATTTGAAAAAGATAATATAGTAATTGTTGCAGGTTTTCAAGGAATAACTAATAATAATGATATAACTACTCTGGGACGGGGCGGTTCTGATACAACAGCTGTTGCAATTGCTGCGACGTTAAATGCAAAATATTGTGAGATCTTTACCGATGTTGACGGAGTTTTCACAACTGACCCCAATATAGTTGAAAATGCAAAAAAGATAAATGTCCTTTCCTATGATGAAATGCTGGAGCTGGCTTCATCAGGAACTAAAGTGCTTCATTTAAGGGCAGTTGAATTTGCAAAAACTCACGGGGTTATAATTCACGTGAGATCCAGTTTTAATAATAATGAAGGGACTTGGGTTATGGACACTGAAAAATTAAATAAAAAAATGGAAAAGGCAGTAGTTGCCGGTGTTTCTTATGATACAAATCAGGTAAAGATTTCGGTTTTTGGGATACCGGACAGGCCGGGAATAGCCGCAAAACTGTTTAGCGAGCTTGCAAACGCGCATATAAATATTGATTTGATAGTTCAAAATGTTGGTGAAAAAGGAATTGCTGCAATTTCTTTTACAATAAAAAAAGAAGATCTGGAAGCAGGAAAAAAGGTAGTTAAAGATCTGAAAGAAAAACTGGAAATTACAAATATTGAAATAGACACTGAAATTGCAAAACTGTCAATTGTGGGTGCCGGAATGAAATCACATCCGGGTGTAGCAGCAACGATGTTTTCATGCCTCGGCAATAATGGTATAAATATTGAAATGATATCAACTTCACCGATTATTATTTCATGCGTAATAAGGCAGGAAAGAATCAAAGAGGCAGTTAAATTGCTTCATGACGAGTTTGAACTTGGAAAATAAAAGAAAGAATTTGTTTAATTTTTATATAGACGGGAGTTTTTAAAGTTGAAAGAATACAATGTTGCAATAGCAGGAGTAACAGGAGCTGTAGGGAGTGTTTTTCTTTCCATTCTTAAGGAAAGAAAATTTCCGGTTAAAAATCTGTTGCCTCTTGCATCTGCAAAATCAGCAGGCAAAAAAATAATATTTAACGGTGAGGAGCATGAGGTTAAAAAATTAACAAAAGACTCCTTTAAAAATACTGACATTGCCTTGTTTTCTGCCGGGGCTTCCCGTTCTCTGGAATTTGCAAAATATGCTGCTTTTAGCGGTGCAGTTGTTATTGACAACAGCAGCGCATTCAGAATGGATCCGGATGTTCCGCTTGTGGTTCCAGAAGTGAACCCGCAGGATATTTTAAAGCATAAGGGTATTATTGCCAATCCGAACTGCTCCACAATAATAATGGTTGTTGCTCTTAAGCCGCTATATGATCTTTCAAGAATAAAAAGAATAATTGTTTCCACGTATCAGGCTGTTTCAGGTGCCGGAGCAAAAGGAATAATTGAGCTTGAAGACCAATCCAAAAAAATTATTTCAGGCTCGGACGGCGAAATAAAATGCGAGGTTTTCCCTGTCAGGATTGCGTTTAATGTAATACCTCAAATCGATGTTTTTCTTGAAAACGGCTATACAAAGGAAGAAATGAAAATGGTCAATGAAACAAGAAAAATATTGGGAGACAGTGAAATAAGAATAAGTGCTACTGCAGTAAGGGTTCCGGTATTTACTTCACATTCAGAGTCTATTGCAATTGAAACTGAAAGGAAACTAACAGTTGATGAATGCAGAGCTGCTCTGGAAAATGCGCCCGGAATTACACTAAAGGATGATTTTAAAAATAAAATTTATCCGACTCCGCTTGATTCATCAAATAAGGACAACGTATTTGTCGGAAGAATCAGAGATGATATATCTTCTGAAAACGGCATTTGCTTCTGGTGTGTCGGAGACCAGCTAAGAAAAGGAGCTGCGTTGAACGCTGTTCAGATAGCAGAAGTGATGATTGATAAAGGGATTGTTTAATCTTTAAGGCAATTTGCCCTTGAGTTCATTAATTTTTGCAAGCCTCTCTTTTAAGATTTTTTCAAAGCCCCTTTCGGTTGGCGCGTAATACTTTTTCCCTTTTAATTTTTCAGGAAGATATGACTGGTTTACGATCGCATTTGCATAATCGTGCGGGTATTTATATCCATTGCCATAGCCGCTGTCTTTCATTAATTTTGTCGGGGCATTTCTAATGTGCATGGGAACTGGAAGAGAAAGATAATTTTTTATATCTCCCATAACATTATTATATGCTGTGTATAAAGCGTTGCTTTTTGGTGCAAGGGCACAATATATTGCTGATTCAATAATAGCAAGATAACCTTCAGGCGGACCGATAAATTCATAACTGTTTTTAGCCGCAAGTGCCACAACCAGGGCATTGGTATCTGCAAGCCCGATATCTTCCGTGGCAAATCTGACAATTCTCCTGATTATGTATAAGGGATCTTCGCCGCCTTCTATCATTCGCAGTGTCCAGTATGCTGCGCCGTCCGCGTCACTGCCTCTCATGCTTTTATGCAACGCGGAAATCAGATTAAAATGCTCCTCGCCGTTTTTATCATAAAGCAAAGCTTTTTTCTGTATTATTGCTTCAATCTGGCTTGAATTCACCGGTTTTTGCAGGGTTTTTTCTGAGCCAAGGCTATTAAATGCAAGTTCAAGGATGTTATATGCAATCCTGGCATCTCCATCTGCAAACTGTGCGATAAATCTTAATGCATCCTCATCAATTTTAAAATTGTAAGCTCCAAGGCCATTTACTTTATCCTTAACTGCTTTAGCTAAAAGCTCAAGTATGTTTCCTTCAGTTAACCTGTTAAAAATAAATACTTTACATCTCGAAAGAAGTGAAGAATTTACTTCAAAGGATGGATTTTCAGTTGTTGCTCCAATCAAAACTATTGTTCCGTTTTCAACAAACGGAAGAAAAGCATCCTGCTGCGCCTTATTAAATCTATGAATCTCATCTACAAACAGGATGGTTTTTATATGGTTTTGCCTGATTTCATATGAAGCAAGTTCCATGACGTCTTTAATTTGTTTTATTCCTGCAACAACTGCTGAAAACGAAATGAATTTATTCTTAGTATTAGCGGCAATAATTCTTGCAACGGTAGTCTTCCCGCTTCCTGGCGGGCCCCAGAAGATCATTGAATAAAGCTTGTCATTTTCAATTATCTGTCTTAAAACTTTACCTTGTCCAACAAGATGATCCTGGCCTGCAAAATCTTCAAGTTTTGAAGGCCGCATCCTGTCTGCCATAGGTGCATATCCGGTAAAGCTTTTATCAGATTTATTAAAGGAATCAAATAAAGTCATTTTTGGTTTGCTTTTATCTTTTTAAGAAAATCAATACTACCTAAGCTAAAATTTTTACAAATAGATTTCTGTTTCTCGGGCCATCAAATTCACAAAAATAAATGCCCTGCCACGTTCCCAGTACAAGCTTGCTCCCGCTGATAATCAGGGTAAGTGAAGGCCCGAATAAAGTAGATTTGATATGTGCATCAGAGTTGCCTTCACTATGCGTATAAGAATCTTTATAAGGGATTAAATCATTAATTTTCAGCCTGATGTCATTTTTTACAGCAGGGTCGCAGTTTTCATTTACAGTAAGCCCGGCAGTAGTGTGAGGGACAAACAAGCAGCATAAACCTTCTTTAATGCCTGACTGCCTGACTTGCTTTTCTATTTCATAAGTAATGTCAATGAAGTCAATCCTTTGAAATGTTTTTATGTTTATAATTTCCAAATTAAGTCTCCCCAAAATCAATACTTTAATAAGGCCCTAATTTTTTAAAGACTATTAAAAAATCATATAATTTAAAGATATTATAAGTTAAAAAAAATTATAAATAAAGCTGGTAAGAGATTGGCAAGCCGCATTTTAAAAATATGTTTTTTTAAATTTTTAAATATTATCCGGCCAGCTTAATAAAATTAAGGCGGGTTACATTGCGTAATAAAATAAATTGATTAATTGATATTAAATTTATAATATAAGCATTGCATGACGTGTGATTTGATAATTTAAAATCATTAAAAGAAATTATTTTTTTTGCAGGGAAAATAACTTTTGTTTTAGTTTTTTATCAATTTTAAAAAAACAGAGAGGTAAAAAATGTTAAAAATTCCTAAAGTCGATGCAGGTGTTTTCGGAGGCTCCGGGTTTTATTCTTTTCTTGATATTAAGGAAGACTTTTACATGGATACGCCTTATGGCGCTCCTTCAGATAAAATAGTAATAGGAGAGCTTGAAGGGCATGATGTTGCATTTATACCGAGGCATGGCAAAGGACACACTATACCGCCTCATATGATAAATTACAAAGCTAATGTTTACGCAATGCACATGCTTGGAGTAAAGCATTTATTCGGGCCATGTGCTTCGGGTAGCCTTCAGCCTCAAATAAAACCTGGCGATTTTGTAATATGCGACCAGTTTGTTGACAGGACAAAAGGGCGTATAGATACTTACTATGATGGTCCAAAAACAATGCATGTTTCTTCAGCAGAACCATACTGCCCGGATTTAAGGAAGATTGTTATTGAAAGCGCCAAAGAATTAAACATCCCCTGCCGTGAAAACGGGACTGCTGTCATAATTCAAGGCCCACGGTTTTCAACAAGATCAGAAAGCAGATGGTATTCAAATCAGGGCTGGGAAGTTATAAATATGACGCAATACCCGGAGTGCTACCTGGCAAGAGAACTTGAAATCTGTTATGTTAATATCTCTCTTATAACAGACTATGATGCCGGGCTTGAAGGCCATCCGGAAGTAAAGCCGGTTAACTACGAAGAAGTGCTGAAAGTATTTAATGAAAACAATGTAAAATTAAGGAAGCTGCTGTTTAGCGCAATACCAAAGATAAAAAAAGACCGCAGTTGCATATGTGCCAGCGCACTTTCAACAGCAGGAATGAATTAGAGCCATAATAATGCAAAAAACATTACTTGTTTACAATATTTTTTCCAGCGGCATAAGTTCCAAATTAATTAATGGAGTTTTAAAAACCCTTGAAGGCAAAGGTTTTTACGTGGACAAAATTGGAACATCCAGAATTGGCGAAGCTTCTGAAAAGATAAAGAATTATTTAAAAGATCAAAGCAAAACTATAAATATGGTAATTGCTGTTGGTGGAGACGGGATAATTAATGAAGCAGTAAATGCTCTTGCTTTCACTAAAATTCCATTAGGAATTATCCCGAGAGGAACAGGCAATGCTTTTGCAAAAGACAGGAAGATCCCTTTTAAAGTAAAAAAGGCAATAGAAGTCTTTAAGACTGAAAATGTAAAAGAAATAGATCTGGGACTTGTAAATGATACAAAATATTATTTAATGATGTGCTCATGCGGTTTTGATGTAAAAGCAATTGCCAGCCTGAATCCGGGGTTAAAAAAGAAATTTAAAATTCTCGCATATGTATATCACGGGATAAAAGCATTTTTTACTTATAAACCTGTTGAACTTATAATGAGGGTAAGTGGTGAAAATGTTTTATGTAAAGGCTACTTTTGCATAGCAAGCAATGTAAGATCTTATGGTGTTCCCATGCTACAAATAGCGCCTGAAGCTTCAATTGATGACGGCCTTCTTGATATCTGCGTGTTTATGAACAAAGGCAAAATAAGCTTTATTGCCAGCATTCTGGCGATATTTGTTAAAATGCATATTAATTTTAAAAACGTATTTTATATAAAAACTGCAAGTGAAGTAATTATTGAGCAGGATTATGCAAAAGATTCTAAGGGAGGCAGACAAGTTGCTCCGCTGGTGCAGATAGACGGCGATGTTTATTGCAGCCTGCCTGTTAAGATAAAGGTAAAGAACAAAGCCTTGAATATTTTTCTGCCATAATCTTTAGAGAAACTTAGAAAATTAAAATATAAAATATTTATAATTATTTATATTTATCAGGTTAAACGGACTTTAAGAATTCAGGACAAATAACCCGATAAGAAAATATTTTAAATAAATAAAAAAAAATTTACCTGATAATGAAAATAGTTATAGCATGTGATAAATACAAGGGCAGCCTTAGCGCAAATGATGTTTGCGCCGTTATAGCCAAGTCCATAAAAGATATTGACAGCTCTATTGAAGTCATTATCAACCCTATGGCTGATGGAGGGGAAGGAACAGTTGAAACTCTTGTTGAAAGCTCAAGGGGAAGATACGCGCAAGTTCCAGTTATGGGTCCTCTGGGTGATGAAATTAAGGCTAAATTCGGGATAATAGAAGACAATATTGCAGTTATTGAAATGTCTGCTGCTTCAGGGTTATGGTTAGTGCCTTATGACAGAAGAAATCCAATGCAAACAACTACTTATGGGACAGGCCAGCTGATTAAAAAAGCTCTTGATATGGATTGCAAAAAAATTATCATGGGCCTTGGAGGCAGTTCTACCAACGACGGAGGAATGGGAATGGCGCAGGCATTAGGAATAAAATTTTATGACGCCGTAGGGAACCTGCTTGGTCTTGGAGGAAGCCAGCTTTCTAAAATTGCAAGTATTGACGTGTCAAATTTGTATCCGGCAGCTTTGGACGTGGTTTATGAATGTGCATGTGATGTTGAAAATCCCCTGACAGGTAAAAACGGCGCAGCTTACATTTATGCCGGCCAGAAAGGCGCAGATTCCGTTATGATAAAAGAATTAAACAGAGGGCTTATCAATTTTGCAAAAGTTATTAAAAATGATTTGGGGAAAAATATCAGGGATCTGAAAGGCGCCGGAGCTTCAGGAGGCCTGGGAGGAGGCATGGTAGCATTTTTAAATGCCAAGTTAAGAATAGGTGTTAATATAATAATTGATGTCACAAAACTTGAAGAAAAAATAAAAAATGCTGATTTGATAATTTCCGGCGAGGGGGCATTTGATAAACAAACGTTTTTCGGTAAAAGCGCATTCGGAGTGGCAAACCTTGCAAAAAAATATAATATTCCTGTTATTACAATAAACGGGTCAGTCCTAGTTGACAGGAAAAAGATTAAAAGAAATGACGGCAGCTTATTTTGTGGAAATTTCTCAATACTTAACAAACCGATGGAACTATCGGACGCCATTGAAAATTCTGCCGAACTGTTAGAAGGCGCAACAAAAGAATTAATTAATTTTTATTTGAAAATAAAAAGAAAATAACTTTTAATTATAAAATCCAGGCTGCTGTTTTATTTTTTTATAACGAAATCAGCAGTAAAAATTTTCTATTTAAAAAGTTTTATTTATTAAATATTTCAAGGGAGGGCTGAAATGAAATTAGTCGGAAATGTTGAACTTGGAAATATAAAAAAGATTAAAAGCGGCAAGATCAGAGAGATGTTTTCATTAGGTGACAGGCTTTTAATTGTTACAACAGACAGAATTTCTGCTTTTGATTATATACTGCCTTCTCTTATTCCGGGCAAAGGCATATTGCTTAACCAGATCTCTATTTTCTGGTTTAATTATTTAAGTGACGTTATTGAAAATCATCTTCTTGAAACTGAATTTGAAAATTTTCCAAAAGAGCTGAAAAAATATAAAGAAATATTAAAAGGCAGATCAGTCCTGGTGAAGAAGGCAAACATTTATCCGATAGAATGTGTAGTCAGGGGCTATATTACCGGCTCTGCCTGGGAGGAATATAAAGTCAGCGGTAAAGTCGGAGATTTTATATTACCGGAAAACCTTAAATTTGCCGATAAACTGCCGGAACCAATTTTTACTCCAACCACAAAGGAAGTTTCAGGCCATGATTTGGCAATTACCTTAAGTAAAGCTAAAAAAATATTCGGAACTGAAGTTATCGGGCACCTGCAGGATAAAAGTGTTGAGCTTTATAAGAAGGCAAGCCAGTATGCATTAAAAAAAGGCATAATAATAGCTGATACTAAATTTGAATTTGGAAATTTTGAAGACAGGATAATAATTGCAGATGAAGTATTAACCCCGGATTCTTCAAGGTTCTGGTTTCTGGAGGAATATGTGCCAGGCCAGCAGCAAAAAAGCATGGACAAGCAATTTGTAAGGGACTATCTGCTTAAGTCCACATGGGACAGAAATTCTGTTCCGCCCGGGCTTCCTGAAGATATAATAAACCATACATCGCAAAGATATATTGATGCATATGAAAAGATTACAGGGAAAAAGTTTAATGAATTTTAATGGTTATTATAAATCCATGATAAGAAAATAAATAAATCATGCTGATAGATGTTATATTAAATAATAATTTCGACTCAAAATCTAAACACATTAACATTTCTGATTATGTTTGCGGTGTAATTGATGTGATAAGGGCTACTACGACTATGTCAGTAATGCTGGCAAAGGGGTGCAGGGAAATAGTTATTGCTAAAAATAAGACACAAGCTTTTTTGCTTAAAAAATTTTTTAAAGACTATCTGCTTTGCGGAGAAGAAGGCGGACATCCGCCTGAAGGTTTTGATTTTGGGAATTCCCCGCTTGAATATTCTGCAATAAATCTTGAAGGCAAGGGGATTATCTTAAAAACAACTAACGGCACAAAATCATTTTTTAAAACTTTAAGTTCAAAAGGCTCATTTGTTTTGTCCCTTGTTAATATAAGTTATGCCTGTGACGTTTTAATAAGTGAAGCAGAAAGAAACAATACTGATATTTTGCTTTTATGTTCAGGGGAAAAGGGGAAAATCGCTTTTGACGATGCTTATACTGCAGGAATGGCAGTAAAGGCAATCAGAGAGAAAAGAAAAAATATTGGCATTACTGACGGAGCCGCATTAGTTTTAAACAATGCCAAGTTTGAAAAAAACCCACTTGAAGCTTTAAAAATGTCAACCAGTTATCGCTCAATGGTGAAAGCCGGGTTAGGGGATGATATAAAGATTTGCTCCCTGGTTGATTTATATAAAGTGGCAGGCAAACTACAGAGATATAATAAAAAAGAAACAGGGTCTTTTTTAAAAGATCCTGTTTTAAAAACAGTAAAAAAGCTGCCTGAAGTTTTTTCTATAAAACCTTTTATTCTGGCTGATTAGTTCTGGCTTTCACCAAAATAAGTAGGGCTTTCAATCATAGCTATGCCCTTTGAGGAGAACCAGTATTTGCCTTCCAGAACCAAATCTATCTGAATAACATAATTTCCGGGCGACTTAATGTCATTAATTAGTACATTTACTTTAATGGTTTCTCCGGGTGCAACATTTTTTTCAAGTTCTGTTCTCATAGCTCCGTCATAATCACTCACGTCAACATCCTGACCATAATAATGATACCCGACTCTTACAGAATTTTTTGAATCATTTCTCCATGTGAAATCGGAGGTATTTTTAATTTCAACAGGTATAAAATTATCTTTGTTTGTACAAAGGAAACCCGGAATAGCCCCTTTTATCTCTGCTCCGGCTTTTGCAGTATCGTAATCAGTTAAATCTTCTCCTTTAACAGATTTAACTACTTCTTCCTGAACTGCACCATCGCTACCTGAGCTTTCAGATTGAGTATTACCGCTGGAAGCAGCAGCACTGTTAGTTGTGTTTCCGCAGGACACAAGGACAAATATCATTAAAAAAGCAATAGTAAAAACAGACAGGAAAATAATTGGTTTAATTTTATTACTGGAGCCTGGATTATTTTTTTTCATACTTAACCTTTTTTCTATTAAATATTTTTTATAATATTAAAACCTATAATAAACAAAATAAATTTGATTAATGTAAATATTAATAAAATCACATTGCATTATAAAATACAATTATATTTTTTTGAATAAAATATGTAAGCTTGATACAATATAAGCACCTAATAAAACAATTTTTTATTTTAAAAATAAAGTGGGGTAAAATGACATCTCTTGAAATAGTCGGGATAATATCAATAATCTTAATTTCAGTATTTTCAATAATAGGGATAATAGTTTCTGTTCCTTTATTTAAAATGCTTGTCAGGTTAAAGCAGACAGCAGAAAAAATAAATGATTCTCTTATGCCTATTGCGGATGATTTAAGCATTACAGTAAAAAAATTAAACGATGAAATAGGAACAATCGGAGCTCTGACTCAAAGTGTAAGCTCCATAGTTGAACAGCTTGAAAAAATTATTAAGCTTGCCAGAATATTAATAACAAGTCCTGTTGTAAAAATAGTAAGCGCTACAGCAGGATTTATGAATGCAATGTCAAAAGATTCTAAAAATAATAAAGAAACTAATAAGGAGGGTATAACAACTAAAATCAGCAAATAAACCTGGCAAAATATAGAATGTTTATGATAATATGGAAGTATGAAATGTAGACTCAAGAATTTGAGAAATTATCTCTTTATAAGTGTTCGCCAAAATTAGTGAAAGAGCTAGTTTTTGACCATGTCGGAGATAAGACGAAACGATTTCACTCTTGGGCTTTGTGGAGAAAGTTAAGAGATAAAGCCACGCTTACAGTGTTAAGACCAGGACGCTTACCTAAAAGAGTTAGATGGCAGTGTATGTTATGAAGGTGAGAATCCTTCAGGTAAAGTTGTCCCTTTAAAACTGGTCAAGGGTGCTTAAATGTTTAATTATTTAATAAGGCGAAGAAAGGCGTCTTTCAAAACTTGTTGATTTTGATGAGTTTTGTAAACTAAGGGTATTAAAATGAACAATTCTAATAACGAAAATGAAAAAAGCATATTTATGGCGGTATTTTTCTCTTTGCTTGCAGGTTTTGTAGCAGGAGCGGTTGTCGGCATGCTTTATGCGCCTAAAGCAGGAAAAGAAATAAGAAAAGATATTAAGGATAAGGGCGAAGAACTGCTTGAAATGGGTGAAAAGAATTATGAAGTAATTTCTGATAAGACAAAGGATTTATTGGATAAAGGGAAAGAGAAATTATCGGAATTAAAAGATAAAGGTGAAGAATTAATTGAAAAAGGAAAAGTAAAAGTCGGCGAAGCTAAAGAAATAATTGTTGAAAAAGTAAAAAAAGGGAAAAAAGAAGCTCAGGAAATAAGCGATTATCTTCAAAACTAAATAATTTTTAAATTAACTTAAAAATTAACTTCTTAGTTTTTAATTTTTAAAAGTATAAAGTGAAAATATTTTGTTAACAGTTAATTCTAGAAAGTTCATTGTTGATAGATAAAAAAACAGCTAAGAAAGTTTTAAGCCAATTGCTAGGCAGCGGAGGCCAGTTTGGCGAAATATTTACACAACGAAAAGTATCAAACAATATAAGGCTTGATGATAATAAAATAGAAAATGCTTCAAGCGGTTTTGAGGTTGGCTGCGGTTTAAGGCTAATATATAAGGACAGCACTTATTATGCATATATTGACTCAATTGAAGAAGCAAAACTTCTTGAAAGCGCTAAAATTTTAAGGGCTGCAGTTAATAACTCCAATATTAATAAACCGCTTGCCTTAAATGACTCTTACAGCAGCTATAATGTCAATATTTTAAAACATCCTGACGGGATTGCCCCGGAAATTAAAAAAGAGCTGCTTTTAAATGTCAATAAAACTGCCAGGAATAAGTCGGAAAATATTTTTCAGGTTACTGCAGCTCTATCCGACACTGAAGAAGAAGTACTTATTGCCAATTCTGAAGGAGTTTTTTCAAAAGATTTTTATGTAAAAACTTTTCTTGCAGTCAGCATTATTGCAGTAAAAGGGACAGAGGTAAGGACAGGCTACAAATCACTTGCGAAGGCAAGAGGATTTGAATTATTTGAAGAAAAAAAACCGCAGGAAGTTGCTGCAGAAGCTGCAGATATGGCAATCAATATGCTGGATGCAATAAATGCACCTGTTGGTATCCTGCCTGTGGTGATAGGTCCTGGTTTTGGAGGTGTTATTTTTCATGAAGCATGCGGCCATGGGCTTGAGGCCGATGCAATTGTGAAGAATGCATCTGTTTTTAAAGATAAGTTAGGCTGCAGGATTGCTTCAGAAATTGTTAATGCAATAGATGATTCCACCCTTCCATACCATTGGGGCTCCTATAAATTTGATGGAGAAGGCAGTCCTTCACAAAGAAATGTTTTAATTGAAAACGGAATTCTGAAAAGTTATCTGCTTGATAGAAAAGCTTCAAAAAAATTAAGCCTTCCTTTAACCGGAAACGGAAGAAGACAGTCATACAGGGATATTCCTTTTCCCAGAATGAGTAATACTTTCATAAACACCGGCAGTGAAAAACCGGAATTGATAATTGGCTCAATTAAAAAGGGCATTTATGCAAAAGAATTTTCAGGAGGTCAGGTTGATCCTGCAACAGGAGATTTTGTTTTTGGAATAAGTGAAGGATATATGATAGAAAACGGCAAGCTGGGCAGTCCCATAAAGGGCGCATCACTTATCGGAAACGGGCCGGAAATATTAGATAAAATAGAGGCTATAGGAAATGATCTTGATTATTCACCAGGGTTTTGCGGCAAAAACGGGCAGTCAATAACAAATGAAGTCGGCCAGCCTACAATAAAGATCAGCGCCATAACAGTTGGGGGTACAGGTGCATAATGGTTGATTTGTTAAAGCAGAAAAATAAAAAATCAGATACTGAACTTGCAAGAAAAATATCTTTGTTTATCGATAAATCAAAAATAGACGAATATGAAATTTATATATCAAATTCAATAGACAATGAAATTGAAATATTTGGAGGAGAAGTTGAATCATTGTCTTATTCTGATTCAAAAGGCATAGGAATTCGGGTATTTAAAGAAAAAAAGATAGGCTATTCATATGTAAGTTCTTTTGAAGAAAATAAAATAAGGGACTGTATTGAAAAAGCAGTGCAGAATTCAAAAATTACAAATGAAGAAGCAATAAACGGACTTCCTTTAAAAAATGAATACAGATATGAAAAAGGATCAGATATAGAAAAGTATCTTTATAATGAAGATTTCTTTAAAGCCTCTATAGAAGACAAGATTGAGTTGTCAAAGAATCTGGAAAGAAAAGCGAAAGGGAAAGATAAGAGGATTTCCGGGGTGGATTCATTAAATTACAGTGATAATTTTTCTGAAGTTACCATGCTTAACTCATTTGGCTTTGAAGGCACATACAGGAATACAAGCAGCTTCTTGTTCTTAAATATTATTTCAAAAGACAAAGGGGATACTTCTACAGGTTTTAGCTTTTCTTATGAACGTGATCCCCAAAAATTAGATCTGGAAAAAATTGCTGAAGATGCCTCAAATAAATCACTGATGCTTCTAGGTTCAAAAAAAATAAAATCAGTGTCGTCTGATATTTTACTGGACAGCCTTGTAGCTTCCCAGTTTTTAGGGGTAATTGCATCAATTCTAACAGCAGATTCAGTCCAAAAAGGGAAATCATTATTTAAAGATAAAATAGGAGAAAAAATTTTCAGTAAAAACATAAATATATTTGATAACGGCATTATGAAAGAAGGTTTTTCTTCAAAGCCATTTGACGGCGAAGGAGTAAATAAGGGCAACACGCAGATTTTTAAAGACGGAATTTTAAAAACCTTTCTTTATGATTGCTATACTGCAAGAAAAGACAAGACATTAAGCACTGGCAATGCCGTAAGAGCTTCTTATAAATCTACTCCATCAGTTGGAGTTTCCAACTTTTATCTGGAACCTTACTTGAGCCACAGTTTTGAAAATATTTTAAAAAGTATCGATGAAGGTTTTTATGTAATTGATATAATAGGACTTCATTCAGGCGCAAATCCAATAACAGGTGACATCAGTGTTGGTGCAAAAGGATTATGGATAAAAAATGGATGTTTTGATTTTCCCGTAAAGGAAGTAACAATAGCTACCGATATTTTAAGCTTTTGCAAAAAAATTGAATCAGTTGGAAATGATTTAAAATTTTTCCCTTCAGGCGGTTTTATCGGAAGCCCAAGTTTGCATATAAAAGATATAACTATCAGCGGCATTTAAAAAGGGAGAAGAATATTTTAGAAATTTTTAAATCTATTGTTTTAGGTTTAATTCAAGGGCTGACTGAATTTTTTCCTGTCAGCAGTTCAGGCCATCTGGTTATTTTCCCTTATTTTTTTAAATGGCAGGAGCCTTCTATTTATTTTGCAGTGACTCTTCATTTTGCAACCCTGGTTGCATTGCTTACTGTTTTATATAAAGATGCCTGTGCAGTCATAAAAAACTTTTTTATAGGTATTTTTATTAGAAAGTACAGAACAGATCCGAATTTTAAATTAGCCATGTATGTTATTATTGCTTCAATTCCTGCCGGCGCTGCAGGGTATCTGTTTAACAGCTATATAGAATCTGCTTTTTCAAAGCCGATACCTGCTGCAATATTTCTGATAATTACAGCAGCCATACTTATTTTATTTGAATTTGCCGGTAAAAAAAATGAAGAAAAATTTATAGCTCAAAGCGGAAACCCTAAAAAAATCAATTGGCTGATTGCTCTTTTTGTAGGAATAGGTCAGGCTGTTGCCATTCTTCCGGGAATATCACGTTCAGGAACTACGATATCTTCAGCAAGAATATTTGGTGTAAAAAGGGAAGAAGCCGTAAGGTTTTCCTTTTTAATTTCAATTCCTGTAATTCTTGGATCTTTTATTTTTGAACTCGCAAAAGGATTTAAAGATTCAAAAATAATAATTTCCCATGACATCACTTCTGTCATTTCGGTTATTGCAGGTTTTGTTTTTGCATATTTTTCTGGATTATTTGCAATAAAATTTTTGTTAAAGTTTTCCGTTAAAAGGAATTTGAACATTTTTGCAATATATTGCGTGTTAATATCAATTATATTTTTTATCGTTTACTTTATAAGAATATAATTTTAATTTTTAAAATTATATTTATAATATTTTTATAATTTTAAAAAATTTAAACATTTATTTAAGTTTTATTATATTTTTATAGTAATTATAAAAGAATTTACTGGAGGATAATAATGAAAGGGGTCATTTTAGCAGGAGGTCTTGGTTCAAGATTAATGCCATGCACAAAAGTTACTAATAAGCACTTGCTTCCTGTATATGATAAGCCAATGATTTATTATCCGATCATGACACTTGTTAATGCAGGTATAGAAGATATTTTAATTGTTACTGGCGGAAACCATGCCGGAGAATTTTTAAGGCTTCTGGGGAATGGAAAGGAATTCGGGCTTAAAGATATTTCTTATACTTTTCAGGAAGGTGAAGGCGGGATAGCGGATGCTTTAAAACTTGCAGAGCATTTTGCAAAAGATGAAAAAATATTTGTAATTCTTGGAGACAATATAGCGGAAGATAATGTTAGAGCGCATGTTAATGACTTTATAAATCAACCCAAAGGTGCAAAAGTATTTCTGAAAGAAGTTCCTGACCCCGAAAGATTCGGAGTTGCAGTAATTAAAGACGGAGTAATAATTTCAATTGAAGAAAAACCACGTGATCCAAAAACAAATCTTGCAGTCTGCGGGCTTTACATGTATGACAATGAAGTTTTTGATATTGCCAAAAATCTGAAACCATCAAACAGGGGAGAATTGGAAATAACAGATGTCAATAATGAATATATCAGAAGAAAAAGCATGACATATTCCATACTTAAAGGGTGGTGGACTGATGCGGGTACATTTGAGTCCTTGTTTAAAGCAAGCTGCCTGGTTGCAGAAAAATGCGTCAGGAAGGATTAGCGGTGCTTTTTACCTTAAATTTTTATAATATTTTTTGAATTGCAGACAAAACATTTATTAACTGTTAAGTTTGAATCCCAGTTTTTCTCTGAAACCATATAAACCCACGTGTAAGGTTCTGATGACGGGTCAAAATCATTTTTATAAATTAATACACTGCCTTTTTCTTCTGCATAACCTAAGAATTTTTCAGTATTGCCGCAATTAAGACACTTATACATTTCACCCTCCGGAACTTAAAAATGTTATTAGACTTTCTTATAAAATAATTGTATTAAATAAAATATATAAAATCAATACTAAATTTTAATATTTTATAATATTATTTAATAAGCTGCAGTTATTGCAGATGTCCATGGAAAACCATACCCTGTATTATTTTTAAACTGGTCAAATAAATAATAACTTTTAAAAATATTTATTTTAAAGAAATCATTATTTACAATTCTTTTTATTTTAATGTAAAATAGTAACTTAAATTTATTTATAGGAGGAATGTGTTATGGTTATGGAAATTACAGACTCAAATTTTGACAATGAGGTCTTGAAATCGGTTACTCCGATTCTGGTAGATTTTTGGGCAGTATGGTGCGGTCCCTGTAAAATGGTTGCGCCTGAAGTTGAAAAACTTGGAACAGAAAAGGCAGGAGCTTTAAAAGTCGGAAAGCTCAATGTTGATGAAAATAGAGATACAGCAATTAAATACAGCATTACAAGCATTCCATCACTGCTTTTATTTAAAGACGGCCAAATGGTAAAAAAACTTGTAGGAGCAATGTCAAAAGACAGAATATTAAGTGAAATATCTGCCTTTATTTAATTAACGCTAACCATATTTAGTATGTTAGTTTTTTAAAAATTTATGGCTGAATTTTTTATAGGTACTTCGGGATATTCTTATAAGGATTGGGAAGGCGAGTTTTATCCGGGAAATATTAGCGCAAGCCAGTATTTGGGATTTTATAGCAGGCATTTTAATACTGTTGAAGTAAATTCAACATATTACAGTCTTCCTAATCCTTATTTGTTTTTTAATTTTCTTAAAAAAGCTCCTGATAAATTTTTATTTTCGTGTAAGGCGCATTCTTCAATGACACATGAAAGAAACGCAGAGGACACTATTTATAATAAATTCAAAAACCTGCTTTAAGTTTTAATATGGCCACAATTTAATTTTTACTTCACAAATCATACTTAATTATATAAAATCATTAAGATAATCTCTGGACAGGCAAATATTTAATTTAAATTATTTATAACGGTTTATTATTTTTTTTATTTAGCATGAGGATTTTAAAATAATGTTTAAAAAAGCATCAAATAATGTGAATTTTGTTGAGCTGGAAGAAAATATCCTTGATTTCTGGAAAAAGGAAAATATTTTCGCTAAAACACTGGAAGCTACAAAAAATAATCAGAAGTTTGTATTTTATGAAGGTCCTCCAACAGCCAATGGAGCTCCGGGAGTGCATCATGTTCTGTCAAGGGTATTTAAGGACATATTCCCAAGATATAAGACGATGAAGGGCTATTTCGTCACAAGAAAGGCTGGCTGGGATACCCATGGACTGCCTGTTGAGATAGAAGTTGAAAAAAAACTTGGAATTAATTCTAAAAAAGAAATTGAAAATATCGGAGTAGAAAAATTTAACAGGCTTTGCAGAGAAAGCGTTATGAAATATGAAGATGAATGGAAAAGGATGACAGAAAGGATTGCTTTCTGGATTGACCTTGATAACGCATATTATACTTTTAAAAATGAATACATAGAAACCGTCTGGTGGATTTTAAAAACAATCTGGGATAAAGGCCTCTTATATAATGGGAATAAGATAGTGCCTTACTGCCCAAGATGCGGAACGGCGCTTTCTTCCCATGAAGTTGCTCAAGGGTATAAGGATGTGGAGGATCACACTGTTATAGTTAAGTTTCCTCTTCAAGATGAAAAGGGCACTTATTTACTGGTGTGGACAACTACGCCCTGGACTTTGATTTCTAATGCAGCTTGTGCTGTAAACAAAAATTCTGATTATATGGCTGTTGAATTTGAAAACGAGAAATTAATTTTAAACGAAAATCTGGCGGAAAGCGTATTTAAAGATAAACAATATAAGATTTTAAACAAGTTTAAGGGGGAAGAACTATTAGGCAGGAAATATGAGCCTGTCTATGATTATTGCGGGGGCAATAAGAATGCTTTTAAGGTAATACATGGAGATTTTGTATCAACACAGGAAGGAACAGGCATAGTACATATTGCTCCGGCATTCGGCGAGGATGACATGATTGTTGGAAGAGAAAATGATTTGCCGGTTATTCAGATGGTAGATGAGGAAGGCAATTTTAAGGAAAATGTTGAAAAATTCGGGAAAATGCCAATAGCTTTGGCAAATACTCTTATAATTGACGATCTTAAGGAGAGAAAACTCCTGTTTAAGATACAGAAAATGATTCACTCTTATCCATTTTGCTGGAGATGTGACAGCAGGCTTATATATTATGCCAAGAAAAGCTGGTATATAAAAACTTCCAGCATTAAGGAAAACATCATTAGTTCCAATAATGAAGTTAACTGGTATCCGGAGCACATTAAAAATGGAAGGTATGGAAAGTGGCTTGAAAACAATGTTGACTGGGCTATTACAAGAGAACGATACTGGGGGACCCCTCTTCCGATCTGGGAAGATAAAAACGGACATAAAGTTTGTATTGGCAGCATTGAAGAGCTCCGGAAGCTGGGCAAAAATGTCCCGGCCGATCTGGACTTGCATAAACATTATGTTGATAATATTAAATAAACCTGTAAAATATGCGGTCAGGAAATGACGAGGACTCCGGAAGTAATTGATGTATGGTTTGATTCGGGCTCAATGCCTTATGCTCAATATCATTATCCTTTTGAAAATAAGGAATTTTTTGAAGAAAATTTCCCTGCTGATTTTATTTGTGAAGCTATTGATCAGACAAGAGGCTGGTTTTACACATTAATGACAATTTCAACCATTCTTTTTAATAAATCAAGCTATAAAAATGTTTTATGCCTGGGGCTTATTAATGATGAGACAGGGCAGAAAATGAGCAAGTCCAAAGGAAACATAATAAAGCCATGGGACATCCTGGACAAGCAGGGAGCTGATGCACTAAGATGGTATATGTTTACTTCAGCATCTCCATGGCTGCCAAAAAATTTTTCCATAAAAGGTGTGGACGAGGTAATCAGGAAATTTCTGCTGACTTTATGGAACACATACTCATTTTTTATAATTTATGCAAATATTGATGATTTTAATCCTTTAAATTATGAGCTTCCTGTTAAAGACAGATTTGAAATTGACAGGTGGATAATATCAGAACTCAATATTACAGTGAAAAAGGTAAATGAGTTTCTGGAAGTTTTTAATGTTACAGACAGCGGAAGACTTATTCAGGAGTTTGTAGACAATCTTTCAAACTGGTATGTCAGAAGGAGCAGGAGAAGATTCTGGAAAGGCGAAGAGTATGAATGCCTTTTGACAGTTTCCAAGCTTTGTGCGCCTTATATTCCTTTTATCAGTGAAGAGATATATAAAAATCTGACAGGAAGCCTCGGCACCGGTTTTGAAAGCGTGCATCTTGAAAAATTTCCTGAACCAAATGACCTGGATATTGATAATGATTTAAGTTTTAAGATGTGCATTGCCAGAAGGGTAGTAGGCCTTGGAAGATCGGTAAGAAGCAAAGCAAATATAAAGATCCGCCAGCCTCTTCAAAATGCAATTGTTTTTGCAGGAACAGGTAATGAAAAAATTAATGCCATCAGGCATTTTGAAGATGTAATTGCTGAAGAGCTGAATGTTAAAAAAATAAGCTTTGTTTCAAATATTGAAGATCTTGTTTCTTACAATATCAAACCTAATTTAAAACTTCTCGGATCAAAGTATGGGGCACTGGTCCCTAAAATAAAGGAAGCTCTTTTAAATGAAAATCCGGTTCAGACAGCGCTTAAGGTAAAAAATAATAAAAATATAATTATTTCCTTAAGTGAAGGCAAAGTTGAGCTGCTTCCTGATGAAGTTTTGGCTGAAGCAACTGACAGGCAAGGATTAAGCGTTGAGAGCGATGGTGAAATAACTGTGGGCCTTGACATTAAAATTTCAGATGAGCTGCTGCAGGAAGGCTTCTGCAGGGGGCTCATCCATCATATTCAGAATATAAGAAAAGAAGCAAATTTTGAAATTGAAAATACCATAGAAGCTCATATTAACTGCAGTGAAAAATTAAGGAAAATGATTTCAGATAATATTGAATTTATTAAGAAAGAGACTTTAAGCAAAATTCTTGATTTTGATATTACTGGTGATTTATTTAAAAAAGATATTAAGATAGATAACGAACAAATAAAAATAGGGCTTAAGGTATTAAAATAACTTCAGATACTAAATTATTATTAATTAGTTCCTGATGATTAATTTAAGTTATTTTTTAAATCTTTTAGTTTTATAAGCTCAAAAATTCATAATTTTTTAAACTTTAATGAATTGTTCACCAGAAACTAATAAAGATATTTTAAAATAAAAATATTGCCATAACTATAAACTTTAAATTTTTTAAAAAATGAAAAACAAATTATTCAGTTATAATATTAAACAGTTTAAGCTTGATCTGGTTTTCGGATTATGCGCTGTTTTTGCTCTTGCTGCTGATCAGATTTCAAAATATTTTGTTATAAATTATATTCCATTAAATGGCCAGATTAAACTGATATCGGGTTTTTTATATATAACCCATATTAAAAACAGCGGGGCAGCTTTCGGTCTTTTCCAGAATAAAATTAATGTATTCATAGTTGTATCAATAATTGCTGTGATAATGATAATAGTTTTAAAAATAACTATGAATCTATATTCTTTCACTTATAATCTCGCACTTGGCTTTATTCTTGGAGGAGCAATAGGCAATTTGTTTGACAGATATTTTATCAGGGAAGTTACTGATTTTATTTATTTTACTTTTTTCGCTGTATTTAATGGAGCAGACAGTTTTATTGTTGTTGGATTTTTTATTCTTATTATAATTCTGATTAAGAACTTTTTAAGGAAAAGCAGCAAAGAGGACATAAAAGACGAAATAAGCAAATAAGCTTTTGCTAATAAAAAATAATTTTGAAATGTTACTATTAAATGAATGACACAGATAAAAAGTTAATATTTCAGGTTGGAAGCGAAGACAAAGGCTTAAGAATTGATAAATTTCCGGGTAGTAAGAATTTAAATATTTCCCGAAGCAAGCTGCAAAAATTAATCATTATGGGTAAGATAAAATCATCCGGCAAGAGCATTTCAAAAAACTATATTTTAAAAGGCAATGAAATAATAGAAATTGAAGACATGGGAATGCCTACGGCAGAGCATCACCTGAAGCCTTTTAATATAAAGCTAAAAATAATATATGAAGATGACTATTTAATTGCTGTTTCAAAAGAGGCCGGCATTGTTGTCCATCCTGCTCCGGGCCATTTGGAAAATACCTTGATAAACGCCCTGATTAATTATGATGAAAAGCTTTCAGGGATCGGCGGAAGCTTAAGGGCAGGCATCGTTCACAGACTCGATAAAGACACTTCCGGAATAATTTTGATTGCAAAAGATGAAAGAACCCATGCGCTTTTATCTGAAAAATTCAAGGACAGAGAAATAAAAAAAACATACGTTGCGCTCGTTCTCGGTAACTTTAAAGAATCTGGCGGAACAATAAATATGCCTGTCGGCCGATCAATGAAAGACAGAAAAAAAATGGGTGTTGTTATAAGGGGCAGAGAATCCCTTACAGATTTTAAAATAATCAGCCAATTTAAGGACTGTTCACTTATTGATGTTTATCCGAAAACAGGAAGAACCCATCAGATAAGGGTTCATTTCAGTTTCATTGGCCATCCTGTTATAGGGGATAAGGATTACGGAAACAGCCAGTCGGAAAAAATTGCAAAAGAAATAGGGCTTTCACGGCAATTCCTGCATGCCAAAAGGATTGTTTTTAATCATCCGGTAACGGATGTAGAAATGGATTTAAATGATGAGCTTCCTGCTGATTTAAAAAACTGCATCGATAAACTTCAAAAAAATATTCTTGCTGACAGGGCTTAAATTTTTAAAAATTGCAGTATTTTACTTCCCAATATTTAAATATAATTATAATAAAATTTATTATATAATTTAAAATAAAGGTTTTTTTATTTTTTTATTATTTATTTTAAGGTAAAGGAGTGATTTTTTTTGGCCAGCATCAGACGGATTGTTCTGGATGTTTTAAAACCGCATACACCTAATTTAATAGAACTTGCTACTCAACTTGCTGATTTAATAGGCATAGATGGCGTTGATATTTCATTAACTGAAATGGACCAGAAAGTTGAAAATGTTAAAATAACCCTTGAGGGGTTTTCATTAAACTTTGATGATGTGGAGAGGATTATTATACAGTGCGGTGCATCAATTCACAGTGTTGACAAGGTTTCTGCCGGAACAAACCTGATAGAGGAAGTTGCAACCCAGCAGGATTAATCAACTAACTTAATTATACTTTTTATTTTTTTAAGCTTAAATATTAATAGTTAATAATAAAGTAGCTTCAAGAAATTAAGATAAAAAAAAAAAAAAAGTATAATTAGTTCATGGTGATTAATTTAAGTTTTTTGTAAATTTTTTAGTTTTATAAGCTCAAAATTTCATAACTTTTAAGCTTTAGTGAATTGTTTATCAGAAACTGATTAAATAAAAAAGCTGGCAGTTTAATTGTCAGCTTTTTTATTATTTAAAAATATTTCAGGTAGAACTACGTAGATCTGATTTCCTGCTTTATAAATACAATATAGGATATAGCAAAACAAATTATTGCCAAAGCTATAATTACAACTATTTGTGGCCACACCTGAATCAGGCTTTGGCCAAGTGATAACGGATTTAATATCATCTTTGAAATGTCAGCTGTTGTAACAGCTTTTAAGAACAGCTGGCTTCCG
>JAPLCN010000121.1 GCA_026392215.1 Actinomycetota bacterium | reverse complement strand
TTTTCTAACCCCGATTACTCCCATATCTTCCATTTTTATTCTTATAGTTGAAAGTGGAGGTTCAATTTCGGTTGATATTTCCATGTCATCCATTCCGATTATGGAAATATTTTCGGGAACTCTGAATCCTTTCTTTTTTAATTCCTCTATTGCTCCAATTGCAATATAGTCATTTAAACAGAAAAAAGCAGTGGGAAAATTACTTTTATCATAATCATTTAAAATAAAGCTCATAGCTTTTTTGCCGCTTTTTATATCAAAATTGCATTTTTTATATACACAGCATTCTTCAATATTATTATCAGAAAGAGCTTTTTTCAGTCCACTCCAGCTCTGAAAACCAAGCGGGTGTGAATCAGGTGTACCAATATAACCTATTTTTGTATGCCCATTTTTAATAAAATATTCTACAGCTTTGTAAGCCCCGCCAAAATCATCATTGTCAACGCCAAACATATCATCATAATTTTTATGGTTATCAATCAAAACTATTGGGATATTTTTGCCGTTTCTAAGCAAGTCAAGAGTATCCCTGCTAATTATATCAAGAACCAGTATTCCATCTACGCTGGCAGTATTTAATTTGCTGATTTGAATAATGTTTTTTTCTTTTTCGTTCTCGCTGAAAAAAGAAAAACTTATTGTATATTCAGTGTTTCCTGCTTCCCGGATAATACCGCTTATTATTCTTAAATAGTATAATTTGGGGGATTGGAAGAAATAGTCGGAATTAATCATTATGCTTATATTGTAGCTTTTCTGCCGTGCAAGCTTTTGAGCATAAATATTAGGATGGTATTCCAGCTTTTTTGCCCATTCCTTAACTTTTTGCCTGGTTTTTTTACTGACAAGATCACTGTTATTTAATGCAAGAGAAGCAGTTGCAAGAGATACTTCAGCTTTTTCGGCTACATCTTTTAACTTTGTCATTTTTAATTAGAAAATAACGTGATTATTAAAGCGGTTTAAATAATAATTATTTTACTATTTTTTTAAAAACTTTCCAATATTATTTTTTTAAATTTAATATAAGGTAAGAAAAATAGGCATAGAGATTTATCTAAAGGCCAGAAAATCTAAAATGCTTTTATCCTGCTATGGAATGTGGGTGGGGATAGCAGACGCTCATGAGCAGATCACTACGCCGTACTGCAAATGCCCATATTGTTTTTCATACACAGTTGTATTTATACCCCTTAAATACCTTAGATATGAAAATATTTCTTCATTTATTTTTCTTAAGTTTGCAAGTCTTTTATTATATTTTTTGTAATGCCGTCTTTGCAGTGGCAGCTTTCTTTGCCGCATTTCTTGTATATTATATGAATGCAGCCTTGAGTCATAGCATCAGGTGAAAGAAGCTTATGCTGCAGCTTTGAGCGCCTTTCTGATAGATCAAAGATAATTTTTTTTATTTCATCAGGTTTTAGATCTTCATTATTCATAATTATATGGATTAATTATATATATTATTTATCCAATTTTAAGTAAAACTTACAACTTTTCTGAATTTATGGTAAAAATTTAAAAGGGAAGATAAATTTGAACTAAAATTTTAGTTATATTTCTCTATGTCTGAATCACTATTTCACTTATGTTCCTTTTTGCATTCATCTCTTATTTAAAAATGGGAGCGTTCTGCATAGCATACCAGTAAAGGATATTTCCAAGGCTACTTAGACTTTGGAAATATCCTCTTTATCTATTTATTAATTTCTTGCCATTTATCAATTACCATTTCTGAAATTACTTTCACTGCTCTTCCAATACTGTTTCTTCCAATTTCAATTGTTGCGTCTCTAGGATCATGCCTTACAGAAAAGTCACTTGTAGGATTACCACCAAAGGTTTCACCATCTACAACTGCATAATCCAGGTTATATAACTTCTCATCCCTTGGCGGAAGCAGACTTAAATCAAGGGATTCAGGGTAGAGATATTTAAGAATAGATGTCTCGAGTTTTGTTGCATGTCCAAAATCCTTTTCAACATTTTCATCATTTATTATAGCCATTACATAAAGTACTGTACTTTCAGTTTCAGCAGTAAACTCTTTTGCCAGCCTATTTAATACGCTAATATGGTTTTCTGCACCATGCCCGTTCACTATAACTATTAATTTATATTTCTGTTTAACCAATAAATTTAAATATTCCCTGACAGCAATCCCAAATGTATCCTCTGAAGCATAAAAACTTGGCATAATATTGGCTGGGAAATCCATCCCAATAATCCATTCATCCTCTTTAAAGCCAATACTTTTATACATCTCTGGTTCTCGTTCCCTCTCTGTACCCCAATAAAATGTTGGTAGCACAACGCCTCCTATATTCTCTGCTACAAGTCTGCTTACTGCTTCCGCATTTAATGGATCCATGCCAACTGGAAGATGTGGTCCATGCCACTCTAAAGGACCAATAGGCAAATAAACTACAGAAAATCTTTCTTTTTCATCGCAAATTTCTTTAGGGCGAAGTTGTTCAAATTTTACTGTACGCATCAGGATGCTCCCCTCTCCAATTTGATATTAGCCTTTTACAGCGCCGCTGGTCATGCCCTCAATTATATATTTCTGGCCAAAGATGTACAATAGCAGAACAGGAAGAGTAGTTAGAAAAACACTTCCAAAAATATAGTTCCAGTCAGTTCTGAAATAACTGAAAAACCTGTATATATTTAACGGCATAGTTCATTCATCACTATTGCTCGTATAATAGTACCACTTTTAAGTAATTTTTTTAACTCTCTTTTTACCAACCCAAAAGATCTATAAATCTTGCTGATAAAAAATCTCTTAAAAGTTTATAAAATTTTCAAGAATTTTTTCTCCTGATGGTGTTAGAAAAGATTCAGGATGAAACTGAACTCCTTCAATATTATAATTCTTATGTCTTATCCCCATTACAATTCCATCGTCTGTATTGGCTGTGATTTCAAAAGATGATGGAATTGATTTTCTTTCTATTATCAGTGAATGATATCTTGCCGCTTTAAAAGGGTTTGTAATGTTTTTAAATATAGTTTTGCCATCATGGTAAATCAAAGAAGTTTTACCATGAATAATCTTACCGGAATTTATTATCCTGCCTCCGAAAACCTCACCGATACACTGATGCCCCAAGCATACCCCTAAAATGGGGATCTTCTCGCAAAAATATCTGATAACATCATTTGAAATACCTGCATCTTTAGGTCTTCCAGGACCCGGAGAAATTACAATCCTTAATGGAGAAAGATCTTCAATACCCGCAAGGCTTATCTTATCATTTCTAAACACTTTTATATTTTTACCAAAATTTCCAATACATTGGGCTAAATTAAAAGTAAAAGAATCATAATTATCAATTATTAAAACGTCTAATTGTCTTGCTGTCTGCTTTTTCATCTTTAAATTTTCCATTAAATTTTAAATATTTTTTTCATATTTTTTAAGTAACAATAAATATTTATTTATAGCGGATGCTTAACTCTTTAAAACCAAGTTTACCTCATAAACCAGTTTTGAAACACTTTCCAGACCCTCATTGAAATCATTTGCATTTAGCAGAACTGATAATATCTTGCTCCCCATTATTATAGCGTCACAATGTTTTTTTACTTCATTAATCTGCTCAATTGTTGAAATGCCAAATCCTAAAGCCAGGGGGATTTGAGTTATTTTCTTCAATCTTTTTAAAAATTCAATGACCTCACTGTCAATATTGTTTCTAACTCCGGTTACTCCTTTGACTGAAACACAATACAAAAATCCCTTGGTCAGGCTGCTTATTTTTTTAAGTCTTTCCTGGCTTGATTTAAGTGAAGCAAGCAATATATTATCTAAGGGGCTATTTTCAAAATAATTTTTATAGTTATAAAATTCCTCCAAAGGCAAATCCGGTATAATAAGACCATCTACTCCGACACTTGATGCATTGTTCAAAAAATTATCAATTCCGTATCTATACACTGTATTGAAATAAGTAAGTAAGACAATGGGTATGCTGCTTTTTTCTCTAATTTCTTTAATTGAGTTAAAAACAATATCTGTATTTATCCCGTTATCCAGTGCTATTTTTGAAGTAGATTGAATAACCGGGCCATCGGCAAGCGGGTCAGAAAAAGGGATGCCAATTTCAATGATATCAGCACCATTTTTTTCCAAAACACTTACTAATTTAATATAATCATTGATATTGGGATATCCGCATGTAACAAAAGGAATAAATCCTTTTTGATTTTTATTTTCTAAATATTCAAAAATTTTTTCTATTTTGCTTTTACTACCAATATTTTTATTGCTTTTATTTGAATTAGTTTTATTTATAACCTGATTAAACATATCTTTAACCATTTTTTCTCCCTGGTCTCTGCTAAAAATTTTTAAATTAATTGGTTTGTAAAAAACTTGCTTACTGATTCCATGTCTTTATCTCCCCTGCCGGATAAATTTACAATTATTATCTTATCCTTTTCTAAATTTGAGGCAATCTTCATTGCATACGCTACGGCATGAGAACTTTCAAGCGCCGGGATAATTCCTTCCAGCTCTGATAAAGTTTTAAAGGCATTAACAGCTTCATGATCAAGAATATAATCGTATTTTACTTTTCCCTTTTCTTTTAAATAAGCATGTTCAGGTCCTACCCCCGGATAGTCAAGCCCTGCTGATATGGAATATGCTTCTTTAATTTGACCAAAACTGTCCTGCAGCACATTGCTAAGAGTACCCTGAAAAATTCCTTTTTCGCCTGATGTAAGAGAAGCGCCATGCAACCCGCTTTCTATTCCTTTCCCACCAGCTTCTATCCCTATTAATTTTACTTTGTCTGTTTCTCTTAAAAATGGATAAAAAATCCCCATTGAGTTGCTTCCACCCCCAACACAGGCAATAATATAGTCCGGTAATCTCCCTTCAAATCTTTTTATCTGCCTTTTTGTTTCTATTCCAATTACTGACTGAAAATCTCTGACAATTGTCGGATAAGGATGAGGTCCTACAACTGAACCTAAGACATAATAAGTGTCATCAATATTAGATACCCAATACCTTATTGCTTCATTTACTGCATCTTTTAATGTCCTGCTTCCTGACTTTACTTCAACAACTTCAGCACCTAAAAGCTTCATTCTTTCAACATTGGGATGCTGTCTTTCAATATCAACACTACCCATAAATATTTTACATTTCATATTAAATAATGCAGCAACTGCTGCTGTTGATACTCCATGCTGCCCTGCACCTGTTTCTGCAATAATATTCTGCTTGTTCATTTTTTTTGCAAGCAAAACCTGGCCAAGCGTATTATTTATTTTATGAGCTCCAAGATGACAGAGGTCTTCTCTTTTTAAATAAATTTTAGCTCCTCCAATGTAATCGGTTAGTCTTTTCGCAAAATAAAGCGGGGTTGGTCTTCCTGCATAATTCTTTAAATAGTAATTAAGCTCTTCATGAAACTGTTTGTCTCTTTTTGCTAACTTGTATTTTTTCTCAAGTTCTTCTAAAGCATCAATTAATATTTCAGGTACAAATCTTCCACCATAATCCCCAAAATAACCTTTTAAGAATTTTATTTTTTTATTTTCTTTTTTAGCCTTAATGGTTTTATTTATAATAGCTCTCCCTTTTTTATCATCCATAATTCCCTTCTTCCCTTAATTTTTTAATAACTTGTATCTCAAATAAAAATTAAAATAATCGAACTAAAAACAGTAACCAGATTGCCAGGATTTCGCATTTTTAATAAAAGCGCTTACTTTTTCAATATCTTTTTTGCCTGGTATAATTTCTAATTTAGAAGAAGCATCAACTCCAAATGGTCTAACAATTCTTATGGCTTCTGCTACATTTTCCGGACACAAACCACCCGAAAGTATAATTTGGAAATACCTGCCAAAATTTTCCAATGCACTCCAGTTAAAGGTTTCACCAGTTCCTCCATACATTTTATCCCTGCATTTATCAAGTAAAAAATAATCAGCTAAAACGCTAATTTCTGAAATTTTTTGAAATACTTCTTCATTTACAGTTTTAATATTGTCATTTACTCTTAACGCCTTGATTAAATTAACTTTTTTAACTTTATTTACCAGGTTATTTTTTTTGTTAACAGAACTACTCTTGCTGCTAAATAACATTATTTCTTTTTCAAGTCAAGATCAAGTGAAATAACCTTTTCAACTACACTGTCAATGGCCTCATTTACAAATACACCAACAAATAATGGTATTTTCCCCTTCTCAGTAAAATTAGCATCTAATTTATTTAAACTTATTTCATACTTGTTTTTTAAAAAACTAATTATTTTTTTTGCTTTTAGGTAATCTATTTTTCTTAAGCTGGCAGACGAAAAAATAAATCCAATCGCATCACTATTCAAATTGGAAATCCTGTCAGCATCTTCAATATTTGTTATGCCGCATATTTTAACCCAAACCATTTTTATACCATTTTGTCTTTAATATTTTTATCTTAAATTTTTTAAACAAAGAAATTTTAAATATCTCTTAAAAAATCCTTAAAAACTAAATTAAATTTTCTTTTTTTAAACTTATTTCAAAATCATCCAAAGTTTTTCCAAGGTTGCTGCTTTTCATAAAATAACTGCCTATTAAAAAAGTGTAAATTCCTTCTGAATACATTTCTTTTATAAACTTAATATCTTCTACACCACTTTCACATACTATTATTTTATTTTTAATATTTTTTTTACAAGCATATCTATATATTTCAATTACAGTGTTTAAATTTATTTCCATACTTTTAAGATTTCTGTTGTTTATTCCAATTAAACTTGCACCGCAATCAAATGCTCTGTCAAATTCATCTTTACTATGAACTTCAACCAGCACATCAAGTCCAATTTCTTTTGATTTTTCATACAGGGTTTTTAATTTTTTTACACCCAATATTGAGCTTATAAGTAAAATACAGCTGACTCCCAGTTCAAGGCTTTCATAAATTTGGTTTTCATGAAAAATAAAATCTTTTCTTAAAATTGGAATATCTGAAAACCTCTTAACTTTTTTAATAAATCCTGTATCGCCTTTAAAATAAATGGGTTCAGTGATTACTGAAATACCACAAATAAAACTTTTATGCTTATTATAAAGCGATGCAACCTCACCAACATTTAAGTTATCATTAAATATACCTTTAGATGGAGATGCTTTTTTAATTTCAGCAATTATATTTACTTTATTTTTCTTAATGTTATTTATAAAATCCGAATTCTTTTTTTGCTTTTCAATATGAAGCATTGTTGTACTCACTCCATAGCTTTTACTAAGCTCTTTTATCTCATTTTTTTTACCTGCTAATATATTTTTTAAGTAATCCATGCCGTACCTTTTACATTGTCCAATATTTAATAATTAAAATTTATTGGTATATTCTATTAACTGGTTTAATTTATTTAACGCTTTCCCGCTTTCAATTGAATCTATTGCAAGTTTTACACCATCATTTAAATTATCGGCTTTCCCTCCCGCAACAATTGCAGCAGCTGCGTTTAAAATAGATGATTCTCTTTTAGCACCTTTATCTTTACCTGTTAAAATATCTATTAAAATCCTGGCATTTTCTTTTGGATCTCCACCTTTTAATTCACTGACTTCATACTTCTTAAATCCTAATTCTTCAGGGCTGAGAATATATTTAGTTATCCTGCCATTATTTAATTCAGCAACCATACTATTCCCTGATACCGAAAGCTCATCTAAGGTCTCAAGACCATATACAACAAATGCTCTTTTTACTCCAATATTTTTAAGTGAATAAATCATTAAATCCATTAACTTTTCATCAAAAACACCCAGAACTCTCCCATTAGCCATTGCAGGATTGGTAATTGGCCCAAGTATATTAAAAACTGTTTTAATCCCTAAATCTTTTCTAACCTTTGCTACATTTTTCATTGCAATGTGAGCCTTTGGTGCAAAAATAAATCCAATACCAATATTATCAATACAGCTTTCTACATCACTGATTTCAATATCCAAATTTACACCCAACTCTTCAAGAACATCAGCGCTGCCGCTTTTACTGGAAACACACCTGTTGCCATGTTTTGCTACAATTACACCAGCTCCTGCTGCTATGAATGCTGCGGTTGTCGAAATATTAAATGTATTTTTTTTATCGCCACCAGTGCCGCAGGTATCTACAACATCTTCATATTTGCTTTTTACTTTTATTGCTTTTGCCAGCATTGCTTTGGAAAAACCGCTTATTTCATCAATATTTACGCCTTTCATTTGCAGCGCAGTAAGAAATGATGCTACCTGGCTTTCATTTGATTTGCCATCCATTATGTATTCCATCACGCTATAAGCCTCTTCCATATTTAAGTTTTCATATCTTATTATTTTTTCAATAATCTCAATTAACATTTTGCTTCTCCTTATTAAAATTCATTATTTCTGTTATGGTTTAATTTTTTGCCTGGCGGACTGCATTGACTGAATTAAAAAGAGCACTTGCTTTATTTATTGTTTCTTCCCATTCGTTTTCGGGTATTGAGTCATAAACAATACCTGCCCCAGCTTGTATATAAGCAGTTTTACCACATATAACTGCTGTCCTAATTGTTATGCATGTATTTAAGCTGCCATCATAGCCAAAATAACCTATCATACCTCCGTAAAGATTTCTTCTGTCAGGTTCCAGTTCACTGATAATTTGCATTGCCCTTATTTTTGGTGCTCCTGATAAAGTTCCTGCAGGAAAAACACTCTTGATCGCATCATAAATTGTTTTATTCTTATCAAGAATCCCTTCAACTCTTGAGACTAAATGGAGAACATTAGAATATTTTTCAATATTCATATATTTTTTCACCTTTACGCTGCCGTACTTGCAAACTCTTCCCAAGTCATTTCGGGAAAGATCAACAAGCATATTATGCTCAGCCTTTTCTTTTTCATCATTTAGCAGCTCGTTAATTAAGATTTTGTCTTCCTTTGGAGTTCTCCCTCTTTTTCTTGTGCCCGCAATTGGATAAGTTAATACTTTTTTACCATTTATTTTTAATAATGGTTCAGGAGAAGAACCTATAACCTTAAAATTTCCAAAATTTATATAATACATATACGGTGATGGGTTAATGGTTCTTAGCGCTCTATATATATCAAACGGCTCTGAAAATTCATTTGTAGAAAATCTTTGAGACAAAACTACTTGAAAAATCTCACCGTCAACTATATATTTTTTTGCTTTCAGGACAGCTTTTAAAAACTCATCTTTACTTAGATTTGAATTAAAATTAATTTTACCTGGGTTATTAAAATCTGATTTTAAAAAAATTTTATTATTAATAGCTTTAAACTCATTTTCCTTAAATATCATTCTTTCTACATGTTCAATGCTCTCTATGGACTTAAGGTAATCATCTTCAGCACTTATTTTTTCCCCGATTTTTACTGTAGAAATAATCTTCATTCTATTTAACAAATGATCAAAAACTATTATCAAGTCAGTAAGATAAAGCATAATTTCAGGAAAAAACATTTCAGATTCCGGAAGAGGTATATTCTCAAAATAATGGACCAGATCATATCCAAGATAACCTACAGCACCACCTGTAAAATGATTTAAATTTGGATTTTTATATAAGCGGTAACCTTTCATCATTTTTTCCAGTTCAATTAAGGGGTCGGTGGTTTTTATTTCAACTTTATCACTTTCACTATCTTTAAAAGTTAGAATCTCATTTTCAAATTTAAAGACTGCATTATAGCTGATTCCAATAATAGAATAGCGGGAAATATTTTTTTCACCTTCAATGCTTTCCAGCAGAAACATTTCTTTATTTAATCCACCAGCTTTTATAAAGATGGAAGTTGGAGTTTCAGTATCTACTATATACTCCTTGTAAACAGGTATTAAGTTATAGTCTTCAGATTTCTCCAAATATTCCTTTTTTGTCGGGTAATACATTTTATCCTTACCTTTTTATTAATTTTTAAAAAATTCAAAGTGTTTTGATAAATAAAAAAGAGTATTTCAAATTGGCTTTGTAAAGTTTAGCCTTTAGAAATACTCTTCTTAATCTTAAATATATATTTTATTTAAATTATTTTTAAACTATTAAAAATAAATATTAATAAACTAATTTTTTATTATTTATTAATATCAAAATAAACTGGACATTAATGTTAAATTAACAAAAGCAAAGATTAAAAGTAAAAAATAAAAAGTTAAGAAAAATTTTTAAATGGTAAAAGAAAGGCTAAACTTTTAGTTTAGCTTCGCCAGAAGGAATTGTCTTTAAGCCCCAGTATTCTGCTAATTAATTTTTTGGGATAATTATTATCCTGACTTAAATTTATTGAATATAATTTTTTATTTGCAATAATTCTAATCATTTTAATTTTCAGCAACAATAAAAATAAAAAACCTTTAACTTATATTTTTAAGATGTTAGCAAGCTGCATCAATAAAGTCAATAGGCCAAATTATTAACACCATTATAATGAAGGCGCTAAAATCCTGGCTCTAACATTTATAGACTTTGTTCTATGGCATTTATTAATTGCTCTCTGGACATCATTCCAACTTTTTTAAAAACTATTTCACCATTTCCGTTCAGTATGAACGTGGTTGGGATTGCAGATATGCCCCATTTAGGCATTATCCGATCAACTGAACCATCCAGAAGTATCGGATACTCTATTCCATAATCACTGACAAACTTTTTAAGAGCAGAAACATCATCATCGGAAACTCCAATGAACTGCACGCCCTTATCCTTATAAGCTTTAGAAACTTCAACAAGATCAGGTGCCTCTGCGATACAGGGAGGGCACCAAGTAGCCCAGAAGTTTAAGACTACAACCTTGCCTTTAAAATCAGACAAGGATACCTTGTTATTGTTAAGGTCAAGCAGGGTGAAATCTTCAGCCTTGCTTAGTGCTTCCGATGTAGATGTGGCTGCACCATTACCATTATCACTGAACCCTTTAAAAGGAATAAAGCATGAAGTCAACAAGATTGAAATCAATAAAATAGATATAAGCATTAACATTGTCGAGATTTTAAATAATTTAATCCTCAATTACCCATCACTTTTTCCGTCTGAGCTGGCTGTAATTCTTTCTACCTTACCGGTGAATATTCCACCCTTTTCAATAATCAGTGAATCAGTTTTAATATTGGCTTTTGTTTTCCCGGTTTCGGTGATTTGAACATTGCCTGCAGCTTCCATATTGCCTTCATAAGCCCCGTTAATGATAGCATCATTTGTTTTTACGTCTGCATTAACATAACCGGATTGCTGTATTATTAATTTTCCATCAACATTAAGTTCTCCAATAACTTCGCAGTTAATTTCTATTGAATTTGAAATCTTTAATTTGCCTTCGATTTTAGCGGTGTTTCCTTTAATTGTAAGTAAAGTTTTCTGCATATCAGCTCTTTGATTAGCTGATTTACCGTTTGAATCTTCATCCAGATAAAAACTAGAGTCTACCATAAAAATCTCCTTGAAAAATAATTTTATAATCTAATTAAAAAATAACCATCAAAAAATAATTATTATCATAAACTGCTTCTGCCAAAAGACAATTCCTTATCAATTTCACTGAAAAGGCTTAATATATTATCTGACGCTTCTGATTTCGGGAAGCTGTTAAATACAGGCTCATTTTTTAAAAAAATTGAGCTTTGATATTGGCAAAGATATTTAATTTTCTGATTAAATATCTTCACCTCTTTGCCATATTTTTCCTCAATATCTTTAACTGTAGAAATTGCTATTTTTTTTCTTCCTTCGTAAGCATTGATGATTACACCGGCAATATTTACATTTGCTGAAAATTTTTTATTGAGGTTTTTGATTATTTTTTTCAAATATTCCATATCAATTAAAGAATATAAGTCGGGCTTTAAAACAATCAGAATGTTTTCCGCAAAAACAATTGCAGTTGTTGAAAGTAGGGAAAAGTTAGGCTGGCTGTCAATTAAAACATAATCAAATTCATATGGTTTAACAACTTCACTTAAAATATTTAATAAAATATTGTTTCTTTCAGCCGCCGGATTTTTAACTGATTCAATATTTGTTTTATTTACTACATGATTGGTAATATACTCCTCAATCAGAGATATATTATTTGAGCAAGGCAAAAGATGAAGATTGGGCGTTATTTTAAGAAGATAATCTTTAAGTTTTTTCTTTTCACCTTTTAAATAATTTAAAATTAAAGAATCAAGATTACTCCCGGTACTGCCGGAAGGAGCTTTTCCAAAAGAGAATGTCAGGTTTGCCTGCGGATCAAAATCCATCATTAAAACTTTTTTCTTCCTTCTGGCTGCAAGATAGTAGCCATAATTAAAGCAAAAAGTTGTTTTGCCGGTTCCGCCCTTGGTATTGAAGAATACTAATTTTTTCACTTATTACTTATTATTTTAATAATTATATAAATAATTTATATGAAATTTTTTTAAATTATACAATATGATGATACTAAAATATATAATTTTTTAAAATTATAATAAATAATAATATTAAGTTATTTATGTAAATATATAAAATTATAATTATTATAAAACTATTAATATAATCTCAAAAAATTTACAATAATTAACAGGCGGTACCCTTCAATTAACTTTTACATTTAAGAATTAAAACTTTTTAAGCAATATATTATAATCTGATTCACTGTAAAGCATATCAATAAATGTTTGAGCAGCACCCAGAGCTGCTATGTTGTCTCCAATGCTGGTTTTTTCAATCCTGACTCTTTTTGAAATAAATTCAAGGGCTCTCATTTTTACTGTTCTTTTAATGGCATCCAGAATTATATCCCCACACTCAAGTATGCCTCCCCACAATACAACAAGATCAGAGCCGAAAAGATTTAATGCTGCTGCAATTGCAATTCCAATATACTCACCGGTTCTGTTTATCAGATAATAAGCAAACTTATCCCCCTCATTTGCCGCCCTTGAAATAATTTCTACTGAAAGTTTTTCAAAATTATTATTTATTTCTTTTGAAATAGAAGTAACTATGCCGTTTTTTATTCCTTCCTGCGCCCTTTTCAGTATCCCGGGACCAGAAGCTATAGCTTCAAGGCAGCCTTTATTTCCGCAGTTGCAGAGCGGCCCGTCTTCGGAAACAGTAATATGGCCAAGCTCTCCGGCAAGCCCCATGCTTCCCCGGTATATTTTGCCATCAATAAAAGCACCCATTCCAATTCCTTTGCCGATACTGATAAAAATAAAGTTATCGTGGTCTTTTGCAATACCAAACCTTTTTTCAGCAACTGCCGCGCACCTTACACTGTCATCAATGCAAACCGGTATATTAAATTCTTTTTCCATAATTTGTTTTATCGGGAAATTTTCCCAGCCGGGAATATTCGGGCAAAAAATACTTATTCCTTCATACGAATTAATAATACCCGAAATTGACATGCCGATTCCAAAAAGCTTTTCCCGCGGAATTTTTGCCAGAGTTATAAGTTCATTTACAACTGAAATAACCCTCGCAAGTACTGCATCCTTGCCTTCCCGGGCTTTTGTTTTAACTTTAAGGTAATGAATTAAACTACCGGATAAATCTGTTAGAATCCCTCGCGTGTTTGTGCCCCCGACATCAATTCCAACTATATAACCCAGCTCACTATTTATTGTGTAAACTTTAGGTTTTCTGCCGCCGGAAGAACTGCCATCACCTGTTTCTTTAATTATTCTGTTTTTATCTTTAAACTGGTTTACCAGATCACTTACAGTAGTAATATTTATCCCAAGCTCTTTTGCAATTTGCTGCTTGGTAATCAGGCCTTTGTTTCTTATTAAATCCAGAATTTTTAGTTTAAGGGCTTTTTTATTGTAAAATCTCCCTTCAAAAAATCCTGAACTTTTTTCATCTGTCATTATAAATTATTTGCCTTCCTGTTTTCTTAGTCTTTCCTGGGCTTGTTTGTGATAGGATTTTGCCATTTTTAAAATTTCTTCAGTTTGCTCTTTTGAAATTACAGGTTCAGTATTTTCCTGAAGTATTCTTTTTGCTTCCTCATTGGCAAGTTCTCTCATGCTTTTCGCTCCCATTGCCTGCCATGTACTCCACGAGTCTCTATTGGTAATTTTTGGAATCCAGTTATTTCTTCTTACATATTCTGCAGTTTCCTTATAATTAAGGAAGTGACCCCCATGGCCTGTTTTTCTTAGCAAGTCAACTGACAGCGCAGAGTCATTTACCTCAACGCCTTTTAGCATTCTATAAGTTGCCCCCATGATTTCATTATCAATTACTACCTGCTCATAACTTGCCAGCATCATCATTTCCATCATGCCAAATGAAAGATGGATAAAGTTTGTTCCTGCAAGCGCATTGCTTAAAACCTGCAAGGCTCTTTCATAGCCTGCCTGTGCATCAGAAATTTTTGCATCTATTCCTGTTCCGCCCTGAAATGGCAGATTATAATAATGGGCAACTTGGGCAGTGCAGCAATGAAGCAAATTGGTTTCAGGAGCTGCTCCAGAGTAACCTCCGCTTGTCATATCCATAAGTCCTGATGCAATGGAATAAATACATGAGGTGCCAGGTTTGATAAGTTGAGCCAGCACAATCCCGGCCAGAATATTTGCATTTTGTTCTACAAGGCATCCTGCTATTGGCGCCGGAGTAGTTCCTCCCGGCATTGCATCCACCTCAATATAAACAGGAATATTATTTTTTGCACACTCGATTATTACTTCACTGTTTACCTTTTCATGCTTAAGAGGGCTAACCATACAAACTACTTCTGTAAACATCGGATTTTTCCTGACAGCATCTTCGCTTCCCTGAAAAACTGCAGCCATTTTTAACTGTTCTCCAACTCCATCCGCACCGGTTTGAGATTGGGAATAATAATTTCTGGAAGTATATGGAAATGTCCCGGCAAATAATAATCTGTCTACGCCATATTCCTCGATATCAGAAGGAATAACAATTGCATGCATTATATGCAGATTTTCCATTTTATTCTGAAGAAGAGTAAGTTTAATTAAATCATCAAAAACAGCTGGTCTGTAATTTCCATCAAGATCAAAAACGTTAAGTGCGGATGAACCTCCAATTGTATATACCCTTTCAGGATCAACTTTTATATCAGTATCTTCAGTTTTTCCATGAAGGGTAAAAGCAGAAGGAGCACTTGAAAGCCCTTTCCTTAACAAATCTTCGCCGATTTTAACAATCTTATTCTTAAAATCAACTTCAGCGCCAAAATCCTTGAAAATTTCAAGAGCTGGCTCGTATTCCATCTTAACACCAATTTCACTTAATATTTCAACTGTTGCAATATGAATTGCTTTTAAATCACCCTCTGATAAGAATTTAAGCATTCCGCCTTTAAGTCCTCTGATAGGCATTCTTTCCTCCCTAATTTTATAAAAAAATTATTTTAATATATTGAAAACCATTAAACTTTTATTGCTTCATCAGGCTTTCTGCCAGCTTAACAGCATCTACTGCATTATCAGCATAGCCATCAGCACCAATTTTATCTGCATGCTCCTGTGTAACGGGAGCACCGCCAACCATTACTTTAACCTTATCTCTAATACCTCTTTTTTTAAGCTCTTCAATCACTGCCGCCTGATAAGGCATTGTTATCGGCAGAAGGGCAGACATGGCAAGAATATCAGCTTTTTTTTCAATTACCTTATTAATAAATATATCAGAACATACATCAATTCCAACATCAATAACATCAAATCCCTTAGCAGAAAGAAGAGCGGCAACAATTGACTTGCCGATCTCATGGATATCTCCTTTTACAGTTCCTATAACTATTTTGCCCTGGGACTTCCTTTCAATACCGCTTTTATGAATTTCCGTTTCGAAAATATCAAGGGCGCTTTTCATTGCATTAGCACTTCTCATCAGATCAGGAAGAAAATATTCTTTCCTGCCGAATTTTTCACCAACAAGCTCTATTGCAGGAACCAGATAGGAATTAATGGCTTCAAGCGGGTTAACGCCTTCTGAAATTGCCTTTAATGCAAGTTCTTTGGTTAATTCAAAATCCCCTGAAAGAACATTGTTATAAAGTTCTTTTTTTATTTCTTCAATAGCCATTTAAGATTCTCACTTTCTAATATATTGTCTTGAATTTTAGTATTCTTTTTATCTTTTTTCGTTATTAATAACTGCTGATTAGCCGGCTTTAATAAAGCTATGTCAGTTCAAAAATTACGTCGGTTTTATTGTTAAAAAATCATTTTGTTATCGAATTTATTTTTATTTAAAATTACAGCTTCACCGGATAACTGCCATATTTTTTAATTGAACTGTAAAATGCTTCAATATTTTCAAAAGACGTATCCAGCTGAATATTATGAGTAGGGGCTATTAGAAATCCTCCGCCCGGCGCGCAGGTCTTAATTCTTTCCTTTATCTCATTTTCAACATCCTGTGGAGTTCCGAAAGGCAGAGTTTTCTGGGTGGAAACTGTTGCCCATAAAGAAATCCTGCTGCCGAATCTTTTTTTAATGAAAGCCGGATCCATGGATTCTGGCTGGATAGGATTAAGCAAATCTACCCCGACATCAATCAGATCATCAATTAGCGGCTCTATATAGCCATCGCTATGAAAAGCAATTTTAATGTTCCTGTTTTTCTTTTTTAACTCTCCTATCATGTAGCCTAACTTTGGTTTTACCATTTCCCTGAAAGTTTTCGGGGATATTAAAAGCTTATGTTCACCGCCCAGATCATCTGCAAGCCATAACAAATCAACTCCTCTTTCAATCAGTTTAAAACCAAGCTTTAAATGATAATCAACTGACATGTCCATAATTTTATGTGCCAGATCTTTGTTTGCTACAATATCAATAAGGCTTTGCGTTATTCCTCTTAAATATTTAAGAGCTTCAAATACAGAGCAGTCTATTATTCCGCATATATATTTTTCTTTGCCGTAATATCTGATTACTTCCTCTGCATAAGTCATGTCTTCGTTGTCCGGATCAGGAGGAACATATGAGTTTATTGCATCATCATCTGCCAGTGGAAACTTAATTATTTCAGTATAATGCCCTATGCCATTAGGTGTCTTATAAGGTATTTTTCTCCATGTTATTCCCCATTCATCCATGTAGGTATCCTCCTGGGTATTCCTGTAATATCCGGTAGAAATTCCATAAGTTAAAAGAAGCATGTCATGTTCAAACAATATATCCAGTTCAGTCATTCCCTGGTATTTTTCAGTAGTCTTTCCCTTTATCCTCTCAATCTCCTTAGCATATTTTTGCCTTAGCAATTTATCCATTTCGGGTACAAAAGTTGCCTGATAGGGCACCCTGTCCGGTTCTTTATGATCCATTGCTATCTGCATTCTTTCTTTAGAGGTTATTGCCATTTGAGATCCTTTCCAGAGTTAATTAAACTTTTCAGATTTTTTTCCGGTGTATCCGGCGTTACAGGACTTCCGTTGGAAATTATAAAATTATATCTTGCACCTTTTGCCTGCTTTATTACTTCATTCTTAATTTCCTCAGTGCTTCCTTCTCTTAACAAATAAATAGAATCAAGATTTCCAAAAACACATACTTTACTCCCTATTGCATCTCTTATTTTCTTTATGTCCAAATTAAATCCCTTCTTGCTTTCTTCAAACATAATTGCCATAACGTTAGTTTCAGTATAATCATCAAGCAATGGCACAGCATCTCCCCAAAACATGCAAATTGGAATTAAGCCATAATTCTTTATTTCCATAAAATATTCCGAATGAATGGATTTCATAAATTTCCTATAGATTTCAGGATTTGCCAGATCGGGGGAAATAAAACTTTCGGAAATAATAAAAGAATGCACCCCGGCTTTTGCATATGCTTTTGCCCATTCAAGCTGTTCTTCATAACATCTTTCAAGAAAATATTTCATCTCTTTAGGATAATCATAAAAAGACATAAGACCCTGTTCAAAGCCAAGATAGCCTGTAGTAGGATCAAAAATTTCACAAATAGCTGAAGGAATATGAACAGCTATAAAAACATCCTTGCCATATCTGGAAACAATTTGAGGAATATGGTCGGTATATCCCATCTCTATTATTTCCTGAGCACTCATATGAATATATCTTTTTATAAAATCATCAATCTTTTTTATATTTGACAAGTCAACTTTTGGTTTAAAGCATCTGGAACCGAGAAGATAATCAGGAAAATCTATTATTTCCTCATCTTCAGATGAATTTGAAGAAAAATATTTATCTTCTTTTTTTAAATCTCTGAATTTATCAGCTATTTTTAAGTAGCTTTTTCCATTTTGATTTATAATTTCACAGTCTTTAAAATATTTTGGAGTTCCAATATGAAGATGAAACCAGTCAGGTTTAAATTTTTCATAAAATTTTACATAAACTTCAGATAATTTTTCTCCTTCTTTCCAGGCATCTTTCTTATAATCAAGGCCGAGAGCTTCATATTTGTAAATACCCCACCAGTGTGGTGCAACAGGAATTCTGGCTGTTTTTTGAAGATTTAGTGTCTTTATCATCAATTCTTTTGAATTTTCCAAAATTTTCCCTTAAGAATAAACTATTATTATAATTTAAATTAATTTTATTAAATTTCAAAATAACCAAATGATATCAAGTTAAATTAAATTCCCGTATAATTCATTTAAACACTAATAAGTGAAGCTACATTTTACTATTACTCTTTAATTTTCCTTCTTTATTCTTTTAAAGACCCGGAAACAAGCCCCTGAACAAAATATTTCTGGCCGAATAGATAAAGTGCAACCATAGGGATTGTAATAACAACAAGGCCCATCATTGTTAACGGTATATTTATGTTATATCTTGATTTGAAAACAGTTATGCCCACCATAAGTGTTTTAAGCTCATCTTTCTGCAGAAAAATAAGAGCAATCATAAGTTCATTCCAGACCCATAAGGAATTCACAACTATAAGAGTAATGATAGGAGGCTTTGAAAGCGGCATAACAATACTGGTTAAAGTCCTGAGTGATGAGCATCCGTCAATATAAGAGCTGTCCATTATTGCCTGTGGTATGGATCTGAAAAAAGTAGTTAAGAGATATATTGAGAAGGGTAAAGTCAGCCCTGCATAAATCAATATAACCCCGGGAAGTGAGTTTATCAGCTTAATTTTTGACATAAATACAAATAATGGGACAACCATTATGACGGGAGGAATAACCATGAGAGAAATGATAAAATTTAAAATAGTATCCCTTATCTTGAACTGGTATCTTGCAAGTGCGTATGAAGCAAGAATAGCCAGAACAAGAGAGAGAATAACTGATCCAATGCTAAGCACTATTGAATTTACAAACCACTGGCCAAAATTTTTACCTATAAATACTTCAAAAAAATTATTCAAGGCAAGCGCTTTAGGGAAACCGAATTTATTAAATACATATTCTTCCTTTGATTTTATTGCAGTTATCAGCATGAAGAACACCGGGTACAAAGAAATAATTGTAAGGATTATAAGTAAAAGCTGCCTGCCAAAAAAAGCAAAATAATTTTTTCTAACTTTATATTCTTTTTGTTTTACTTTTTCCATTTATTCTACTTCTTCTCTTCCTCTAACCCTTGTTTGAATAATTACAAAAATAAAAGTAATCACGAAAAGTATTACTGAAGCTGCAGAAGCTAGGCCCATATTCTGGTACCTGAAAGCTGTCTGATAAATATAATATTCCGCAACCATCGTTGAAGTGCCAGGACCTCCAAGAGTCATGACATATACGTAATTAAATACCCATGACAGCATTGTAATAATCGTGATAACTGTCAGGAAAGAAACAACATTCCTTGTTTGGGGTATAGTTACATGAATGTGCTTCTGAACCCAGTTAGCTCCGTCAATTTCAGCAGCTTCATACAGATCCTTGGGAACGCTCATCAGCCTTGCAAAAACCAGGACAATCCCAAAACCAAGCTCCTTCCATATAATTACAAACATTACAGTCCATAATGCCCAGTTCGAAGAACCGAGCCAGTCTGCCATCAGAAATTTAAGCCCCACCTTTTCCAGAAGAAAATTCAGCAGTCCGTTTAATTGAAAAATATAGCTGAAAACTACGCCCACTACAGGAATAGCAAGTATGTAAGGCAAAAAAAGCACAAACCTGTAAAACTTCCAGCCACCCATTTTTTCATAAAGCAGGATAGCAAAAAAAACTGATAAAAATATTATTATCGGAACGGCAACAAGCAGGATAAAATTATTCTTTATGCCGGAAAGAAAAACATCATCGGTAAACAGGATTTTATAGTTTGTCAGGCCTATAAAAGATAATTTCCTGGGATTAACCCTGTCAAAGCTGTACTGGATTACCCTTATTATCGGGAAAAAGAAGACAAATCCTATTATTATCAAAGCCGGCAGCAGAAAAAGGATTATTTCTATTATGTTTCTTCTTTTAGTTTTCATAAATATTTGTTTTTCTAACTTGTTTTTAATTAATGATATTAATAATGATTATTGTTTATATTTCTTAATATATATTAATAATTATAATTGTTCTTTAAGTTTAAAAATGCTGTTTATAACTTATAAAATTACTTCCAGAATCAGGAAATTATTTCAAATTTCATTTTTTTATTATCTTAATGCTTTAAAAATATTTTTTTGGCGGCCTGGCTGATTAATTGTTTTTATTAATTTTCCCGAATTAATTTTGTAACTTATAAAAAATTACTTAATTAACTTTTAAAATCAATTTTAACCCTTTAGCCAGACCGCCTGGATTGTATCTTTAAATCTATTAAAATTACTTTAAATCAAAGCAAATATGGTTCTGCAACTATATTTGCTTTACATATTGCATTGCTTATTTTGTAAAAGAAGCATACCATTTTTCAAAATTCTTAACTGAATCAGGCTGCTCTTTCTGCCACTTCTCTATAATTTCCTGGCATTTTTTAGCCATATCTTCCGGAGTTTTGCCATTAAAGAAATCCTGAACTCCAAAGTAATATGCCTGCTCATCAAATTGAGAGGGAATATAATTTTCTCCCCATGGAGAAACATTCTCTGATGCAAGTTTGGCAATTTTCTTTTCCTGATCTGTTGAAAGAAGACTCGGATCAAACCTGTCATCAGCAGGAAATGCTCCGCTCATTTTATACATTGCATTTACCCTGTCAGGAGTATGCATGAACATTATAAAATCAGCAGATTCTTTTGGATATTTTGACCAGGAAGTAATGCCAACTGTTTGAGAGCTCAACTGAAGTGGTCCAGCATATTTTCCGGTACCCCAGACTGGCATTGTTGCAATTCCTACTTTATCTGTGCCCATGGTTTTAACAAAATCAACAGCACCTGAACCAACGGTTAAAGTAAAGCCTGCATTTCCTTTTTTAAAGTTATCCTGGCCCTGATAAAATTCAAGCGAGTTGATATCCTTATTTATATACTTGTTATCCCGAAGTTCAGCAAGTCTCTTCCACCATGCTGCATATTTCTCATCAGTATATTTTGCTTTGCCTATTGCGGGAGCCATCAAATCTGCAGGGCTGTCAAGATTCTGGATTCCAATATATGAAGCAAGCCATGCGCCTGCAAATCCTTCTTTATTTCCAACACTGAATGGAACAATACCTTTAGCCTGGATAGCTTTACATGCTGCAAGAAATTCATCCCATGTTTTTGGGAAATTTTCAGGATCAAGGCCTGCATCTTTAAAGATTTGCTTGTTGTAAACAATCGGGTTTGGAACTGTATACCATACTGCACCCCAGGTTTTTCCATCAAACTGCTGTTCATAACTTGTGTAATAATGCTTTAGCTCATCAGCAGGTATGTAATCTGAAATTGGGACAATACTTCCTGCCCATGCATCTTCGATTGTGAATATGCCGCCCCAGAAATATTGTATGTCAGGACCCTGCTGTGCTGCAGCTGCAGATTTAAATGCTGAAACCAATGTTTCTGTAGATTGAAGAACAGTTTCAATTGTAACATTCGGATGTGCCTTCTGATATAAATCAACAGTTTCTTTCAACCATTTTTCAAGTCCCGGTGCTTCCTGCTCCCCCCACCACCAGAATACAAGCTTAACAGGTTCGCCGGATGTTGTTTCCGTTGCAGCCTTGGTTGTCTCTGCAGCTGTAGTTTCGGCAGCTGCTGTAGTTTCAGCAGCCGTGCTTTGTGCAGCTGTTGTTTCTGTGGTTTTACTTTTGCATCCAAACCCCAGTGTTAATAAGAGACCCAGGACAGCAAAAAGAGCAATAACTTTTATTAAATTTAATCTCATTCTTTACCTCTCTTTTGCTTTAATTTAATAAACTCCAACCTTAATTAATTTTCTCCTCCTTTTTTGTTAATTTTATTTTTTATAAATTAAGTTATTTAATTATTTGTTTCTGATCTTAAAAAATAACCTTTAAATATTTATTAATTTTTAAAATTATTAAGATTATCTGAATCTTCAATATTTTCCATATTTTTTACATGCTTCAACCATTTTTCTTATATTCTCAAACGGAGTATCTTTTAAAACTCCATCACCTGATGCCAGAACAAAGCCGCCATTTTTACCTGCATCTTCAATACATTTCTTTACTTCAAAATCAATCTCTTCAAAACTTGCTTTGTTTAAAAAAAATGGATCTATGTTACCCTTAACTGCAAGCCTATTCCCAAATTTATCTTTAACTTCTTTCAAATCAAAATCACCTTTGGGGGATTTTTCAAGTGGACACATCATATTTACGCCTGCATCAACAAGATAACCCAGCAATGCTCTTCCTTTGCCATGAAGGTGATAATGAAAAATCTTTCCATGTTTTTTAGCGATACCCCCTATTTTTTTTATAAGCGGCAAATCCCAGATTTTAAAAATCTCTGGGCTGACAACAGTTAAGACAGAACTGCCGCAGTTTAAAAAAATACCATCCACCTGGGTGTTTTTAATAATTTCTTCTGCAACCTCACTTACATAATCAATATATCTTTTTTGGATTGGTATAAAAAAATCAGGATTGTCATTTAAATCAAAAATCACCTGAACTGCTCCGCCTTCCCTGGCAAGAGTTAAAAACTCAAAAAAGGTATTGCCTACATTACCTTCACAAATTCCGTAATCACCAGTTTCCTTGTATGCTTCATTTATTATTTCGTAATCCAACTTTGAAGGATTCTCAAAAAAATATTCTTCATATTTAGGCATGTCTTCAAATAGATTTTCTACCAGGCGCTTCAAAGACCACATATCGTAATCAAACACTGAATGCTTAATTTCCTTAAGATTGCCTTTACTTGTTTTATAAGTGACTTCCGTCTGGATTAAATCAGGGTTAACAAAATAAGACTTGGCAGAAATCATTTCTTTTTGTCTTTCCGACGGACCCGGTTCAACAGGTATCCATGCCTCACATTCAAAAAACTTATAAGCATCAATCTGGGCTTTCCATAATGGAAATTTTCCGAAAGAAGTCGCGCTATATTCATAAAAAGGTCTTCCTGAAACTTTTATGGGAATAACATCCCATAATTCAGGAGAAACAGGCACCCTGTCAGGTTTCCTGTTTTGAAATGCCAAAGTTATTCTCTCTTTCGGAGTCATTTCCGCTTTTTAATTATTTATTAGTATAAACAGATAATTAATAAATTTAATATTTCTAAAACTAACGTTAAAATTTAAAACTGCTTCTATTTATTTTTATTTTGTTTAAAAGTCATCTTTCATAAGTTATTTATCAAAGTAAAACCTTTTTTACACAAAGCATGTCAGCAAGATAAGACAACTCTTCTTTAACATCTCCATTTACAACTGCCCAGTGATGGCTTGTTCCATTAAGAGCATTTGAATTAAGAAAATCAATCATTTTTGGATCTATTTTTATTGCATAGTGAGGATAGCCATCAAATCTGACACTGCCGCCTAAAGACTGCCCATTTAATATTGTCATCTGGAAATTGTCCAGGGTACAGATAAAATTAAGAATAGTCACTCTTCCCGGCTTACCGATAAATTCCATCCATACTCCACCGATATCAGAAGTTGCATCCATTAACTCATAGTCAGGAGTAATGGTAACTTTATCATCACTTTGAGCAGTCATGTAATTTGACGGGCCGGCATGGCCGGCACCAATAGTATTCTTTTCATAGTCAAGATTGAATATTTCAGTAAACATGACTGGACTGCCGGTAAGCTTTCTTAAAATCATCATTGCAGTGGTCCCGCCAAGATCACCTTCATTTCCAACTACTTTTTCTGATTTGGCAAGTTTTTCTGTATATAAGCAGGGGCGCAGCCCCATAACTTCATGAAGTTCAGGGATAAGATCACTTAAAGCAATGCCGTCCAATTTATTATCAAATATGATTTTTTCAAATCCCAAAGCTGCTTTTGCAGATTTAAATAAATTTTCCTGGGTTATTTTTGAATCTATTTTAAACTTACTTTTTATTTCTTTAACATAATCAATCGTTTTGCTGTCCGGAATTGTATCTGTTGCATTTTTTAACTGAAGGCACGAAATATATTCAACTACTGGCCCGATCTGAGAATATAGTCTGAATTCATCAACATAAGTTACAATCATCTGAAAATTTCTGTAAGGCAGGATACCAAGCTTTGTTTTTTTTAATTCTTTAAATACTTTGGCTGCTTTGGTAATTTTATTTATTTTAGTTACCGGTTCCGGGTCTAAAACGCTTCCAAAAACATAAAATGGTTTTACTCCCATCTTTACAACAACGTTAAATCCTTGAACGGTTCCCACAATACCTGAATTTTTAAACAAAGTCATAATATCGCTTTTTTCAGGAGAATTTTTATAAGGTGTAAAACCCCATATGATGGATGGCTTTATTTTCATAACATCTTTAAAAGCCAGGAGATACTCATCTTCCGTCCAGACCATTGAGCAAAATACTACTGCGTCCAGATTTTGTGCAAGAATTTTTTCACTGACTGTCCAGGCTTTTCCCATGGAAGTAACAACAGGAAAGCTTACGACTTCATTTTCTTTTGACAGCGCGTCCTTGATTTTGCCCGTATCTTTATTTAAGAACCTTGAAAATTCTTTTGAGTTCTCTCCTGCACCAAGAACTACTTCTTCAAACCATCTTGCTGCAAAAAATACCAGTCCGATTTTAGGTTTATAATGCTCCATTTTTCTTCCTTTGAAAAAAATTTATAAAATTTATTTTAAAAATTAATATATTGTAAAAAAGGTTACTAGGTTGGAATTATTTAAATTTGTAATTATCTAAAATTTTTATTTTGATAATAATTTAAATTAATTGAGTGAATTTAATAAATAATTATCTATACTTATTAAATATAGTCATTTATTTATATTATTTCAAGCTAAAAGAGGTACTGCTTATTAAATTTTATTTAATAAGTCATGGATTTTTTATCTAAAACAATTATCAATGATTTCCAAATTTTAGCTTGTATTAATAAGGGAAAACAATATTGTATTTATATTTTATTAATATAGTCCAGACTTTTTATAAATCCGAATTTATCAGAATGAGATAAAATTTTTTTATCTTCAGTAATAAGAAATGTTTCTATCCTTTTAGCGAGTGCCAAATAAATTGCATCATAATAAGTAAGACCCAAATTACAGGCAAATTCTATAGCAGAATCAAGCAGTCTGTCATCCGGAGTAACAATATTTAAATACATTAAATCCATTGCATATGTCACATATTTTAAATCTTCAGTAGATAATTTTTTCTTTAAAAGTAACGCATTTAATATTTCGTAAATAAATAAATCCGGTATTACAATTTCAAGTTCTGCATTAGTATTTTTTCTTTGAATTAGTTTTGCATACTCAACTTTATCTTCATTTTCTGCAGAAAACCATTTAACACCTACGCAGGCATCAATAACAAAATAATTTACTTTATTAGTTTTAAATATTTCTTTTAAATTATCTATTTCGTTCATCTCTGAATTTTCTGATAATTTCAGTGCCTCCTGTAAAAGTACTTTTTTTTCTGAATTCTGCCATCATTAGCATAGCTTTAAGCCTATTCTCTCTGATTTTTTCTTTATCTTTTTCTTCAGTTTTAAAAGCCATAAAGCTGGAAGATGCTTCTCTGACAAATTCACTCCTGCTGATGTTTTCTCCTTTGCAGAACTCGTCAATCTGGTTTAAATTCTCTTCAGGAATAGTCAAATTAATTCTCATATATTTTGATTTCATAATACTCACCCTTAATAAGTATAACCAATACATACTAATAGTCAAGAAAGTTCTGGAAATTAATAATATGAAGTATATTTTAATAAAAAAAACTAAAGAAATTAAACATATTAAAAAGTCAATATTTATAGTTTCTGACTGTCAAAGAAATTTCTTTAAGGTTCTCAAGAGGTGTTGTCAGCGGGACTGCACATTCCGGACCTATAATATCTACACCGCATTTTATCGCATACTCGACTTCACGTCTTACGTCTGCGGGTTTTTTAAAAAGCAGTGTAGTAGGGTTGTTAATATTTCCTATAAGTTTGATTCTGCCATTTGCTATTTTAACAGCTTTGCATGCATCCACTTTAGATTCAAAATGAAATGAAGCCACTTTTGTTTGTGAAATATATTCAATCCTGTCTAAAGTATCTCCGCAAATATGAAGCATGACTTTAGCTTTAATTTCTTTAGCAAGCATTGTATGAATTGAAATTAAAAAATCCCTGTAAGCCAGAGGGCTGCATAAATCTTTAGTAGCATGGTCTGCTACTGTAATTACATCTGCGCCGGCCTCAATCTGGGCATTGGCAAATTTAACAGTAACTTCACTTAATTTGTTTAAGATACTTTTAACTTCTTCTGGCTGCGTTATGGTTTTAATAAGAAAATCCTCTACCCCAAAAAAATCGTAGCCAAGAGTCCAGGGCCCAAAAACCTTGCCGATTATGGCAACACCAGGATAATTTTTTTTAAGCATAGAGATACATTTAAGAACAGCTTTTACTGCATGGTTTGAAAGAAAATCTTCCTTAATTATTATATCATCATAGCCTTTCCATAATTTGCCTAAAATCTGCGGCATCATATCAGGCCTTCCCCAGTCAACTTTACAATCTAAAGCATAGGGTTCAATTACAACTGAAAAAACAGGCATTATCCCGTCAAATCCTAAAATTTCGTAGTTTGCTCTTGCAAGCTCATACATTTTCTTTGCATCGTAGTGAGCTTCAGGAAAGAAGGAGTTCGTCATTTCCATTTGCTTAACAGTTGTTGAAGATACCGGATTTGCTATCCCGCACCTGGGTGTATCTTTTTTTGAAAGTATATTTAATATAATTTCTTTAGATGTCATACAAATTATCGATTACCCGTTAATAAAAATTATTTTAATCTAAAATAAACAAATAAAAACTCTTAAAAACAAAATAGCATTCCCTTATTTTGACAGTTTTTCATGCTTTTGCCCGTAATAAGCATTTTTGCCATGTTTTCTAAAATAATGCTTATCCATAAGCGTTTTTTTAATGCTTGAAATATCAGGATTAAGTAAATATGTTATATAATTCTGCATTGCAATTTCCTCAAGCATTACACTGATAAATATGGCTTCTTCTGCATCTTTTCCCCAGGTAAAAGGGCCATGACAGGCAACAAGACATGCTTTCATCATATGGTAATCTATATTTTGAGCCTTAAAAGTATGAACAATAAGATTACCGGTTTCTTCTTCATAATCTTTAACTAACATCTCATCTTCTATAACATCAGTGCATGGAATATCACCATAAAAGTAATCACTGTGAGTTGTACCAAGGCATTTTACTGGTAGTTTTGCCTGTGCAAAAGCAGTTGCATATCTTGAATGAGTATGAACAACTGCTCCTATTTCAGGAAACTCGCTGTAAAGTTTAAGATGTGTTTTTGTATCAGAGGATGGTTTTAAGCGGCTGTCAATAATATTTCCCAAAAGATCTAAAAGCACTATATCATCAGGTGAAAGTTTGTCGTAGTCAACTCCGCTTGGTTTTATTGCAACAATACCGGTTTTTCTGTCTATCTGCGAAACATTGCCAAATGTATATATTACAAGACCCTTACTAACAAGGTCCATATTTGCTTCATAAACTGTATCTTTTAATTTCAGATACTTTTCATTATTCATACTATTTAATTTAGTCAGACTTAATTTTTTATTTATTGTCCTTTAGTTCAGCCTATAAAGATAAGAATTTGTTTAAAACCCAGCCGGTTGCAGTAAATAATATTTACATTTACCAATATATTCCAATACGTTTTAATACAAATATACGCAATTTGAATTTACAAGCCTTTTAACAGGCTTTCCAGTACACTTCCTGCCTCAATATATTTCCCGTACAAGCTTTTGTATATTATTGCATTTTCAGGTATCGGGTTATACACCTTTAAAAACTTGCTTGCCATTTGCTTCTGGGCTTCATAAATATCTTTGTAATATCCTGCTGCTACAGCGCCGAATATGGAAGCGCCAAGTGCAACAGCTTGCGATGACTTTACAACCTTAACCGGCATGTCAAGCACATCTGATAATATTTGCATGACAAGAGGAGATTTTTGAGATATTCCGCCAATTGCAACCACTTCTTCTATTTCAATTCCCTCTTTGGTAAATCTGTCTACTATTGCTTTTGAGCCAAATGCAGTGGCTTCAACAAGTGATCTATACAACTTTATTGCATTTGTTCCAAGGGACAGTCCTATTATGGCTCCCTTAAGCTTTTGATCTGCATAAGGAGTTCGCCGGCCATTTAGCCAGTCAAGAGAAATAAGTGTGCTGTCTTTAGGGGAAAGCTTTTCTGCTTCTTCCTCAATTTTTTTAATTATTTTGTCTTCAACATCAGCAGATAATTTAACTGCAATATCTTTGCTTATTATATCTGTATCTTTTAATATATTTACTAATGGCCATGAAAGTATAGATTTAAACCAGGCATAAACATCCCCGAATGAGGACTGGCCTGCTTCATAGCCAATCATACCCGGTATGACAGAGCCGTCCACCTGGCCGCATATTCCGGAGATCAGTTTTTCTTTTTTTTGCTTTGGACCAATTACAATATCACAGCATGATGTCCCTACTACCTTAACAAAAACTTTTTCCTTTATTTGAGCTCCTACTACGCCCATATGAACATCAAAAGCACCAACTGTTACTGCGGTGTTTTCAGTTAAACCTAACCTGTCTGCCCACTCTTTTGTGAGACTGCCCGCACTTTTATCTGAAGTATAGGTTTCGCTGTATAGTCTTTCGCGCATACCTTTAAGCAGAGGATCGATAAAGGCCAGGAAATCATCCGGGGGAAGCCCTCCCCAATCTTTATGCCACATTGCCTTATGGCCTGCAGCGCAGCGGCTTCTTTTAATATTTTGGGGCTTTTCACTACCCGTAAGCACTGCCGGAATCCAGTCGCAAAGCTCCACCCAGGAATACGCAGTTTCTCTGACTTTAGAGTCTTCTTTGATTATGTGAAGCATTTTTGCCCAGAACCATTCTGATGAATATACTCCTCCCTCGTACTTGGTATAATCAGGGCCGCCTTCCCATGATCTGGCTTTTTTATTTATTAGCTCTGCTTCTTTTACTGCAGTATGGTCTTTCCATAAAACAAACATTGCATTGGGATTTTCCATAAAGTCTTCACGAAGTGCTAAAACTTTGCCATCCTTATCTATAGGGCCGGGAGTTGAACCTGTTGTATCAACGCCTATTCCAATTACATTTCTGAAAGTATCCTCTGGCATTAATTTTAAAGTATTTATTATTACTTCCTCCATAGACTGAAGGTAGTCAAGCGGGTGATGCCTGAACTGATTTTTTTGTGCATCAGAATACTTTCCCTGGCTCCATCTTTTATAGTTAGAGACAGAAGTTGCAGCTTCAAAACCGTTACCTGCGTTAACAAGAACTGCTCTTACGGAATCAGTTCCGAAATCAAGTCCTATTACATATTTTTCCTGGCTCATGAAAGTTCCCTTTCACCTAAAAATATATTTATATTTATTTTTAAAAAAATTTTTAAATAAAACTACAAGCTTAACAACTCTGATTCTCTTTGAGTAAAATAATCAATAGAGCTCTTAACAAGCTTATCTAATTTTCCGCTATCCGGTTTGCCATACATGGCGGGATAAGGATCTCCCCCAGGACCTAAAGGCTCGGCTGAAAGGAAGCAGTGCTCATCATTGTTATAACCAATGCTGTAAAGGGCCATGATAATGATGTCAAGATCCATAAACCCTTCACCAAGCGCACACCTGTTTGAATCTGCCATGTGAAGATTGGTAAGCATGCCTTTTGCATTTACTATTGCTTCTCCTATATGTTTTTCTTCAACAAGCATGTGATAAACATCTCCGTTTATGTGCGCAATACCAGGGCTTGCAACAGCTGCAATATATTTTTTTGCATCTTCAAAAGAATGTACAATGCTTGTTTCAGCAGACCTGATTGGTTCAACAGCACCCCTTATTTTTGTCTTTACAAAAACATTTGCAGCAATTTTTAATGTTTCAACAGAACGCTCAAATTCCATATCATCATATTTTACTGGCCTGCCAACCGCTGCAGGAACTACAAGGAAATATTTAGCCCCGACTTCTGCGCCAAATTCAACATTTCTATAAGTATAATCAATTGCATTCTGCCTAATCAACGGCTTACTTGAAGATAAATCATTATCTGCTGAATACATGCCGCAGATTCCACTTACTTTTACTCCATAAGAAGATAATATTTTATTTACTTCCTTAGGCTTATAACCTAAATCCTTACCATATAAATTTCCGTGCAGCTCAATAAATTTTACACCAAATTTACTTAGGCGTTTTACAGAATCTTCAAGGCTTTCCTGGCCAAATCCCCAGTTTGACCATGAAAATTTTAATCTGTTTTTAAATAAATCAGGGTTCTTTTTCTTAAGCTGAGTAAATTTTTCTCTGATTTCTTTATTTTTAATTTCAAAGTTTTGAAGCTTCATGAAAACGCCTCCCTTTTGTAAATTAATATTTAAAATCCAAATACTTTCAGATATTTTAAATATCTGATTACATTATTTCTTATCCGGCATATCAGGATTATTGTCCGGTCCAAAGAATTTAAGCATTACTATTGGCTCGCAGCCATTATTTTCAATAGTTACTCCCTTTACAGCTGACGGGTATGGCACGAAGAACTCGTCTTTTGTAATATCACCAAATCTGATCATATTTGGCGATTCAAAGTCAACATCGTTTATTTTTCCGTGGCCTTGAACTGTAATAAAGCCATAAGCTCCGCTATCTTTTATTGTAACTTTAGTTCCGGAATATACAGTCAGCTCTTTTGCGCTAAATACTTCTTTGCCATGAACTTTTCCATATACTACCCATTTTTCCACGTATCCTTTATCTTTGGTAGATCCTACTGGTATTGGCTCCAAATAAAACCTTTCCTTGAAGTTAGGATCAACATTCAAGTCCCAGTCAAGTATGTCCATTATATAATCCAGATCATTTTTATACTTATCCGGAACATCTTTAACTAAAAGTGATCTGTCTATGGGTTTGTTTGCAACAACTGACTGATACATGCCATATACATCAGATGCCCATTGAGGTTCAAATGAGCAAAGCGATCCTGGTGCATGAAGTATTCCAGGAGGGAGAAGCCATCCTGTACCAGGCTCAAGCCTGTAAGCTTTAGAAAGGTTCGTTATTTTGTTATCTCCCTTTTCAAAATTTTCAAGACATTTTCTTACCTCTTCTTTGGTTGTTCCCGGCTCAAGACCGAAGAAAGTATAAGGAAAATTATTTTCAGTAAAGTTAACCTGCGGCGGGAAATAGTATGCTTCAGGCTTGCCCTCCATACCTACATTTTTGGCATGAGATTCCCCAAGGTGTACATGGTGCGGAAGAGCATCCATGTTGTCAAAGAATTTAGCAAAAACTTTAAGTCCTTTCCACTTATTCATTATCCTGTAGCCGAGTATTTCTGCCCCCATTTCAGCAATAATATCTTTAAGGAGCACTTTTTCTTTATTGCAGTAGACATAACTTAAGCCTTCATCTTTGGGAGTACCAGGACCGTTATCAGCAGGGCAGGTTGACGCAAACCATCTTTCATCTATGCCGCCTCTATTTGTACCCAGTGCAAATAAATCATCGACATGAAGCTTAAGCCTTCTTCCCGGAATACAGAATGATCTTGGAACCCATGCTGGCAGTAGATGAAGGATGCCTTTATCTGCCTCCAGAGCCTGTCTTGCAAAAGATTTTATATTTTTACTATCCATAAACCCTCCTAACAAAATTTTCTTATTTATTTTAAAAATTTATCAGTTTCTTTTACTAATGGAATTAAATTATCATCAATGGATTTATCAGTGTTTTCAATGGTTGCCTTAAAATAAAACAAGTGTTCAGTATATTCTATTTCTGCTCCAGGTTCTAATATTACCAGGGGGCCCAGTGTTTCAAGTTCCAGAATATCAGGGTCAGTATATATTTCAGTATTGCATCCAAAATCAGGGTAATCATATTCGGGATCATAACCATATCTTTTTATTAAAATCTCACCTTTATTGTAACTTGCAATCCATCCAGCTGAATTTAAAACTCCAATTTTCTGTCTCGAAGTTGATTTTGGATCCTGTCTTAATCTGATATATTTATCCCCCCAGGTCCATCTGGGATCCTGCATTTTTGTATAAGCCCATAAAGTTAATGGTCTTACAGGAGAAAAGTTTTCTTCCCATAATTGAAAAGGTTCATGTGGTACAATTGCCATGGAACCCTCTGCCATTACAGAAATCGCCCAGGGCGCAAGCTCAATATCCCATAAATTATTATTAATAAGCCTGTAAACTAATTTAGCATGATTACTTTTCTCATCCAAACTAACTTCTATTTCCTTTTTAATGCCTGTTGTTTTTTCTGTTTCCTGACTTAATTTAAGTGTCTTTCCATCCCACGAATATTCAACCGGAAAATTATCAGGATAATAACACCTGGGAACAGCTTCAGGTCCATGCCAGAATCTTATTCCTCCATAAGATCTCCAGTCATCTCCACCAGTTAATCCTAACTGATTTTTGAATTCCTTGAGCAGATTTTTACCATTTACTTCTGCAAATCTTATAATTCTTGGTCCAACATCAGTAGTGGCAACCAATTCAATTTTACCGTTGCTTAGTCTTAGACAATTTTTCCATCCCCCATAATTAAATTTTTCCTGAAATTCCATAATTTCTCCTTTATTGAAAATAATTATTTATCTGTAAAAATAATAATTTAAATATTCAGATACTTATGCTTTCATAAAATTCTATATTTTCTTTAATAATAGCAGGCACATCAAGATTGAATGGACACTTTTCTGAACATTCTCCGCATTCGGTGCATGTTTTTGCTGTTTTTACAATTTCCTTAAGACCCATATTGTAGAATTTATCCATTGGCATTTGCTTATAATATACTTTTATAAAATTAACATCCGTAATACTAATGTTTTTTGGACAGGGCATGCAATAACCGCATTGCCTGCAAAACTTGGTGCCGAGTTCCTGGGAAATTTTTTTTATTTTTTCTTTATCATTTTCATTTAGCAAATCTGCCTGTCCAAGATATTTGATATTTTCCTCTAATTCTTTCAAATTCTGCATTCCAGCAACTGGGATAAATTTTGGATAATTCCTTAAAAATTTAAAACATAATTCTATATCTGCCAGCCTGCCGCCTCCAAACGGTTTCATAGCAAGAAGACCTATATTAAATTGTTCAAATTTTTCATATATCTGTTTTTGCACATACTCGCCAGTCATAAAATTTAAAGGCACCATTAATGTTGAAAAATCATCCAGTTCATAGAATCTGTCAATTACTTGAGGATTGTGGCATGAAAACCCTATAAATCTGACTTTGCCTTTTTTCTTTTCTTTCACTAAAGCTTCTATGATTCCTTCATTTTTTAATAATTCAAATTCATTTTCTTTCGATATGCTGTGAAACATAAATATATCTATATAATCAGTATTAAGTTTCTTTAAACTCATATTGAAATCATTTAAAAATTCTTTTTTATTTCTGCTTAAAGACTTTGTAATAATATAGATTTTATCTCTTATGTTTTTAAGTGCTTCTCCTAAAATCTCTTCGCTTCCGGGATAATTGTGTGCGGTATCAATTAAGTTAATTCCGTAATCATATGCCAAATGAACAAGATTGATGGCTTCCTTCCGATCTATTCTGGCAAACTGAAGTGCACCAAATGCAATTGAAGATACTGTGAGTCCTGTCTTACCTAAAATTTTATATTCCATCTGATGTTAATATTTTATTATAATAAAAAATTAAATAATAAATAAAAAAATGGATTTACCTGTTTAAATTCCCATTTTTTAAATTTTTTACAGAATCCCGGGGTAACAGCACCGGATCAATTACAATCTTTTTGTTTTTAAAACGTCCGGTTTCCAGTCTATGAATTAAATTTTCTGCAGCCATTTTGCCAATTTCATACATGTCGTGATTAATTGTGGTAAGTCCTGGAACTAAATAATTTGAAAAAAACAAATTATCGTAACCCATGATAGAAATTTCATCCGGAATTTTTATTTTGTCTTCCATTAAGATTCTGCTTAAAAAAATTGCGATGGAATCTGCAACACAAAAAATAGCTGTTACATCACTTTTTAAAATAAAATCTTTTTTCTCAATAAGCGCTTCTTCAATTTTATTATATTCCAATGGAACTTCCTCAATAAAAATTTCATTAATTCCTGCTTGTTTTAAAACATCAATAAATCCCTGTACTCTTTCGTTAAAAATAAATACTTTCCTGAAATAAGTAACAATTCCTATTTTTTTGTGATTATTTTCCAGAATAAATTTTGCTGCCAGTTTTCCCCCCAGATAATCATTACTCATCACAAACGGGATATTTATGTCAGGTATGATCCTGTCAACTAATATTATGGGAATATTTCTTTTCTGAACCTCTGATATAAATATTTTTTCTTCTTCCCCCCCATATACACCTGAAAAAATTACACCATCAATAATCATGGAGTCCAGAGTATCAATTATTTCTCTTTCCCTGAAAATATTCTGCCTGGTGTTAAAAAGAGTCATGCTATAACCCTTTTTAGACATTGCAAGTTCTGCCCCGCTGATTAATTCAACAAAAGTCGGATCTTTTAAGCTCGGAACAATAAATGCAATCGATTTGGTGCTTTTAGTTGTAATGGCGCTCGCTATTTTTGAAGGTTTGTAATTATATTTCTGGCAAACTTTCAGAATTTTAGTCTTTGTAGATTCTTTAACAAGTGTTTCATTATTAAAAAATCTCGAAATAGTAGCTACAGATACTCCGACTTCTTTAGCAATATAATATATGTTAACTTTAGGGGTTTTATTTTTTTTATTCATAATCAAAATAATATTTTCCTAAAATCAAAATCTTTTTTTAACAAAAACAAAAATATTATAATATGTTTTAAAAACATATATATAATGAAACCAGTTACAGTAACAGCTTACATTATAAATTAATTACTGCAACTGGTCAATAAAAATAATTTTTTTAAACAAAAATAATTTAATAAACCAAATATGAAACAAAAAAATAATTACTTATTCCGGAACTATAGGCCTGATTCCAAGTACTTCACATGTAGTAATTAACTCTTTTTTGCAATCACCTTTAACAACATGGACATGATTTGCTCTTAAATCTTTAATAAAGTTTTCAGGTTTACAATCCAGTTTTACAAAAACATGAGGCTGCTGTGAATTTGTTTCGTTAATCTTTTCAAGAGGTGTTTCAAGAGCCTGTCCTGTTATTATAAGCATTACGTATTCCCCTTTAATTCTACTAAGTCTGGCAATAGTAACTTTTCCTGGTGCACCGATATATCTGGGACAGCAACCACCCATTTTCCAGTTAAATTCTCTAAGCCCTTCTGAAACCCAGACAACATCCTTTCTTGATTTTGCAAAATCTGTAGGTTGAGCTCCACAATTGCACATTCTAATTACATTCTCTTTATAATCATAATACAAAACATCCGTAAACATTGTTGTATCACCGGTAATATTATTTAAAATCTGCATTGTTAAGGCACCATTTGAATCAGCTTCACATGCTGCAACAAAAGATATTTTTCCACCAAAACCGTCATCCGACGTATCATTTAAAAGTGTATGTGCTATACAGAATGTCGTATAGCACACAGGCATTTCGGGAAGACACTTAACAGATATGAAATCATAATTTTTCCCCTTAATTATTTCTCTTAAAGCCATATATAATTTAATTTGTGCAAGCATTACTTCTTCTTTAGCTTCAATTCCTCCAAATTCTTTTTCCATCCATGCAAGAAATTTATTTGCATCAGCATCGGATATCCTGCTTGCTATTTCTATTACATCTACCTGCTCAAAACCATCAACATCTATTCCAAATTTAGTCATCCATTCTGAAGCATCTATTCTTGCCGTATACATTCCCATACATCTGCTTCCGCCTTCACCATAAATCATTCCTCTCAGCTTTGTTGCTCCTGCAATTCCATTAATTAAAGTTTTTAATTCTTTTAAAACACGTTCCTCTTCAAATTTCCCGTAGACAAGGTAATTAATAATTCCAACCTCATCTAAGGCTCCTCTTACTATCGAACCACCAACTATGCCAAAAGTATCCAAGCTGTCATTTGCCCAGACTATGACAGGAACATCTGCCTTTATTGCAGCCATGATTGATGTACTTGAATAGGTCCAGGTTCCAACATAAATGACTAAAGCATTAATTCCTTCTCTTCTTAATTTTTCTCCCTGTTCAGACATTTCTTTTGCTGTTCTGGCAATTTCTCCACATTCAAAAACTAAAGCACCTGTTTTTTCCAGGGTCTTTTTTGCAAGCGGGAGGTAACTTTTTACCTTATTTATAACACTATCCGGCCACGTAGTATCAAGGGACATTGTAACAATAAGGCCTACTTTTGTTTTTTTGTCCTTATAAAACATTTACTTTCCTTTCTTGTTTATTAAATTTATTAAAATATAATTTAAAAAATTTAATATTTTAACTATAAAGTTTGTTTATTTCTTCCCGTACTATTCTGGTCCAATTTATTATATTTTTTGGATTTTTACCTAAAGTGTGGTTATCCTTCATGATAATTTCAAGAACACATCCTTTAGTAATATTTAATATATTCTTAATTTTTGATCTAATGCTATCTTCATTTATATCAGGAACTGCCAGTTCAGCTGGATTTGGCTTATATGAATATACATATTTATTTGCTAAAAATTCAGCCATTTTTATAGGATCAGCCCATGCTGAAACCGACACTCTCCTTAAATTTGGGGCTTTTTTTACTATGTGCCACCTTTTATCTAGCGGTTCGCAGCACCCATAGCAATTAAGACCGAATCTTTTCAGGAAAGGTAATTGATATTGAAAAACAAACTCTTCAAACATTTGAGGTGAGACTTGTCCTGTCTCCTGGCTTTCACAAAAACCCCATAAGTCTCCCGTTTTTATTCCACTTGTAAAAATATCTTCTTTTGGCAATTCTCTGCTATAACCTGTTCCGCCGGAACCAACATAAGATGAATTATTATTTAAAGATAATAAATGGCTTTTTTCCAGAAAATCCAGTTTATTTAAACCATTATCTCTGATAAATTTCATTACTTTATGTAGCAACTCAGGATTATCGTAGAAATATATCAATAAATTCTGCAATCCGATAAGCTTGACTGCATCATAAGTTAACCCCCAGCTCCACCACCATGGATTTCTAATTCTTACATTTAAAATATCCTTAAAAATATCATTTGCAATACTGAATGCATGTAATGTTGTTTTATAGTCAATTTTAATATTTGAAAAATGAAGCTTGCTTAAATCATCCAAATTTTTAATTGGAGCACTCCACGTATAAGATCCTCCACTTTTACCGCCATGATATTCTTCACTTACACCCAGGCTGCTTTCTTTATATGTATAGCCTAATTCAAATATTGGCTCTACTGGTTTGTCATCTTTAATGGAATTACCCCAGAATATTTCTTTTCTTAATACAACTTCCCACCTGCGGGCAAGACTGCCGCTGCACTCTAAATCTCTCTCTGTTATTATTTCGTTCCAGCCATTTTCAACATCAGTTAATATTAACGGCCTTACATCCTTTAAGGAATTATGCGCATACCATAAATCTTTTTTTTCTTTTTCTATATCTTTTTGTGCAATATTTAAGATTTTAAGTGCTAACTTTTTAAGTATTTCTCTATCTTTTTTCTCAATAACTATTTCGTTATTTTTTGGAGCCACATATTTTGGAGCATCTCCATAATTAACTTCAGTCCAAACACCTGTTGCATTTAATACCATCTGACTTCCTCCAGACATAACAATGGTATATTGAATATGGCCTAATACTGTTTTTGTATTAGGCCATATAATTAAAACCTCAATCCTCAATCAAACAAAGTAAAAAATAACTTTCTTAAGAATTATTTTCCACTCCAGATTTCCGTAACCTTTGGTAAATATTCTTTAGCATTTGATGCATCAATTATAGGAGTATCCATGTAAACAAAGTACTCTGTTTTTTCACCTTTAAGTATTTTTTCCATGGTTCTCATTGAAGTTGCAGCATCTTCTGCTGGTGATTGAAATACTGTAAATGTCATCCAGCCGTCAATAACATTTTGAACTGCTTCAGTCTGGCCATCGCAACCATTTGTTAGAATATCTCCAGGTTTTTTGCCAGCATTTTTCAATGCTTTTACAATACCAATTGCCATACCATCATTATGAGAATAAATTAATTGTAATTTATCACCAAATGTAGTTAACCAGTTTTCAGTAATTGTCTGGCCCTTATCAGGTGACCAGTCACCAGGTTGTAAGTCTAATCTGACGAACATATCTGTAGCATTAGCTTCTTTAAGAGCATCGTCAAAACCTTTTTCACGATCAATAGCAGCTGAATAACCTGCTGTACCGGTCATTTCAGCATAATTAACTGTTGCTAAACCTTTATCCTTAAGTATTTTAATATATGTTGCACCCATGAGTTTGCCTTCAAGATAACTGTTGGGACCAGTAAAACCCTTTAGTTCCGGAAGTTCAGAAGGGTCTGTCATAACGTTAGAAGTAATTATAGGTAATTTACCTCCGGTTTCTTTTCCAACTTTCTGAATTACTGCAACAATCCCTTTAGCGTCAACAGGCATGATCATTAATCCGTCCAGTCCTTTAGAAACCATATCTTCTATCTGGTTAGCCTGGGTATTAACATCACCTTTTGCATCAGTCATAACTAATTCCCAACCTCTTGCTGCAGCTTCTTTCTTTAACGCAGTTGCATAAGGAAAGCAATATGGACTATCCTCAATAAACGGCAGTGAAAAACCAACTGTGATTTTTTTAGCTACAGCAGTTGTTTCAGCAGCAGCTGTAGTTGCAGTGGTTGCTGCTTTACAGCCAGCACCTACTAAAACGAGTGAAACTGCAAATACTGCAATTAATAGTACTGTTGTTACTTTTTTAAACATTTTTCTTCCTTTCTTGTTTTGTGTTTATTTAAAAAATAAATTATAAATATTTCTTCAACCACCCCCTCATTAAGCAGTTAATAATTTACGTTGCCTGTTTGAAGTTACTGCATCAGTAATTATTACCGCTAATAATATTGACCCTCTAACAAGAAGTTGATAATTAGTATCTACATTAAATATAACCATGGCTCTTTCTACCAAACCTAATATAATTACACCCTGGATTGTACCTATGACGCCACCTTTGCCACCAAATAAACTAGTTCCTCCCAATACTGCCGCAGCAATTACAAGCATGGGGACATTATCACCAAAAACTGGATTCCCTGTGTTTACTTTGGATGAAAGAAGCACTCCGGCAACTGCAGCCGCAAAAGAACATGCAACAAAATAAAAAAATGTATTAAGATTAACATTTATTCCTGCAGTTCTTGCTGAAAGCGGATTACTTCCTATGGCATAGTCATTTCTGCCGAATTTAGTATATTTTAAAACATACCATACCACCAAATAAGTAATTGCCAGAAAAAATATATTATTGGGAATTCCAAATAAACTACCTTGAGCGATTTTCGGGAAATTCTCAATAGTACCTTTTATTGGCCCATGGGTTAAACCTAATCCTAAACCTCTAAAAATAATAAATGTACCCAAGGTAGCAATAAAAGCATTTATTTTCCCTTTTACAACTAGAGCTCCGTTTATTGCACCAATAACAACTCCGGTTAAAAGTCCTCCTGAAATTGATACGAGCATCCCATATCTTTGAAGCATTATTGTAGCAATTCCGGACATAGCAAGCACAGATCCAACTGATAAATCAAAAGATCCGCTTATTAGCAATATTGTCATTCCTGCTGCCATTATTCCCTGGATAGTTACGTGGTCTAATATGCTAACAAGGCTTTTTACAGTAAAAAAGCTTTTGTCCTTTGCTGTTAAAATAATTATAAGAGCAATAATGATAAATAATAGCTTCTGATTAATAAAAAAATTAAGAATTTTATCTTTATTGGATTTCAATATAGTGCCCTCTTTCTCCTATTGAATTCATCGTAAAGTACAGCAATAATCAGAATTATACCTCTTGTCAATTGCTGAAATTCATATGGAACAGTTAACAGAGCCATTGCGTTATTTATTACTGCAAATAATAGTAATCCTATAGCAGTTTTGTAAATGTTACCAATACCGCCCGATAGAGACGTCCCACCTAAAACAACTATAGTAATTACATCAAATAAATAATCTGCTGCTGTACCAACTCGTATTCGAGGCAACCTTGAACATAAAACCACCGAAGCTATACCTACCAATAATCCATTAATAACATAAGTGCTCATTACTATATTTGAAACATTTATCCCTGCAACAAGTGCAGCCTTATCATTTAATCCGGTTGCGTATAATCTTCTTCCTGAACTTGTTTTTTGAAGTAAAATTCCGGCAACAACCATTATTAATAATAGAAACCATGCAATAACAGGAACTCCTAATATGCTTTCGTCAGCTATATAGCTGAATATTTTTTCAGGTCTTGAACTTAAATTCCTGCCTTGAGAAATTATTAAAGCAATTGATGTAAACAGTATTTGAGTGCCTAATGTTACAATAACAAAATTTGCTTTTATTCTACCGATTAAAAAACCATTAACAAATCCGCATGCAATAGCGACTGAAACACCTGCTAGAGCTGCCGGCCAGTAACCAAATTGCTGAAGCATAACATTTACTACAGCAGCCAAAGCTAAAATTGAGGCAGAAGAAAGGTCTATACCTTTGCCAATAACAACTATTGTCATCCCGCAAGCCATTATCCCTAAAACTGTTACCTGCCTTAAAATATTAAAGATATTGCTTATTCTTAGAAAATTTGGAGATGCGATAGAAATTATTATTACAAGTACAATAAAAATTACCAGGATGGTTTGGTCATAAAAAAATCTTTTTAATCCTTTTGAGAAATTCGAGCTTTTTTTATTTTCTGCTATTTCATCCATATTTTCCCTTTTATTAAATGTTACCAACAGCTGCAGCCATTAAACTTTCTTCATTAAGTTCATTTTTATTAAATATTTTCATTAACTTGCCTTCCCTTATTACAATAACCCTGTGACACATACCGATAATTTCCGGAAGTTCAGAAGAGACTAATATTATTGACATGCCTTCATTAGCAAGTTCTTTTATCAAGCTATGAATTTCCTTTTTTGCACCAACATCGATACCTTTTGTAGGTTCGTCTAAAATTAAGATTTTAGGACTTGTAGACAAGCATTTGGCAAGAGCTACTTTCTGTTGATTTCCGCCACTAAGATTCATAGCCAGTTGTTCTAAAGAAGGAGTTCTAATATTAAACTTTCTTACATATTTTGCCGAGAGCTCATTCTCTTTTTTATTGCTTATTATCCCTAATTTCGAAACTATTAATTTCAGTAATAAAATTGTAATATTAGCTTTAACAGTAAACCTCTGGATAATGCTTTCTGTCCTTCTGTCCTCGGAAACAAATGTAATCCCATGCTTAATGCCGTCTGCTGAACTTTTTATTGTTACTTTCTTACCGCCAATATGGATAAAACCACTATCCGGTCTGTCCAGACCATAAATTGCTCTTACAACCTCGCTTCTTCCGGCTCCAATCAACCCGGATAAACCCAGAATTTCTCCTTCTTTTAAGTTAAAACTTATATTCTCAAATTTACCATTTTTTGTTAAATTCCCTACTTCCAAAACCACATTATCTTTTGATTCATAACTTTTTTCACCAAATATATCTCCCAAATCTCTTCCAACCATGTACTTTATAATCTCATCTTCATTAGTTTCACTTACTTTCAAGTATTTGGCAGCTTTACCGTCTCTTAAAACCATGACATAATCTGCAATTTCAAAAATCTCTTTTAATCTGTGCGAAATATATATTACCGAATTTCCGGACTTTTTAATCGTCTTAATTAAATTAAAAAGATTGATAGTATCTTCCTCTGTAATTGCAGAAGTCGGTTCATCCATTATTATTATTTTTGCAGAGCTCGAAAATGCTTTTGCAATTTCAACAAGCTGACATTGAGCTGCAGAAAGCTCACTGACAAGTGCTTTCGGATTTAAATGGATGGATAAATCTTTCAAAATTCTTTCAGATTCATTGTTCATTTTTTTCCAGTTTATTTTTCCCAATTTTGATACAGGCTGCTTTCCAAGAAAAATATTTTCTGCAACTGTTATTTCCGGTACCAGTGAAGTTTCCTGATAAATTGTATTAATTCCCAAATCTATGGCATTTTTCGGGTTTCTAATGTTTACTTTTTCACCATTAAGCCTTATTTCACCTGCATCATTGGAATAAAAACCTGAAAGAATTTTAATAATAGTTGATTTACCGGCTCCATTTTCACCGACAAGCGCAAAAACTTCACCTTTTCTTAACTTTAAGCTGACATTGTCTAAAGCTCTAACTCCTGGAAACTCTTTTGAAATATTATTCATCTCTAATAAATAATCATTTTCCGGCAATTGGCACCTCGCTATTTTTCAATCAAATAATTTGAATAAAGGCTTATGTTCTAGCCAAAAACCTCTATAACAAAAGTACTAAAAAAGTTTTAAAAATAATAAGTTCCAAATCTTTTATTATTAAAAAATAAAGTCTCTTTAAAAAAACAAATGTAACTGGTTTCTGTAACCAGTTCCATTAATATATTAGCAATTATAAACAATATCTTAAATTTTTGTCAATGGAAAATTCTGATAATTTTATCTAACTGCACACGATTCTCTTATAATTAATTTGGGTTCCAATATTTTATTTTTTAATTTAATATTTTTATTATTGTTTTCACTTATATTATTTAATAGCATCTCACAAGATAAGTTGCCCATTTTATAAATATCCTGAGCAATGGTGGTAAGTTTCGGGCTTACAAATTGTGAATAAGTTATATTATCAAAGCCTATTACTGATAAATCTTCAGGAATCTTTATGTCTGAATTTCTTAAAAATTCCATTAAATATATGGCGATGAAATCACTTAAACAAAATATCGCATCAACTTTACTTTTCAGGATCTTATCCCTGTTTCTTGCCAGTTCTTCCAGAATGTTTTTTGAATCAACCGGTATCTCAATCAGAAAATTCTCCAGTAGCCCGTTTTGCTCTAAAATTCTTTTAAAACCATTATACCTGTCTTTAATAATTTTTATTTTGAGTTCAAAAGTAATTATGCCTATTCTTTTATTGTTGATTTTCAGAAGATAATCAGCGGCCAGTATCCCACCTTTAACATTGTTTGTAATAACACTGGGAATATCTAATCCTTCAACATATCTGTCCACTAAAACACACGGCAATTTTTTCTTTAAAATCTCTCTGGTAAAAAAATTATCTTTCTTGCCTCCGGCTATTCCTGAAATAATTATTCCATCAATTCTTCTTTTAAAAATAGCATCAAGAAAAACCAGTTCCTTTTCATAATTGTTTTCTGAATTAAAAACAACAAGGTAATAGTCTTTTTTGCTTGCATATTCTTCAGCACCTCTTAACAGTTCAAAAAAAAAGGGATTGGTCATATTTGGAATAACAAAACCGATATATTTTGTTTTATTGGTCCGCATTGAACTGGCAACAATGCTTGGTTTGTAATCATATTTTTCACAAACTTCCTGAATTTTTTTTCTTGTTTTTTCGCTTACCAGCTCACTCCTGTTAAATACTCTTGATACAGTTGCAGGAGAAACCTTGGCTTTTTTTGATATGAAATATATATCTATTTTTTCTTCCATTAAACCCTATTATTTTAATTTTTTTATTAAAGTTACTTATAACCTGGCCTCTTAAATTGTTTACATATCAGGTGCTATGGAAAAGATCATTTTTACCATGTGATCGGTGTAATTAATTAACTGATAGCTTACTCCTTCTGGAATAAAAAATGCTTCTCCTTCCTGAACATCATAAGCTTGTTTTGTTTCTGTTAAAAATATAGTTATCGGACCAATTTCAACATTTAAACAGCAATCACCTTTATGTGAATCAGGTTCCGAAGCTCTTGACCCTGTCCCCCCGGTAGGAAGTATAAATTCTCCCATGTGACAGAGATCATTACTGACAAAAAATTTAATCAGCATTGGATATTGGGTACCGTGCACATTTAAAAGCTTTTTTTCTTCGGTTATGTGATAGAAAAGAATAGGATCTTTTCTGCAATCTGGCCCCGGAACCGGCCACCTGCCAATATCGTCAGTAGTTCCATGAACATTCCACTGGGGGAATTGGGGATAATTTTTAAGCCTTGAGTTGTATTTCCCTTTATACATTTTCATATTTTCACCTGCAAAATCCATTGGAGGTTCCTGATCCAGCCAGATTTTAGGTGCAATTATATAAAGGACTTTCATTATTTTCTGACTAAAATTATATCCCTTATGATATCCGCCTTCAGGAAGAAGCAGGGCTTCACCCTTGCGGACATTTATAAATTCTCCAAGAACCGGATTATGCTCTGTAAGAGTTCCTTCAAGAAGATAATAAACTTCATCTCCGGCATGCAAATCCGGAGGATTATATGTTCCGCCCGGACCTAACTGCCATGTTCCTACTGTAAGTTTATCCGTACTTACAAACAACTGGTTTAAATCACTGAAATGAGGCACATCAGCAGGATAAATGAAATTTTTTATTAATTCTCCCCGGATATGCACGGGTCTTTTTTTATCTGGCGGGAATGGATAACTGCCAAAAACAAATTCCTGTTCAGACATGATTTCTCCTTTTAATTCTTAAAAACCTTTTTAATAAAAATAAATAATTATGAATACTTAAAATATTAAAAACCAAACTGTTTAAATTATTTATAAATTAACTAATCCTTTTATAACTCAAAAGCAACTGCTCTGATCGGACTGCCATCCGAATTTTTTATTTTTAATGGAAGAGCGCTAAACATCATTCTTTTCCCCGTTACCTGCTTTAAGTTCACAAGTGCCTCAATTATTGGTATGCCCTCTGCAAGTATTTTTTTATGGAAGCCGGCATTTTGCCCCGGACCATCAACTGAAGGTATGTCGGCGCCAAGAGCCTTGACTTTTTTTAAAATAATGTAATCTGCGCAATCAGCTGAAAAGTAAGGAAAGTTTGTAAAATAACCATCCTTGTATTTATTTTCTTCCCACCCTGTTCTTACAATTAAAATATCCCCTTCTTTAATATCAAATTTTTTTAAATCTACAGGAGTGATCAGCTCGTTTTCATTTTTTAGAATTTCAATAAAGGAAGCCATGCCTAAAAATTTTTCAGGAAATATTTCATCAGCAGAATCTGATTTGTCAATTAAATGCAAAGGTGCATCAATATGAGTACCGCTATGAGTTCCCATGCAGATATTTAAAACATTATATCCCTGAACAGAAATGGTATTTTTTGGAGTTATTGAAACAACAGGATCCCCGGGATAAGTAGGCAATTCGTTGCTGATAACCAAAGACAGATCATAAATTTTAATAATTTACCTCCTGACCTGAAAATTTTTATAATTAATTATTACCTAAAAAACTATAAATATTTATTCTTATAAATTATTTATTTTATTTGTTCTGCAATAAAAGCTACTCTTGCTGTTTCTTCAACAAGTTCTGCAATATCAAAACAGTTGCCCAGACCTTTATCCCATGCAAGAAGCCCGTGTGCTTCAAGAGTAAGAGCTTTTACATATAGAGGACTATTTTTAACACATTCTGCAACAAAATCTGCCAGCTCTTTTGAACCTGGATTTGCATATCCGATGATGGGAACCTCTTTAAGTTTTAACTTTGAAGAAGCTGTTAATATCGGAACCTGTTTTTTTAATATAGAGTAGGCTGTACAATATGATGGATGAACATGGACAACACTATCTATATCAGGTCTGAATTTGTAAATATTTATATGAAGTGAAGTTTCCTTTGAAGGTTTTAAGCCTTCTTTTCCTTCAATTATATTATTATTTTCATCTACAATTATTATATCTTCAGTAGTAACATCCCTTAAAGATCTGCCGCCTGCAGTAATTAAATAATAATTATCTTTTCTCATACTGATATTACCGCCTGCTGCCCCAACAAGATTTCTTTCATAGGACAGATTGGAATATTTTGCTATTTCTTTTTTTAAATCTTCAAACATTTAAATCTCCTTTTATCCTGAATAATTGCAAATCTTAAAACTCTGATAGGCGCTATGCTTAATTGGTTAGCCTCAATTAAAAATAATTTTAAAAAATTAATTATTTATTTTTTTTACACCAAGTTTTGCAGCAAGTTCTATAGCTTTAAATAGATTTTTCTCATCAGCTTTGTTTTTTCCTGCTATATCAAATGCTGTTCCGTGCCCTGTTGATGTTCTTATAATTGGAATTCCTGCCAGAAGTGTTACGACTTCACCGAAACCTAAAATTTTCATGACAATATTTGCCTGATCATGATACATTGCAATAACCAAATCAAACTCGCCATTTTTAGCCCTTACAAAAACTGTGTCACCCGGAATTGGACCTACAACATTTATACCCATCTCTTTAGCTTTATTTACAGCAGGAGCGATAAAATCTGTCTCTTCATTGCCAAAAATCCCGCCTTCCCCTGAATGAGGATTCAGTGCTGCCACTGCAATTACTGAATTCTTTTTATTAAAAAACTTGAGCCCTTCATTTGCTAATAAAATTTTTTTAAAAACTCCCTCATAAGTCACCTTATCGCAAGCCTTTCTTAAGGACATATGTGTGCTATACATTAATATATTAAGATTTTCAAGAACAAGTATCATTCCATAATTATCTGATTTTGTAAGTTCTCCAAGTATTTGTGTCTGGCCTTCATAATTATATCCGGCAGCTCTCATTGCCCCCTTATGAAGAGGAGCCGAAACCATTGCATGTATTTTATTTTCAAGTGCCATTTTTCCGGCTTCAATAGTATAGTTTACTGCAGCTTTTCCACATAAAGGATTTACTTCTCCAAATTTAAAATCTGAAGGATCTAAGTCGTTATAATCCAAAACATCAACTGTGCCAAATTCAAATTTACAGTCTTTTAAATCAGCTGCTTTATTTAAATTCAATTTAAGATTGCATATTTTAATTATATCCCTGATTACTCTAAAATCACCGAGAATAAAAGGCTTGCAAACGTCATAAATTTCTTTATAGTTTAAAGATTTAGCTGTGATTTCAGGTCCTATCCCGGCTGCATCTCCCATAGTTATCCCAATTATTGGTTTTAGCATTAAATATCCTTTCAAAATCTATTTAAATTTATACAAGTTTAAAACTTAAAACTTACCATATTTTCAATCGAATTTATTTCTCCTACTGAACCGCCTTTAATAACCATTTCTTTGCCTTTAAGCAATCCATCAGCAATTATTCCATAAGAAATACCGTCTGAAATTCTTCCCTTAATTTCAATACTTTTTGCTTTCAGTGATTTTAAAATATTTAAACTTGTTTCTCCTCCTACTAATATCAACCTTTCAATCTCAACTTTCTTTAAAACACCGTTAGCAATATCTGAAATTATTTTGAGAATCATTTTAGAAAGGTTATCAGGTTCTTTTCTGCCCTTAAATTCCGCCACAATAAAAAAACTGTTATTGGCAAAATTGCTAATTATTTCATTAATCGTATCCTGAACTTTTAAAAAATAGTCTGAATTATTTTTATTCAAAAAATCATTAATTTTTATTTTGATTATTTCTGAACCATATATTTTATTTAAATACCTTATCTGCTTTTTGGTAATTTCATATTTACTTGATGTAAATCCTATAAATTTTTTTACAATATGAAATTTATTTTTTCTATGTTTTTTATTTAAAGAATCTGCCTTAAAATCAGATTTATTTTCAGTATTATTTAGTTTGTTTCCAGAATGATTAAAAATTTTCATGTTTAGGGCTGTAAGCAAACCAAGTGTTCCAACATATAACGCTTTCCCAAATTTCTCATAAATATTATTTATAATTTTTTCAATATCCTCATTTACAACTGAATCAAAGGAAATAATATTTATTTTCTTATTTATATTGGTTTCAACAGCCTTTAAAATATCACCATACCTTACTGTTTCAAGAGAAATATGGGCTGCCTTTCTTAAATATTCTTTTTTGCAGGTTTCTGAAAACAGATGCGGTATAAATGAGCTTCCTGCAATACTGACAGGATCTTTGCTGAACTCAGAATCATTTAAAATTTTCCCATTAATCAGCTGAAAACCTCCAAGTGTAATCCTGCCTATTGATGGAATAGCATTGATGACAAAACAAACATCAATATCAAGTAGATCCATCAATGTATTTATTTCAAAAACTACATTTCCCCGGAAGGCAGAATCAATTTTTTTAAAAACATTTCCTGCTTGAATTTCTTTTAAAAAATTACTTAATTTTTGCAATTTTAAATATGCAATTTCTGTTTCAAGATCTCTTGTGTTAGTTGAAATAACCATATTGAAATCAGAAACACCTTTTATTTTTTCCAAAAATCTTTCAAGCTTGTCTTCAAAAAAATCTATTGCTACTTTTATAGTGTCTTTAAAATCACAAATAAAAGATGCTATGTCACAAGCACCGGTTAAATCATCTGCAATATAAATAATATTTTCTGTCATCTAAACAAAAATCTTAATAAATTTTTTAATAATAATGTTTCATTGAATCATTTTTTTCTGGCAAAATCTGAACGCGGCATCGGAACATAATCTACCTCTCCCCCACATATAAAAATATTTTGCCCGGTAATATATGATGAGTCATCACTGCAAAGAAATACAACGGGTTTTGCTATATCTTCAACACTGCCAACCCTTCCAAGAGGAATATACGGAATCCAGTCGTCAGGATAATTGGGGTCAGTTTTCCTGTTTCTTTCAATATCTATAGTTCCACAGGATAATGCATTAACTCTTATATTATATGGCGCAAGTTCAACTGCTATTGCTTTAGTAATTAAAGTCATACCGCCTTTTGATGCACAATACGGAACCAGACAGTCCATGGCACCATGCGATGCAATAGATGAAATATTAACTATGGCACCACCATTATTTTCTGCCATATTTTTACCGGCTAATTGGGATAACATGTATACGCTTTTAAGATTGGTATCAAGAGTGCTGTCCCATATCTCTTCAGTGATTTCAAAAAACGGTTTCCAAAATGCAATTCCTGCATTATTAACTAATATATCAATTCTACCAAATGTCTTTAATGTTTCTTCAACTAAAGATTTACAGTCTTTGAACTTGCTTACATCAGCATAAACTGAAATGGCTTTTTGTTTTGTATTCTCCTCAATATAGTCTTTTACTTTATCAGCACCTTCTTTATCACCATGATAATTTACTGTTACGTTGCAGCCTTCCATAGCTAATTCCTTAGCAATGCCTGCGCCAATTCCTTTGCTTGAACCTGTCACAATTGCTATCTTTCCTATTAGCTTCAAATCAAATCCTCCTTAAATAAAAGGTTTAGAAATTAAAAAAATAATTCATAACTAAACGAAAGCCAGGATGAATAAAACAACTTATTGAAATCAATTTCAGAAATTGATTTCAATATAATATAAAATTATATATTTTTCAATATCAATATGGAATTATTTATTGGTGATTAACTTAAGTTTTTTTGTAAATTTTCCAGTTTTATAAGCTCAAAATTTTATAATTTTTTAAACTTTAGTGAATTGTCCATCAGAAATTAATTATTTATTATTTAAAAACTATTCCGCGGTATTTTTTTGAAGAATTATAAAATTATTTAAAGTATTTTACTTAAAAATAAAAAACGGGAGCTATGTATCAGTATCAGGCATAATTATATTTATTATAGAAAAACATGAAATAAAAAATTATATAACTTTGATAATTTTTTACTAAAAAATCTGGTGGAGATGAGCGGGATCGAACCGCTGACCCCCTGCTTGCAAGGCAGGTGCTCTCCCAGCTGAGCTACACCCCCACGTGGTGAAACCTATCACTTCTGACAAATGATAAGAATATATAAAAAATTTAAAAAAATCAAATAATAATTGGTGGGCGTATCTGGATTCGAACCAGAGACCTCGTCCTTATCAGGGACGCGCTCTAACCAACTGAGCTATACGCCCTCAAGCCAAAAAAATATGCAAGCGATAAAGTACCAATTTACATTACTTTTGTCAATAATTAATTGGCAGGTTTAATTGGCTGGCGATACTTTAAACTTAACAACAAAAATCCGGCATAAACTTTATTTCCTGCTTTTTTATCAGCAAAAAATTTAAGCAGCATTTATATATTTATTGGTTTACAGCTGTATTTACTGGCGCTTTTGTTTCAATTCTGGCTGTTCTGTCAATATATCTTACTTCAATTCCACCGCTGATCTTTATAATAACATTAAAGATCCATGCCCAGAAGGCAGCGATAGCGGCAAAGGGTACAGAAAAGAGAAGTCCAGCTACAATAGTTATAACAATAAAGCCAATACTAAGATTAGTCCCAAAAACAGTACTGACAGAGCTTATATCGGGAATGTTGACTCCAAACACTGAAAGCAAAGAGCCCACCCCGGAAGTTCCTATAAAATTATTTAGATTATTGATTAAAGCAGGAAGAACTGCCCGCATAATCATTGCAAAGATTGCTGCTAATATCACATTCAGAATAAAAATAATAAGATAAACAATTAGGGCGATTTTAAAAACAGAAAACTCACTGATGCTTTTTACTACTCTTCTTTGAGCAATTGGTACTTCCATGTTTACCTCCTTAAATTATTTTTTCAAAACTTAAGGTGATTATGCAAAATAATAATATTACAAATCACTTAATTAATTTTACTACTTATAGAATAAATTTACGATTTTTTCTAATTCTATTTAATCTTGAGATTTAATTAAAAAGTTATCGGGAATTTAAAGGATCCGGGTAATAAAAATCAATAATAACTTATAAAACAAAAAAATAAACTTACTGAAACAATAAATATCAAATCAAATAAGTATTATTTCAGTAAGTTTAAACTTAAATAAAATTATTTATTGAACTTATCTACAAGTTTTCTAAGGAAAGGAATGTAATATCTTTCCCCTTGGAAACTTTTAATAATTGCTATAATTGCAAAAACAACACAAGCTGTTGCTCCCAACCAGCCTATTACCCAAAATATAAGCCCTACAATTGGAATCCAGCCTAAAATCCAGAAAAATACTATAATTATAGCCCACTCTAATATTCCAAGAATTAAAGCCTGAAGAGCATGAAATTTAACGAATTTGTTTTCTTTTTCAATTAATAAGATAATGAGTCCTCCCAGCCAGCTAAAAAGATAAGCTAAAAGGCATGCTATTTTAGGTTCCATTCCTGTTGAACTTTTTGCATTAAAATCAGCATCAACTACTGTTTGTTTTTGATCTGCCATTGACTTTGCCCCTCCTGTCTTGAAATAATAAACTATTAATAAATTCTGAAATTATATAAAAACAGTAAATAAGACACAATACAGGATAAAAACATACTACCATTTTTATCTTCTATCATTTTATTCTTATTTTTATATCAATGATTATATTATTTAAACAGCATAATTAAAACAAAAAAATAAAAAGACTTTAAACTTACAAAAGCCGGCTATCTTTTTCTATAATTATTAACTATTGCTTCTTATAATTTGATAAAGTATTTCTTTCTTTTTTTGTCTCTTAAATTATTTTATCTTAATAATTTTATTACACAGTGTGTTTAAAGAAACATATTTAAGCTATTTTCAAGTTTATTAATTCTCCGGTGCAGCAAATGCAGTGGAAGCTACATTGGCTCCTTCTTCCAGATTCATAACTTTAACTCCCTGGCTTGCCCTTCCATATTTGGAAATGCTGCTGGCATTTACTCTTATCATGATGCCGTTTGTTGACATAATCATTACATCATAATCTTCCCTTAATATTCCGGCACCTGCAATCTTGCCCTTCTTTTCAGTAATTATTATAGCCCTGACACCCTTGCCGCCTCTGTGAATTCTTGAAAAATCAGAGACTGGAGTTCTTTTGCCATAACCATTGTCTGTTAAAATAAACAAATCACTATTCAAATCTCTTACGACTGCCATTGCTAAAACTTCGTCGCCTTTTGCAAGCCTCATCCCGATAACTCCCTGAGCTGTTCTGCCCATATGCCTGCAATCAGTTTCGTTGAATCTGATTCCCTGTCCATTTTTGGTAATCAGAATTACATCATCCTTACCGCTTGTTTTTTCTACTTCAATAAGCTCATCTTTTTCTTTTAAGGTAATTGCTGCAATTCCTTCTTTTCTGGAAGTATCATATGCCTTGATTGAAGTCTTCTTAACATAACCTTTTTTCGTAGCCATTATCAGGTAATCTTCTTCACCGTATTCTTTAACTGCAATTACCGCCATAACTTTTTCATTTGGCTTAAACGGCAGGATATTAACAATTGCTTTGCCTTTGGATATTTTGCTCCCTTCCGGGATCTCATAAACTTTAAGCCTGTATACTTTTCCATAGTTTGAGAAAAACATAATATAGTTATGGGTTGAAGATATAAATAAATGCTTAACAAAATCTTCTTCTTTAAGGTTCATGCCTGTTACTCCGCGGCCTCCCCTGTTTTGTTTTCTGTAGGTTATTACGGGAAGCCTCTTAATATATCCACTATGGGTTATGGAAATAACATTTTCTTCTTCAGCAATTAAATCTTCTATTTCAAGATCAGATATTTCCGAGGAAATTTCAGTTCTTCTTTCATCGTTATACTTTTTCTTGATTTCTTTTAATTCATCCTTTATGACTCCATAAATCATCTCATCGCTTCCCAGCAATTCTTTAAGATGCTTAATTTTTTCAACAAGTTCCTTGTGCTCGGCTTTAATTTTTTCGCGTTCAAGAGCAGTAAGCCTTTGCAGCCTCATATCAAGAATTGCCTGTGCCTGTATTTCGGTAAGCCCGAACTTTTCTATCAAGCCTGCTTTGGCTGTTGGAACGTCCTTTGACGCCCTGATAAGCTTTATTACTGCATCAAGATTATCAAGTGCAATAAGAAGACCTTCCAGTATATGTGCTCTTTCTTCAGCCTTTTTTAATTCATATTTTGCTCTTTTAACTACAACATCATACCTGTGCTTGACAAATTCAGAAATAATTTCTTTAAGATTTAAGGTCCTTGGAACACCATTAACGAGCGCTATCATTATTACTCCAAAAGTTGATTCAAGTTGTGAGTGCTTGAAAAGCTGATTTACAACAATATTTGGATCTGCTTCCCTTTTAACTTCAATAACTATCCTCATTCCGCTTTTATCTGATTCATCCCTTAAATCACTTATACCCTCTATTCTTTTATCCTTGACTGTCTCCACTATTTTTTCTATAAGCGTTGTCTTGTTAACCTGGTAAGGGATTTCGCTAACAATTATCTGTTGTCTGCCTTTTTTAGTTTGTTCAATATGCATACGGCCACGGACTTTTATTATTCCTCGTCCTGTATTATATGCGTCAACAATACCCCTCATTCCCATGATCCTTCCACCGGTTGGAAAATCAGGCCCCTTTATGTGTTTTAAAAGATCCATTATCGCAATATCTTTATTATCAATATAGGCAATAACCCCATCAATTACTTCCCCCAGATTGTGCGGTGGAATATTGGTTGCCATTCCAACTGCAATACCCGATGATCCGTTTATAAGCAGGTTGGGGATTTTTGCCGGAAGAATCGCAGGCTCCTGCAGAGTGGCATCAAAGTTGTCGATAAATTCAACAGTCTCTTTATCCAGATCAGCAAGTATCTCTTCTGCAAATTCGGAAAGTCTTGCCTCTGTATATCGCATAGCTGCCGGACTGTCGCCATCAATTGAACCAAAGTTTCCATGGCCGTCAACTAAAGGATATCTGATCGAAAAATCCTGCGCCATTCTTACCATTGAATCGTATACTGCAGTATCTCCATGCGGGTGGTACTTGCCTAAAACTTCACCGACAATACGGGCGCTTTTCTTAAAAGGCGTATTATGCCTCATTCCCATATCAAGCATTGCATATAAGATACGGCGGTGGACAGGTTTAAGGCCGTCCCTGGCATCAGGAAGTGCACGGCCAATGATAACACTCATGGCATAGCTTAAGTAACTGTCCTGCATTTCTACTTCTATGCCTCTGTTTTTTATTTTTCCTCTGATTTCAAAAACCATTTATTTCCTTATGTTTAAAAAATATTTTTATATAAAAATTTATTACTGGGTTTTAAAACTGCGTCCCCAACTTAAAAATTAAATACCCTCACTTATTTGTTTATTGCAACTTATGTATCAATAAAGGAAACTCCTCTTGCGTTCTTTTCTATGAATGCTCTTCTTGGTTCAACTTTATCACCCATTAAAGTTGAGAATATGTCATCAGCTATCAGCAAATCTTCAATCTCAACTTTAAGCAAGGTCCTTTTTTCGGGATCCATTGTTGTTTCCCAAAGTTGTTCCGGGTCCATTTCACCAAGGCCTTTATATCTTTGTATCGTATTTTTCCTGTTTCCTATCTTTTCCAAGATCTTTTTTAATTCTTCGTCCGAATATGCATAATATGTATCCTTTGAATCTTTTACCTGATAAAGAGGCGGCTGTGCTATATAAACATAACCTTCTTCAATAAGTTTTGGCATGTATCTGAACAGGAAAGTAAGAATAAGCGTCCTAATATGAGCTCCGTCAACATCAGCATCCGTCATTATTATTATTTTGTTATAACGGGCACTTTTTAAATCAAATTCATCGCCGATACTGGTACCCATGGCTGTTATCATAAACATTATTTCGTCGCTTGATAAAATTTTGTGCAGCCTTGCTTTTTCTACATTTAAAATCTTGCCTTTAAGCGGAAGTATGGCCTGAAATCTTCTGTCTCTCGCCTGTTTTGCGCTGCCTCCTGCAGAATCGCCCTCAACAAGGTAAAGTTCGCAAAACTCCGGCTCATTCATTGAACAGTCAGCAAGTTTTCCGGGAAGAGAACCCGACTCAAGTATTGATTTTCTTCTTGTTAAATCACGCGCTTTTTTAGCTGCACTTCTTGCATGAGAAGCGTCAATACACTTGGCGATAATAGCCCTGGCTGTGTCGGGGTTTTCTTCAAAAAATTCTGCAAGTTTTGTATTTACTGTTGACTCAACAAAACCTTTCACTTCGCTGTTCCCCAGTTTTGTCTTGGTCTGGCCTTCAAACTGCGGATCCTTCAGTCTGACGCTTATTATGGCAGTAAGGCCTTCCCTGACATCTTCTCCCTGTAGATTTTCATCTTTTTCCTTCAGAAAATTTGAGTTGCGGGCGTAATCATTTATTGTCCTGGTTAATGCTCCCTTAAAACCGCTTAAGTGAGTTCCGCCCTCTGTAGTATTAATATTATTGGCAAATGAAAATATTGATTCCGCATAACCATCAGTATACTGCATGGCTACTTCAGCTTCCTGATTACCATCCTGATTTAGCATGTAAATTACTTTCTTATGAATGGCATCTTTTTTCTCACACAAATATTTAATAAAATCTATAAGGCCGCCGGTATATTGAAACTCTTCTTTGGTTTCAGGTTCGCTTCTCCTGTCAATAAAAGTAATTTTAAGCCCCTTATTTAAGAAAGCCATTTCCTTAAACCTTGTGGATAAAATCTCATCCTTATAATCAACTTCTTCAAAAATTTCAAGGTCAGGCCAAAACGTAACTACCGTGCCATGGGAGCTTGTTTCTTCTCCTCTGATTAAATCAGTAACGGGATTGCCTTTCTGGTATTCCTGCGTGAATTTGTATCCGTCTCTTCTGACTTCAATTATTAATTTTTCAGAAAGAGCATTAACAACAGAAAGGCCGACACCATGAAGACCGCCGGAAACTTTATAACCTTCGCCGCCAAATTTGGCTCCTGCATGGAGTTTTGTTAAAACAATTTCAACTGCGGGCCTCTCATACTTTTCAATATTTTTAACCGGAATGCCTCGCCCGTCATCAACAACAGTAACAGAATTATCATTATTTAAAACAACAAGTATATTGCTGCAATGTCCTGCCATAGCTTCGTCTATGCTGTTATCGACAACTTCATAAATAAGATGATGAAGCCCTCTGGTTCCTGTTGAACCAATATACATTCCAGGTCTTTTTCTTACCGCAGACAAACCTTCAAGAACGGTTATATCTTTGGCATCATAAGTTGATTCTGGCAAAAAACACACCTGCCTTTTTGCAAAATAAAAGGGTAACAAGCTTCGCTGCTATAAAAGCTAAAAATTAAACTTATTACCCAAATAAAATAATAATATTTTGTTCAAGCTTGAAATATGTAACTATTCATTTAATTGTTAAATTAATTATATCAAACTTTAAGATTAATTTCACTTACTTTTAGAAAATATGCAGATAAAAATATAAAATAATTAATTACTCCACCTGAAGATCAGGTTTAACCCTTAATGTGTTTACCATATCTTCTTTTAAATAACCATTTATTTTACTGATTATGTCCTGGGACATAAGATTTAACTCGCTTGCCCAGATCGGGTTAACTGTTGATATATATAAAACTTTATCTTTTAACTTTTTGGGTTTTGTATTTTTTGCGATTTCCTTGCCGACAATTTCTTCCCAGTAGTTAAAAATCCTGCAGCTGTTTAATTTTGAACTAA
>JAPLCN010000200.1 GCA_026392215.1 Actinomycetota bacterium | reverse complement strand
AAAGTTAATATTTTAATTAAGAATATTACCATAATTAGCTTTAAATTAAAAAAAGACAAAACATCTCTATAAAATTATTAGATCCTTGAACAGATACTAGGAGCTTGTCCGAGAATAAGAATCTAAGTTTTTTACCATACCACATATAGTATAGCAGTCTGTCGTTAGACACGGTATATTGTGGTTCTAATTTAAAAATATTTGTCCTCGGACAGGCTCATTGCATAACTTAAAAATCATGTTGAGTCAATTAAGAACGTCCCCGATGACTCCCCGATGACTCAAAAAAATTAAGATTATTATGGTGGGCCCACCAGGATTCGGACCTGGGACCTCCGCATTATGAGTGCGCTGCTCTAACCAGCTGAGCTATGGGCCCTTAGAAACATAAAATATTGAAGTATTATCTAAAATAAAATACATTAAAACATTGCTTTTGGCAATTGGAAATATTAATAAAAATCAGACGTTTAGTCAAATAATATTTTGGTATAACAATAATATTTTGATAGTGATATGATATTTTGTAGTAAAACCAATTATTAAATTTTTATAATAGAGGTGAGAAGATGGTTTCTAAAACAAAAATAACTTTTTATGGGCATTCAATGTTTGTTGTTGAGTCTGAAAAAGGTTTAAAAATCGGGATGGATCCCTATGATGAAAAAGTAAAATCAAAACTTCCTGATGTTTCTGCAGATATTGTAACAGTTTCTCATTCACATTTTGATCATTCAAACATAAAGCTGTTTAAAGGTAACCCGGAAATCATTAAAGAAGCCGGCATTTTTAAAGTAAAAGGGATTCCGTTTACAGGATATTCTTCTTTTCATGACAACAATAAAGGTTATTTAAGAGGAAAAAACATTATCTTCAAATTTGAAATTGATGAAATTGTATTTGTTCATCTTGGTGACTTTGGTTCTTTTTCCGATGCAAAAATTTTAAATGAGCTTAAAAATACTGATATTCTTTTTATTCCTGTGGGTGGTGTTTTTACCATTAATAGCAAAGAAGCATTAAATCTGATAAAAGAATTAAAGCCAAAAATTGCCATTCCGATGCATTTTAAAGAAAAAGACACCCTTGTTGACGTTGATGAAATAAATTATTTTAAAAACAGCCTTCAGGATTTCATGATTGCAAAAGAAGTTGATAATGGATTTGAAATAACCAAAGAAGAGCTGCCAGGTTCAACAGAAATTCGGATTATATATAGTTTTCTTAAATCAAATCCTTTTGTTTAAAGCTGTAATATCCGTTTTCTGCTACGATTATATGATCGAGTAAGTTTATGCCCATTATTGAACATGACCGGGATAGCCTGTTTGTAACTTCAATATCGTCAGTAGATGGTTCAGGATCACCGCTTGGATGATTATGTATAAAAATAACTGATGCAGCGCTTGCCTGAATCGCTGGTTTTAAGACTTCACGGGGATGAACGATGCTTGCTGTCAAGCTTCCCTGCGAAATTAATATATCTTTAATTATTCTATTTTTTATATCAAGTAAAATTACTTTGAACTGCTCTTTTTTTAAATCTTTCATCAGCGGGATGTAATAATTAGCAACTTCTTCGCTGCATCTGAACCTTGTATTGTTTCCATTTTTTGCTGATAAAGCTCTTTTACCAAGCTCAAAAACTGCCATTATTTGTGTTGCTTTTGAAAATCCTATACCGTTAACTGATGTGAGCTCATCATATGTTGTATTGATAAGATTTTTTAAATTATCAAATCTTAAAATAATATTTTTAGCAAGGTCAATTGCGTTTTGTCTGCCTTTTCCGTTATTTATTCCGGTTCCGATTATTACAGCAATAAGCTCCGCATTTGTTAAAGATTCAGGCCCAAATTTTACAAGCTTTTCTCTTGGTCTTTCGTCTTCAGGCCATTTTTTTATAGAATTTAAATTTTCATAAATCATATTGGTATTTTTAAAAGATTTAGCTTTTAAGTTTTATTTTCTTAATGAAAAACAATTAAAAATTAACTTTTAATAATTAAAAAACAGCTAAGAGAAATTAAAAAAACAAGCCATTTCATTTCCTGAAAATATTGTATATTTATATATTATCATAAAAATATATTTATACAAATATATATATATGCTATTTACTTAAAATAAGCTTACTGCTTACCCATTAAAAACCAATATTTTATTAAAGATCTTAATCTATATAAAAAAAATTTACATACTTTAAACTTTTGGTTAACAATCATGGATAGCTATATTGTGGCAAGCTTAAATTTTGATATAAAAAATATTAAATTTTAATATAGATGAGCGGTTATTCTAAAGTAAGTTACTGCGCTATTAAGATTTACTAATCTTTTTAAAAATAATTTTTGCAGAATAATAAAAACTAAGCCAAAAATTAATATTATTGAAATAAACCTGGTTATCATTATCTATGTTCATATGACTACTAACAGACTTCCACAAGTTATTGAGCAGTTACTAAGATTTTATAAATAAACTTTATGTTGAATTAATTGTCAACAAAAAGTACTGCCTGACTATTAGTCATCTCCTGCTAATAAGATAGTATTACTTAAAAGATAAGAATTATTTTTTGATTTATCTTGATTTATTTACTTAATATTTTTTAAACTCGTAATGGAATATTCAAATAAAATATTTTGTGAAGCCTTGTCTGAATTGATAAAAGATAGAAAAATCAAACTTAGAAGCCTCGCAGCAAAAACAAATCTTAATTACAGTTATTTTAGCAAGCTTACCAGAAGAAAAACTGCTCCTCCTATTGAAACACTTGTAAATATTTCAAATGCCTTTGAAATAACTCCTGAATTCTTTATTGAGTACAGGATCCACAAGTTAATTGAATTGCTCAAAGACAAACCTGACATATTGGAAGAAGTTCTGGATTTTACTTATAAACTCGACGTAAAACAAAAATTAAAGGTTGCGGAAGAAAAATCGAGTTATGAAAGAGAAACGTAAAATACATAATTTTTATTTTTCCCGTTTTCAAATAACAAAAATTATTTAATAAAACTTCGCACAATAAATCTTGTTAAGACATTTCATTTTAATAATTTTTTTTTATAAATCCTGATTTAATAGCAAAAAAATAGTTGTTTTAATCTTTTTAATTTTCAATAATAATTACCCTTTATAAATACAAATAACTTTACTATTTTTTATTAAAAATTATTTTCTGATATCAGTTATGGATTATTTAAATTTATTAAAAAGTTGCGTGCTATGTCCGCATAAATGCAAGGCTAACAGGCTTGCAGGAGAAAAAGGTATTTGCAAAGCATTAAGCTCTGTGGAAATTTCATCTGCCATGCCACACCATGGTGAAGAACCCCCAATTTCCGGCAGTAAGGGTTCCGGAACAATTTTTTTTGGCCGCTGCAATATGAATTGCATTTATTGCCAGAATTTCCAGATCAGCCAGGAATTTATGGAAAATGATTTTAAAAAAGCCAGTATTGAAGAACTTGCAGAAATAATGAAGGGTCTTCAAAAACTCGGGTGCCATAATGTGAATTTTGTATCCCCAACAATATGGATACCCCAAATAATTGAAGCTATTAAAATTACTCGCGGCGCAAAAGAGATGACTATCCCAGCAGTTTTTAATTCAGGAGGTTATGAAAACCCGGCTGCAATAAAATTGCTTAAGGGTTTTATTGAGATTTATATGCCTGATATAAGATATGGCAATAACGATAATGCCTATAAATATTCAGGAGTGAAAAATTACGTTGAAAATAACCGGAAATCCTTAATTGAAATGTATAGCCAGGTTGGCGGACTCGAAACAGATAAAAAAGGAATTGCAACCAGGGGGTTAATGATCAGGCTGTTAATTCTCCCGAATAATATAAGCAATGTTAAAAAATCTCTTGATTTTATAAAAAATGAACTTTCTACAGATGTGTATATAAGCATCATGGCCCAATACCGTCCTTTGCATAAAGCACAATGCTTCCCTGAACTAAGCAGAAAGATTAATTATGATGAATATAGCAATATAATAAATTACGCGGAAAAACTTGGTTTTTACAAGGGTGCAATTCAGGAATTTGAAAATTCTGGTCCAGAAGAAGATCTGTTTATTCCTGATTTTAACGAAAAAGAAGTATTCAGGTATAAAAAAAATAGTTAATTGCTATCTGGAGCTTTTCCATTTTTTTAAATCATCTAAAGATAATGTATTTATAACATCTTCTTTTTCAATTCCGGCTTTTCTTGCTATATCAACTCCCAGCCTTATCATGTCAAGATTATTGGGCCTATGGGAGTCTGTATTTATTGAAATTAAAATTCCTGCCCCTTTTGCCTTTCTTGCATTTTCTTCATTTAAATCAAGCCTTAAATAATATGAATTAATTTCAATGGCTTTACCATATTTTGAAGCACACTTAATTAAATAATCAATGTCTAAAAAATAAGGTGCCCTGCTTCCGAAAACAACTCCTGTCGGATGCGCTATTATATCAATATATTTATTTTTCATAGCCTTTTCAAAACGTAAATTATTGGTGCGAAAATCAAATTTAAGCCCCTTGTGAATTGAACCTAATGCTATATCAAATTTGCTTATCTGCACGTCATCATAGTCAAGATTACCTTCCTCATCAATTTCAATTTCAGATCCCATTAAAAAAGAAAACTTATCCTGTTTTAAATTTAAATCATTAATATAAGCTGATTTGTCCATAAGCCTGGTTTTATTAAGGCCATTCCCGTATTGGTTGCTGCCGGAATGGTCAGAAAATGAAAGATATTCGTAATTGTACTTCTTTATTTTTTTGACAATTTCTTTCATTTCCATTATTCCGTCACTATAATTCGAATGAACATGCAGGTCGCCTTTCATGTCACTTAATTTTATAAGTTCAGGCAGGTAGCTTTCCTTCGCCAGTTCGACTTCATTAAGTCCTTCCCGAAGTTCCGGAAAAATATATTTCATTCCTAAAAAATCATATATCTGTTTTTCTTCCTGGCAGATAAAATCATCTTCTTCGTAAACCGAATCTTTGTTTTTATATTTTTTAAGCTCTTTGAATTTTATCATTGAAAAATCAAAGGCATCTTTATTAAGGCAGACACTTTCTTTTGCTGCTTCTTTTAATTTTCTTAAATGATTTTTACTTCCGGTGGCAGTTAATAAGTCGACAGGCCACATTTTTTTTGAGGTTATTATTATTTCAACATCAATGTCAAAAATCGTTGAAAATCTGGTGCTGATGTTTTCTTTTCTGTCTTCTTTTGAAATAAAGTCCTTAACGAAGTAAGAAGCCCTGATTTTACTTATTAATTCCTTTGATTTTTCATAATTTATTTTTTCATCATTAAATTCAGGCAGAATCAATATATCAATATCTTTTATTTCTGCTTTTCTCCTTCGAAGCGAACCAACAACTTTAAGGCTTGAAATCTCATTTATGCTGGAAAGCTTTTCTACAATTTTATCTGCAAATTTTAAAACCAGCCATCTGGGATATTTTCCTCTCAAGCTTTCATAATAACTTACAGAATGCTTTATCCTTTCTAAAAACAAGCTGTCTATCTCAAAACTTTCAGTCAGTTTTTTTGTATCATAATTTAAAGTAAACAAATCTTTTAAATCTTCAAAAGTTTTTATATTAAATTTTTCATAAATACCAAATACTCTTTTTGTGCCAATACCGCTTAACCTTACAATTTTAATAAGGTCTTCGGGATATTTTTCTTTGATTTGATCAAATAATCTTATTGAACCTGTTTCAAAATATTCTTTTATCATTGCATAAGAAAACGGATCAATTCCAGGCATTTTTTCCAGCAGACCTTCTTTATATGCATCAGTAACATCATTCTCATAGTCCCTTATTGTGCGGGTAGCCCTGCTTAAATTCATTACAATTTCTTTTTCCCCGGGTTTAAATTTTGAAATTTCAGCTATTGTAGTAAGGATCGAAGACAGTTTTAAATTTATCATTTTTTATTTTTTTATTAGAATATTTAAATTAAAATACTATTTAAAATTCCAATTAAAATTTAGTAAAGCAAAATTTGAAAAAATATACTAAACTTGAGCATAAATTAAAAAGTTATATTACATTAATTTTTCAATTTATTCCATAAATTAATTTTATATTAAACATAAATGCAATAAAAAGGCTGGCTTTATTTTATGGATAAGAATTCAATAATTAAGACGCTTGAGGAAATCTCAATAATGCTGGAGCTAAAAGATGAAAATCCTTTTAAGATAAGGGCATACCAGAATGCTGCAAGAGCTCTTGAAACAAGCGAGCTTGAATTGGATAAAAATACCCCGATAAATGTGCTTCTCGAAATAAAAGGAATAGGCCAGAATTTGGCAGACTACATAAAGACCCTTGCTTCTGATAAAAGGCTTGATTTTTACGAAGAGCTTAAGGAATCAATAACACCTGAACTCCTTGAAATGCTTAAAATACCTTCTCTTGGACCTAAGAAAGTAAAATTTCTGTTTGATAATTTAAATATAGGAAGTATTTCAGGTCTTGAACAGGCTATTAAAGAAAACAAGCTAATCGATCTTCCGAATTTTGGCAGAAAAACTCAGGATAATATTTTAAAAGGAATAGAGTCAATTAAAAAGTTCAGGGAATTTTATCTTTATGCTGATGTTATCAGCGAAGCAAAGTTAATAATCAACAAGCTGGGACTACATAAACAGATTAAAAGAGCCAGCATTGCCGGCAGTTTAAGAAGAAAAAAAGAAACCGTTAAAGATATTGATTTGGTAGCAGGCATTAAAGAAACCTCTGACCCCATGGATATAATGGATTATTTTACCAGCCTTGATGAAGCAGGTGAAATTATAGCAAAAGGAGACACGAAGTCTTCAATAAGGCTGAAGTCCGGCATCAATGTAGATTTAAGGATAGTTGAAGACAGCAAGTATCCTTATCTGCTGCACCATTTTACGGGGAGCAAAGAGCATAATACGGTGTTCAGGGGGATAGCCAGAGATTCTGGAATAAAAATAAACGAATATGGAATATTTAAAGAAGATCAGCTGATTAAATGCAGGGATGAAGAAGAAATCTACAAGGTGTTTAATATGGACTTTATTGTGCCGGAACTTCGGGAAAATAATGGAGAATTTGAAGCTGCATTAAGTGGAAAGCTTCCAAATCTGATTGAAGAAAAAGATTTAAAAGGAATATTTCATATACACACAACTTTCAGTGATGGAAACATTACATTAAAAGCTCTTTGTGAAAAACTTGCTTCTGAAGGTTTTGAGTACGCCGGGATAAGTGACCACAGCAAGTCTGCTTTTTATGCCGGCGGAATCAAGGCAGAAAATATTGATCATTACCTGGATGAAGTAGATAAATTTTGCAGCACATGGGGAAAAATAAAAATATTTAAAGGAATAGAATCAGACATTCTGCTTGGTGGAAACCTTGACTACGGCAATGAAATCCTGGATAAATTTGACTTTATAATTGCGTCCATACATTCAAGTTTCAACTTGAGTGAAGAAGAAATGACAAATCGCATTATAAAGGCAATTGAAAATAAATATACTACAATCCTAGCCCACCCTACAGGCAGGCTGCTTCTTACAAGAGAGCCGTACAAGGTTGACATGATAAGAATTATAAATGCTGCCAGTGAAAACAATGTGGCAATTGAAATAAATTCAAGCCCTTTCAGAATGGATCTTGACTGGAGGCTTTGCAAGTATGCCAAAGAAAAAAAAGTAAAAATATTTATCAATCCTGATGCCCATAAGCTGGAAGATATTGATAATTATAAATACGGTATTAATGTTGCCCGCAAGGGATGGCTGGAAAAAGAGGACATAGCAAACTCTCTGGAAAAAAATGAAATGGAAGTTTTTCTGAAAAACTTGAAAAACAGCAAGAAGAACAAATAGATCCGGTGCATTGCCTGACATTTAAAAATATGCAGCAATTATTTAAGGCAAAATATTAAAATAAGATTTTATTATTAAAAAATATCTTTAATTTTAAATTCACTTTATAAAATTAATTTGACTTACAGCAATCAATAAAGTAAAAATATCAATATAAGAGGATAAACATATGGCCAAAGACTACGGTAAAACCTACATAGAGCTTTACAATAATGCTGTTAAAAATATTAATAAAATTATTGACCTTTTAAATGAAACCTACCCGCAGGCATTAACAACTTCCCTGCAGTTTAAAAATCCTTTTGAGCTTTTAATTTCAACTATCCTTGCCGCACAAAGTACTGATAAGCTTGTTAATAAGGTAACTCCATTTTTATTTGAAAAATATAAAAGTCCGCAGGATTTTGCAAATGCTGATTTGCCTGAACTCCAGGAAGATATAAAATCAACCGGTTTTTTTAGAAACAAATCAATTTCAATAATAAAATGTTCAAGAGATCTTATTGAAAAATTTGGCGGCAAAGTTCCCGACAGCATTGAGGATTTAATTAAGCTTCATGGAGTCGGTAGAAAAACAGCTAATGTTGTTATTGCAAATGCTTTTGGAAAGCAGGGCATAATTGTTGATACACACATGTTAAGAATTTCAAATCTGATAGGACTTACGATAAATAAAGACCCTGTAAAAGTTGAATTTGACTTGCAAAAAATTATCCCTGAAGACAGATGGACTGATTTTTCACATAAGATAATTGCACATGGAAGAACCATATGCATTGCCCGAAGGCCAAAATGTGAAATCTGCCCAATATCTGAATATTGCAGGTATTATAGTTCTGTTAAATGATTGCATGCCCTTATGAAATTTAAATAGAAAAATAATCTTAAGCAGATATTTTAAAAAACTTTTCATATCTCCTCACCCAAAGTTGATTTAGCAAAAGTTGTATGCTTGACTCCTTTTGTTGCTTTTAGAATCGCTTCAAGCTCGATTAGCTTTTGCATCGCGCCTTTTACAACAATTATTTCCATGCAATTATGATGATCCAGATGAATGTGCTGGCTTGAAATAATAAAATTCTGGTAATTATGCTGGATATCCACAAGATTATCAAGCAGCTCTCTTTTATGATGGTCATATACTATTATTATTGCACCCGCCACATGCTTGCTTGAATCTTCCCATGAATCATTTACAAAATTTTCTCTTATTAAATCCCTAATTGCTTCCGAACGGTTTTTGTATTTTTTGGTTTTAATAAAACTGTCAAATTTAATTAAAAGGCTTTCTTCAATTGAAACACCGAATCTTTTTACTTTTTCCATATTATTATTTAAGTTCGAAGTATGGCAAATAAGCTTACATGCCTGTTTTTGTCAAAACTTTCCTTTGTGTTGTTTCCAAAATAGTCAATTTTTTTAAACCCGCTGTTTAAAGCCATTTTCTGGAATATTCGTATTTTTAAAGTGCACATCATCGTAGTATCGATATTAAAGGCTTCAATATCATTTTTATCATTTAAAACAGTAGATATAAAATCTATTCTGGTTTTTAATTTATCATACTCAAAGTGCCTGTTGAAAATATAAGTCCTGCTTTCTTTATGTAAGATTTTTGGCTCATAATACCTGTTTTTTTCAATCATTTCTTTCTCAAAATTAATAAATTGGAAAATAGCAATTCCACCTTTTTTTAATTTTTTCCTGGTAATTTTAAGCGCATTTTTTACTTTTTTCCTTGTTTCCAGTATCGGGAGCGTATTCCCAAGACAGGTAATTACGTCAAAATCACCTTCTCTGATATTTGCAAGTTCACTAAATCCGCCAGTGATTAGTTTAACATTTTCTGATGTTATAACTTTTTCTTTTGCGTAATCTATCATATCCTGTGATGGATCCATTGCATATACTTCATCAACAAAGGAACTGAATAACTGTGCATGCCGCCCGGGGCCGCATCCGATATCTAAAATCTTTTTAGCAGTTTTTGATTTAAATATGCCATAAAAAAAAGCTTTTTCGGCCAGAAACCTGTTTTCCCAGTTTACCTGTCCGTCATAAAGGTCAGGGCTGAATTTGAAATTTGATCCTTGTTTTTTTTCCATTTAACTCCAAACCATAATTACCCTGAAAACTTAAAAAATATTAAACATTTTTTGTTAAACTATATGGCCCGATATGTATATTCCTAACATTATCAAGAAAATCTTTATTAATCTTTGTCCATCTTTTCTGGAGATTATTTGAATAAATAACCAAAAGTCCATCTTCGATTTGCCTATGGAAAATAAAGTTCAATGCTCTGTAATATGAGTAAATACTTGACATTACATCTATGGAAACTTTAGCCTGCAAATCCCAGGGCGCAATAAGATTAGGCTGGAATACTACATGGTGGCCGTCATACAGATACCAGTCTTTTGCACCATCAAATATCATTCTTCCCTGCTGTTTATACTCATTATATATTTCAGTTCCAGGGAAAGGTATGAGCATCATAATCTGAACGGTATCTATTTTATTTTCAATTATAAAACTCATGGTTTTTTTGATGGAATCAATATCATCATTTTCTCCGCCTAATACAAACATTCCATGAACTCCAATGCCATGTTTATGTAAAACACTTATTGCCTCTTTTATTCCTTCAACTTTCTGGCCTTTATTGTATTCCTGAAGAGTCTTTGGATTAATTGATTCAATTCCGGCCATTATTCTCATGCATCCGGCTTTTGCCATCAGTTCAACAAGCTCCTCATCTTCTGCAATATCCAGCCTGTCCTGCGAAAACCATGTCGGCATCTTTATCTTCTGGTCCAGAATTTTATTTAAAAGGCTTTTAACTCTTTTCCTGTTTGCTGAAAAATTATCATCATAAAAGAAAATTCTTTTTGCTTTGGTGCCTTCAAAAATTTTTAAAAGATGTTTTATTTCAGCAATTACGCTATCAACGCTTCTGAATCTGTATTTTCTTCCAAAAACCTTGATTACCGAGCAAAACCTGCAGTTATAAGGGCAGCCTCTTGAAGTCTGTATGGGCATGTAATTAATCTCTTCATGATTTTCAAGTAATGACCAGTCAGGGTAGGGAAGCTCATCTAAATTTTCTATTAACTCCCTATCCTCATTATGGATAAAATTACCATCTTTTTTAAAAGAAAGGCCTTTAACATCTTCAAAATTAATTTTTCCTTCTATGGCATCAATAAGCTCCAAAATTGTTCTTTCACCTTCTCCTCTTACTGCATAGTCAGAGCCATTTTCTATTACCTCTTCAGGCATAAAAGTGGGATGTGCGCCCCCCATGATAATGGGAACATCCGGATTAATTTTTTTTATTTCATTAATTAACTTATATGATCTTGTTGATGTAGAAGTTATGCTGGAAATACCGACCAGATCAGCATCTTTCACCTCATTATAGTCGATTGCAGCAAAATCTTCACAATAAGCTTTAACTTTAAAGCCATTTTTATTAAGAATAGTTGCAATTATTGCTATTCCCAACCTTGGAAGCTTTGCTGCACTAAAAATATGCAGCCCCGGTGATTTTGTTTCTATTAATACTATTTTTTCTATTTTTGCCAATTTTTTCTCCTTAATTTTTGCGGGATTTCAGATAAAATTCCACATTAGGGTTATTCCCCTTAAAACTTTTATTTCTATAATAGACTATTATGAAATAAAATTGTTTCAGATTATACGCTTTAAAACAATAATTTAAAACAAGTATTTTAAACTATTGTTTAAGATAAAAAATTAAAAATTATTTTCATTTTCAGGTGGATATAGCAGCAATAGACAGATGGATCCTGTAAAACAGGCTATAAATAAAAGAAATTTTAGAGGATAAGTTTATCAGGATTTAAAGTCTTAATTGTTTTACAGGTTAAGGAACGGTCCTTGTAATATATATACTTAAATTGGTTATGCTTGAAATCTTTTCTGCAGCTTCAAGCACTTCCGATTCATCATTTGAAATATAATAAAGAGAAGGCCCGCTTCCAGCTAAATGCACCGGGCAGACACCTATATCTTCAAAGTCCTTAATCCATTTTTTGTAATCTTCAAAAATTTCAGCATAAATAATCTCAAAAGCATTAAATAGGCTTGTATTAATAATATCTTCAGAATTTTTACAAATGCTTTTAGCAAGATTATTGGTGAAACTGCCATCTGTAAAATTTTTTATACCAACATGGGAATACAATTTTTTTGTCTTATCCTTAATTTCAAAAGGCAGCAGTATTATCAAAATCCATTTAGGATTAATAGCTTTTATCTGTTCTACTTGTTCTCCTCTCCCTTTTACAATGCAAGTGCTGCCATAAATAAAGAACGGCACATCGCTGCCGACCTGAGCTCCTATTTCTGCCAATTCATCTAGAGATAATTTTAAGTTCCAAAGTTTATTTAACCCTCTTAAAGTTGCTGCCGCATCGCTTGAACCACCGCCCAGCCCTGCTGAAGACGGGATATTTTTTTTAAGTTCAATTACTGCGCCGCTTTTATACCCTGTTTTATTTTTTAAAGCCTCTGCAGTTTTATAAACCAGATTTTTAGCAAGATAGTTATTTCTGTCAAATCCAGGAAGATTGTCGCTTGCGGGAAGGTTATGATATTCTGGAATAATCTGAAGCCACGGATTTTTATGAAATGTCAGATAATCGCACAAATCTATAGTTTGCATCAAAGAAGAAATTTCATGATAGCCATCACGTCTTCCCCCGATTATTTCAAGGGTTAAATTAATTTTTGCCGGAGCAATTTCACTTTTAAGCATATATTTAAATCATTATATTAACGATGTTTTAAATTTAAATTATTTTTTAACTGCCTGATATTTGAAGCGCCAATGCAAAACATTGCTATTTTTAATCCGGTTTCTATTTCCTTCAGGTAATTCAGGCAGGCATCAATAGAAATGTTGATATATCTTAACACCGGAAGGGCAATGCCAGCCATATCAGCACCTAAGGCAATTGCTTTCGCTACATCAATACCTGTTCTTATTCCGCCGCTTGCAATAAGAAAAACATCGGGACAGCTTTCTTTCACCATTTTTAATGATTGGGCAGTAGGGATTCCCCAATTTTTAAAAAACCGGGCTGCTTCTTTCAGATAACTGTTTTCAAGCCTTGCTTTTTCTATTTCAAGCCATGAAGTTCCGCCGCATCCGCCGGTATCTATTCCCCTGACACCTGCCATTTTTAATTTAAGAGCAACCTCACCTGAAATTCCAAAACCTACTTCCCGTACAAAAACTGGCTTTTCAAGCTCACCACAAATATTTTTTATTTTTCCAAGCAAGTTTTTAAAATTATAATTTCCTTCAACCTGAAGTGCCTCCTGCAACGGATTCAGATGTAAAAATAAGGCATCAGCACCAATCATTTCTATAGCTTTAAGGCACTCCCTGGCGCCAAAACCATAATTTAACTGGACTGCACCCAGATTAGCAAAAAGTACAATGTCGGAAGCTATATCTCTGATCTTAAAGGTTGCAGCCAAATTTTCATTATTAATAGCAACCCTCTGGGATCCTACACCCATTGCTATTTTTGCAGCAGATGCAACTCTTGCCAAATCCCTGTTTATCTTTTCAGCTTCATTAATACCTCCAACCATTGGTGAAATCATAAGGGGGAGGTTCATTTCCTTTTCAAACAAAGTTATTTTCGTATCTATTTCATTAAGTGATATTTCCGGAAGCGCATTATGGATAAAATAATAATCTTCAAAGCCGGAAAAGTTTTGCCCGCTGCTGACATCCTGATTCAGGCTTAAGTCCAGGTGTTCCTTTTTTCTGGTAGTATGCGGTTTGTTTAAATCAAATTTATGCATAAGAATTAATTGTTTTGTTTTTTAGCAACTGCAATATCAATTATTAAAAATTAATAATTATCTTAAAGCAATATAGTTAGAAATCTCTGATTAATAAAAATTTTGAAATCTCAACATAAGAATCAATATAACTTTTTGAGATAGGCAAATTTTTTATCTCATTAATTGCAAGCTCATAATAATGCCGGCACTTTTCTTCACAAAAATCTTTTGCTTTTACAATTTCAAGATAGCCTAATATTTTTTTTACATTATTTTCACTAATTTTTTTACAAGCGTAAATTTTTTGCAAATCATTTTTTATTTTAGGATGTGATTGTTTTAATGCAAATACTATCGGGTACGATTTTTTCTTCTTCCTGATATCGCTGGCATGAGGTTTTCCTGTTTTATCTTCGTTCCCCCAGATACCTAAAATATCATCCCGTATCTGAAATGCTATTCCCAGATAATTCCCAAATACTTTGAAAGGAATAATATCTTTAAAATCAAGATTTAACACAGCCCCTATAAGTATAGCCCCTTCTATGAGAGCGGCTGTCTTTTTTTCAATCATAGTTATGTAGTCCTCG
>JAPLCN010000007.1 GCA_026392215.1 Actinomycetota bacterium | reverse complement strand
TAAAAAGAACAAGAAAAATAGAACAAAAATGCAGCCAGGATATATCTTTTATGTATATATCCCACAGAAACTGTCCAAACTTTAGAGTGCTTTCTGACTTTAGAAAAGATAACTATGAATTCTTTGTAGAATGCTTTAAAAAGAGTATTAAAATATCCAGTGGCCTTGGGATGGTATCTTTAGGCCATGCGGGTATAGACGGTTCAAAATTTATGGCAAATACTTCAAAACATAAAGCAGCAAGCTACTCTCACCTAAAGGCAAATGAAGATAAACTAAACCGTGAAATTGAAGAACTTTTAAAAAGGGCAGAAAACGAAGATGATGCCGAAGACAAAATCTATCATAACGGTAAAGGTTATAGTATACCAGACGATCTAAAGATTAAGGGAAAAAGACTTGAAAAAATTAAAAAAATAAAAAAGGAGCTTGAAGAAAGAGAACAAAGAGAAAATCCAGGTAAAAAGATAGATCCCAAAAAGCAGATAAGCTATGCCGACACTGATGCTAAAATTATGAAGAGCAGAGGAAACTTTGAGTATTGCTACAACGGCCAGATAAGCGTTGATTCTAAAAACCAGATAATAGTGGGACAGCACCTAACGCAAAATGCAAATGATAAAAATGAACTAAAAAAAGCAATAGATGAGATTGAAAAAAATACAGAAAAGAATCCGGAAAAGATAAGCGCCGATAGCGGATACCGCTCATCAGATAATATCTCTGCAATTGAAAATGCAAAAATAGATGGCTATATAGCAACCGGTAAGGGAGAAAAAGACATATCACAAGATACAGATAAAAAAATAGGCAAATCCCAGTTTTCATATGATAGCCAAAAAGATATATTTATCTGTCCTGCCGGCGTTGTATTAAAACTAAAATTAAGTGGGGAAAATAGAGTGTATAAAGCAGAAGAAATGGTATGCATCAGATGCAGTTTTAAAAATATATGTAGTGCTAAAAAAAATAATATTCCAACAATATGTACTGATGAGAGCGGGATAATTTTAGCAGCTATGGCAGAGAAAATGAAAAAAGACTCTTCCAAAGAAATATATGCAAAACGTAAAATTATTGTTGAACCGGTCTTTGGCCAGATAAAGACAGGTGGTTTTAGACGGTTTAGCTTAAGGGGGTTTAAAAAAGCTGGTGGTGAATTTTCCCTTGTATGTGCGGTTTCCAACTTTAAAAAAATAGTAAATATGATAAAAGATCAAACAGGCTGCTCAAAAGAGAGAGAACTACTGCTTCAAACAACATAAGTAAACAATATAGGTTTATTTAGTGGTAAAAATACCACTAAATAAAGAAATTTATGCAATAATTTCAAAAAATAATTTTAGTTTTTAAAATAATATGGGAAATTATGATTTTATGCGAGTTTTAACAATGAAATGTCGGACAAGCTCCTAGGTAATATTAAAACTCAATAATTTCAACACTTAACTTTGAAAATTATAAGGTTAAAATAAAAAAACTAATCTTAATAAAGTGCTGACTTCACAAGCATAAAGACAGGTTCTTATAAATTGTCTTACAGGAATTTAAATATATTAAGCCTGTAAGGCTTTTGTATTATGAGAGAAAAGTAAACCAGGGTTAACTGTTTTAGACTTTAACAATAGTTATCACTTAATCTTTTACAAGGTGCTTTTTGAAATGAGCTGTTGCTTTTTGATAAAAAAACAAAGCGCTCTTTTGCTTTAAAAGCTAGGTTCCAATTAATATTTGTGAAGTTATTGTTTCTATTGATCCTCCATGTATAAATAATAAAATAATTTATATTTTATTATCCTAAATTAAAATACAATTGCAATGGACATTTAGTGTAATATATAATTATAGTAGTTAATTATATATAAAATTATACAGTTATTAAAAGGTAGAAATTATAAGGGGATATTTTTAGTGTTTTCCAAAAAAATAATTTGTCTTGCAAATTCCAAAAAACTAAATGGAAGATGTATTGCAGGTAAGGAAATTATTTCTAATAGATGGATAAGGGATTAAAACATGCAATGCTATACAATAGGCCATTCAAATAGAAGCATAGAAGAATTTATAGACTTACTTAATAAACAATCTGTAAATTGTGTAGTCGATGCAAGAAGTATGCCTTACGCCAAATATAGGATTCATTTTAATAAGGATTCAATTAAAAAGTTTTGAGAAATGCTATATTATCTTAAAAATGGCAGTGAGCAAAACAAAAATTACAAGTAAAAAAATTGGTGTTCTTAAAGCAAAATATTTAAATACTTTAAATATCCAAATTTGTAAATGCAAAAATGTTTATATAAGTCCAGGAGCCGAAAGACATATAAAGAATAGACATACCCAAGATTATAATAATTATTTTAATAAAATTTCCGACATAATAATTAATCCAGATTTTATTGGAATAAATCCGCATATTTCTAATAGCATTGAAATGATTAAGATTCTTAATGATATAGTTTTACTTTCAATAGCTATAAATATAAATGGATTTTTGTATATATCAAGCATGTATTCAATAGGACAACATCAGCTAAATTCAAGATTGAAAAAAGGTAGGTTAATCTCAGCACCTTGACAAATACATTTTATAATTGTAGATTATGATTGTTGATTTAATTATTATAAACAGTTACGGATTGTTGAGGTAGAAAAGGTTCTCTACGCGCTACTTTTTAGTAGTTACCAGAGATGAAGGGTTTACCATCCTTCCAATAATCCATCAGATATATAAGCCCCTAAGAAATTAGGGGCTTTTGTTTTTGAGTTGTTATTTATTTTGGAGATAAAATGAATATTAAAAATTTGGATGGCCAGAAATTATACCTGGTCCATCCATAAATGCTATAAAATTTTTACAAATATTATTCATAATTGGAGAGTAAGCATGTTTTCCGTTTGAAAGTAATATAATAAATAATAGTGCGAGCTGTGAAGCAGCACGCAAATGCGTGATGTTTCCTCTTGAAAATGGAAGCAATTCTGTTTTCATTAGTAAGCTAATAACGTACAGTAGGGAAATCCTATCAGGTAATACCTAACCAGTAGCCTGTACCCAGTTCCTTGGAACCGAAATGGTAACATTAGGTTTAAGCGTAGGGCGGGGAGCAAATGAGCCGAAACGAAAGTGAAGCTATTGAGCCACGAAATTATTATTTTAAACGAAGAGGTCGATACTGTTATTTTGGTAGCAGACAACATTATGCAAATCATAATGGTGAGATTTGTATGACTCTTCCGGGGTCTGAGGGCTTGGCGAGTTTGATGATAAGTATGTTATTAGAACAGATGAGGTCCTATAATGCCTGAGAAATCAGTATGCGAAGTCAAGCAAGGGAACGAGCAAGATAAGCAAATGCATTATAGGAAGTCCGACTAACTCATAGT
>JAPLCN010000105.1 GCA_026392215.1 Actinomycetota bacterium | reverse complement strand
TTTTTTAGATTCTGCTGAGTAGAAATTTTTTAAACCTGTTATATTAAGCTATGTTTTAATTATTTTTTATTTTACCATAAATTCATAAAAATTTGTTTTTAACAAAATGCAGTTCATGGAGTCATCGGGGACGTTCTTAATTGACTCCTCTCACACATTGAGCCACATTCCTGTTAAATCTGCTGTGCCCTGGAAAATATTGCAACAACTCCGGCTTCACCGTGAGGATCCTGGCATGGTCCGAATAATTAATACAAAAATATGCCATATATGGGAAAAATGTGCTTATAAAATAGTTAAAAATAAAATGCTGCCTGCAGATTTCGATTTTATCAAAATAAATGGATTTAGATATATCAACCATAGGAGCTATTAGTTAAAGCTTTTCATATATCGTTTAAGTTCATTGTAAAAGTTCTCACGAGTACCGGCAAGGATGACAACGACGGTTTCATTATTCTCTTCAATGATAGTGTATGCAAGTTCATAATTTGTTTTGTTGTAAAAAACGTCACAACAATAAACACCCGACAGATCGCCCGTCTTAAGGTCACCGATGTATGGGTTTTGGAGTATATTATCAATAGCTTTTTGAAATGCGGATTTGAGAGGTTTCTCTTTAATCTTTTTGAAAAAATGTGCGGCAGGAGGCAAAATGATTAGCTTATGTATCATTCGCCCTCCGTGCCAAAAACATCCTCATATGTGGAAAATGGCGCTTCCCCATCAGCAGCAAGACGCGCTTCATCAAGCAGACTTTCCACAGCAGGACGAATTTGATGACGTATGTCCTTAAATTTGGCAAGAAGTTCCTGCCCTGAAAACCCTTGTGAGATTAAATCAGCGAGAATTTGTTCATCAAACTCACCATCGCCCTCACGCACAGGGCGTATAACAATGACATTGTTTTGGACATAGCAATCGACTTCTTTATCGATGCCAATGCTATTAAAAAACTCAATAGGAATAGTTATTTGGCGTTTTTGCGATACCGAAATACGTTTTTTAAGCATAGGACTCACCCCCGTTTGGACTGTTTGCGACATAAACATTTCTCCCTTCATAGTATATGCAAAATCAAAAACGTTATACACACTTTCTTTGATTATGTTATAACAAAGAAACAAAGAATTGTCAAGGCTAGGTCATGTATTGTTTTGGGTTCTTATATTTTCAGTAAGAATCAAACACGCAAATATTCACAGATACTTTTCTTTCTCTTTTTCTGAAATTAAAGAACTAAGAAGTTTGCCTTTTGGCGAAGAAAGACTTCCTGCAAGGTTTTCGAAAAACTCTCTTTTAACCGGGGTTAGGATAATTTTATTGTTTTCAATTTCTACAATTAATTTTGCCCCTTTTTCGATATTGATTTTTTTCCGGAATTCTGAAGGCAATATTATCTGGCCTTTTGATGATACAGTTATTGAAAACATATAAAAACCTCTTTTTAAAAATAGTATTTAATAAGACATTTTTAATATTACATACTTGTTTTTTAGTTACAATATTTATTTTTATAACTTACTATTATTATGATGTCTTACATAAAAATTTAGCAAGTATTTATCAAAACTCCCTTGTTTTTTTAAATATTAAAATAATTCTAATATTTATTAAGTATTCAGTTATTTTTTACAATATTTGTTACTATCTAGCCGTCTTTTCTGTCCCAGTCATAGGGGAGTCATCGGGGACGTTCTTAATTGACTCACTTGATAATCTGAGCTTAAGTTAAATAGGATTTGACAAAAAAATAAATCATTTTATAATAACAATAAAAAATATATTTGTGCAGCACATTGCACAATAAAGATATATTTTGTGCAATAAGAAGGAGTTATATGGAAAAACAAGCTATGAAACAAATCCTGCTGGATCAAAGGGAAGAAATTAAAAAGATCTTTAATATAAAAATAATTGAGCGGGAAATTGAAGAAAAAGTAAGAGAATCTCTTAAAGATAATTTGATTAAAGTAGTTATTGGAGTAAGAAGATGTGGAAAATCTGTTCTTTCACACCACCTTTTAAAAGATAAAAATTATGCTTATATAAATTTTGATGACGAAAGATTAATATCAGTAAAAGCAGAAGATTTAAATGATTTTTTGGAAGCCTTAAAAGAAATCAATCCTGATTTTAATTATTTACTTCTGGATGAAATTCAAAATGTCACAGGTTGGGAATTATTTGTTAACCGACTGAAAAGAATGGGTTATAATCTTATTATTACAGGCAGCAACTCCAAGCTTTTAAGTAAGGAATTATCCACTTACCTGACAGGAAGACATTTTACGATTGAGCTTTTCCCTTTCTCTTTTCAGGAGTTTTTAAAATACAAAAATTTCAAATATATTGAAAATGACTTATATATTACTGAAAAAAGAGCACAAATAAAAAGACTCTTTGGTGAATATCTAAAATTTGGAGGTTTTCCCGAACTTTTTAAAATCAAATTCAAAGAACAATACTTGAGGGATCTCCATGATAAAATTGTTACCAGAGATGTTGTTGCACGTTATAAAATTAAATATTTCAAAGTTCTTAAAGAAATATCCCTTTATTTAATTTCACATTTTGGTTCAAGAATTACCTATCATAAATTAAAAAATATTTTTGAAATCAATAGTGTGCATACGATAAAAAATTATATCAGTTATCTTGAGGAAGCATATTTAATTTTTCAGCTTTTTCCTTTTTCCTTCAAGTTAAAAAATCAACTAAGGGGTGCTAGGAAAGTTTATACAATTGATGCCGGCTTAATAAACTCAATTTCTTTTCAATTT
>JAPLCN010000109.1 GCA_026392215.1 Actinomycetota bacterium | reverse complement strand
TACGTGATTCAATCCCTGAAATGTGTAAGTTGATAATAAGTGAAATAAAGCAAGATAACCTCTCATAATGAATTGTGTAATAATGGATTTTAATTCTAATCCCGACTTCCGCACTTTTTAGCTAAGTCTCCTGGAGACATAAGAAAAATGGATAAATTTAAAGACCAAGATAAATTTAAAGCAATTTATAAAGATGTAGAGTGGAATTGGCAGTTAAATTATGGTCAGCAAATGGGAATTGGGAATAAAGAATATAAGATAGTTAAAGTTCTTGAAAGTTAAAAAATTTTCTATAATCAATGTTATAATTTACTAATAAAATTTAAATCTTTTATTATTTGGTTTCAATTTTGTAAACAGGGGAACACTATTAAAATGAAAGAATGCTATTTATACACCAAGCTAAATAAATCAGAAGTAAGATGTGACTTGTGCAATCACAGATGCGTTATAGCAGACGGAAGCACCGGCAAATGTTTTGTGAGAAAAAATATTAGCGGAAAACTTTACAGCCTTGTTTATGGAAAATTAATTGCTGAAAATGTAGATCCGATTGAAAAAAAACCTCTTTTTCATTTCCTTCCAGGAACATATTCTTATTCGATTGCAACTGTCGGGTGCAATTTTAAATGCTTTTTCTGCCAGAATTATCAGATATCTCAAATGCCTGCAGATGAAAACAGTATTGAAGGCAGGAATGTATCACCAGAAAATATCGTAAGTGATGCAGTGCAGCTTAATTGCCAAAGTATTTCCTATACCTATACTGAACCAACAATTTATTTTGAACTGGCATATGATACTTCAATAATTGCAAGAGAAAATAATTTAAAGAATGTATTTGTAACAAACGGCTTTATGAGTACGGAAGCATTGGACATGATTTCGCCTTACCTGGATGCCGCTAATGTTGATTTAAAAAGCTTTTCTGATGATTTCTACAAAAAATATATAGGTGGAAGGCTTTCGCCTGTTTTAAATAATATAAAATACATGAAGAAGCTTGGGATATGGGTGGAAGTTACAACATTATTAATTCCGGGACTAAATGATTCAAAAGAAGAATTAATACAGATTGCGGAGTTTTTAAATGATACCGGTAAAGAAATTCCATGGCATATCAGTGCTTATTACCCCCAATACAAGTCAAAAATACCTCCTACGGCTTATGAAAAAATAATGGAAGCTGTCAAAATAGGAAAATCAGCAGGATTGCAGTATGTATATGGCGGAAATGTTGCATTTTCAGGGTTGGAAGATACAATTTGCCCTGATTGCGGCAATGAAGTTATTAAAAGAAGAGGATTTAACATATTGAAAACTGATATTAATAACGGTATTTGCAGGAAATGTAATTTTAAAATAGACGGTATTTTTTAAAATACTGTTGAAATTAAAAGTTTAAATTGAAGATTTTAATTTAAATCATTAATAATTATGTCGTAATTTCTAAATACACCATAGTAAGTCTATCTTTTCCCCCCCATTTTTAACATTATTTAGTATAATTTAAGAAATATTTACACAAATTAATTTTTTATCTCTGGAAATTTATAAAATGGTTGATTATTTTGGGCTAAACTAATATTTTTAATGCGATAGTGTCTGAATCACAGAAAATATATTTAAAATAATATTAACTTTTAGCAAAAAGTATTTTATAATTACTTATCCAAAAGGCGACTTAGCCAAGTGGTAAGGCAGAGGTCTGCAAAACCTTTATCTCCGGTTCGAATCCGGAAGTCGCCTCCAATAAATGCCTTAAATTTGCACTTTTTAAAAACAGACTTTTATCTATCAATAATTAACTTTCAGGTTAAAAAACATCTTTCCAATACTTTAAATTAAGTTTTATACGATTACAGGCTGGGTGTCAGTGTCAGCAAGTATTTTTTTGGCTGAAATTATTTTTTAAACCATAAAACAAAATTTAAAAAATAATAGATTTTTTAATCTAAAGTATGGTCGTTGTGCTAAAATTAAAATAAAATATGGGTTTATGATATTAAATCAAAAAGAAAGGGAATACATGACTATTGGAATAAACCATGTAGACGGAAAACAAAAAGAAAATGTCATGCTTTATGCATTAAGCACTTGCATATGGTGCAGGAAAACCAAAATGCTTTTAGATGAGCTGCGCGTTGCTTATGATTATGTATATGTAGACTTACTTGATTCTGAAGAACAAGAAAGAGTAACAGAAATAATAAGCAAATTCAATCCAACCGGCGGGTTTCCAACCATAATAATAAATGATAAAGATTGCATCAGAGGCTATGATGAAAAAAAAATAAAGGAAGTGCTTGGTTAATGGTTGAAAAAATTGCTATAACTGATGAGGAAGTTGAAAAAGCATACGAAAAATTAAAAAAAGAGGCAGAGGAAAACGGATATTTTTTAAATAATGATTTATTTTTCTCAAAAGAGCTTGTCAGAAGCCTTTTAATTAATCAGAAAAGATATGGCTATCAGGCTTGCCCCTGCAGGCTGGCAAGTGGTGATAAATCTAAAGACCTTGATATTATTTGCCCGTGTGATTACCGGGATGCTGATTTAAATGATTATGACGCCTGCTACTGTGCTTTATATATTTCAAGCAAAATAATAAATGGAGAAAAACAGCTAAGTGCCATTCCTGAAAGAAGAAATAAGGTTAAAAAAACAAATAAAGAAATTGATGGCAGCAGTTTATTATCTGAAGAAATAAGTAAAAGCAGTATTCCCGGTTTGCCATATCCTGTTTGGAGATGCAAAGTCTGCGGTTATTTGTGTGCAAGGGAAAATCCTCCAGAGATCTGCCCAATTTGCAAAGCAAAGAAAGAAAGATTTGAAAAGTTTTTATAATTTAGGAAGATTGTAAAAAAGGATTATTTTTTTAAATTAAGTGGGTACTTTTCGACTGAAATAGTGGTGTAGTTTTAGGTTAACAGAAACATTATGAAAATTTTTAAAAACCTGGACATTGAAATTCCGGAAAATATCGGAAAAAATTTCCTAACCGCAATAATGGGCGGCCACTTGAATAAGCAGATAGAAGAAATGCTTTATGAGAAAACCAATGTCTGCATTGAAAGCATGTCCCCAAAATTAATTTTTGATAAATATGAGATAGATAAAATTGTTGGTGATAAGGTTTATTTTAATTCAGGCAATATTTTCACAGGTCCTAATGTAAGCAGAATTCTTAAAAATTCTGAAACAGCAATAATATTTGTGCAAACTTTAGGCAGCCGGATTGATGAATTAATTACAGAAGAATCAAAAAAGGGAGATACGCTTTCAGCTATAATAATGGATGCCATAACTACCAACCTGCTTGAGTGCCTGGGAAAAGCCTCATCTAAAATAATAAAAGCCGAAGGGATTAAAAAAGAAAGCTGGGGTTCTACATGCTCTTATTCCCCAGGACAATTCAAATGGACAATCGAAGAGCAGAAGGAAATATTTTCAATGATCAGTCCGGATAAAATCGGTGTTAAATTGAACGCAAGTTTTTTAATGGAACCATTCAAGTCATCATCTGGTGTTTACGGGTTTGGTCCCTCTGAACTGATAAGTAAGATTAAGATAGCATGTGAAATCTGCCCAAAAAAAGACTGCATTGGAAGAAAAACCGCAGATTCCTGACAAATATTGATTACATAAAGAAACAGCCGTATTCTTTCAGGAATAATTTTTTAATTAATTAACTTTACCAAAATTTACAAGAAACAAATCATGCTATCAATTAATAACATTAACTTAAGTTTTGGCGAGCGCCTATTGCTTAAGGATGTTTCATTTTTAATAAAGTCAAAAGACAGGATAGGCCTGGTTGGAAATAATGGTGCCGGCAAAACAACACTGCTTAAAATCATTATCGGCCTGCAGCTGCCTGATTCGGGCACTATTCAAAAACCGTCCGGCATAACAATAGCGTATCTTCCGCAGCAAATGAGACATGTTGACGGTAAAACACTTTTTGGTGAGGTAAAAACAGCATTTTCCCAAATTCTTGAGCTCGAAAATAGGATTTATCAATTAAATCGTGAGATAGAAGCAAGAACTGACTATCGTTCCGATGAATACCTCGGTCTTATCAATAAGGTATCTGATATGACTGCAAAGATTGAAATCTTGGGTGCGGCAAAAATGAATGAGCAAATTGAGAAAACATTATTCGGATTAGGGTTCAAACTGATAGATCTACCAAGACAAACGCGGGAATTCAGCGGCGGATGGAGGATGCGGATCGAGTTGGCAAAGATGCTTCTTCAGCGCCCTGATTTATTGCTTCTCGATGAGCCGACAAATCATCTGGATATTGAATCGATTCAGTGGATTGAGGAATTTTTATCGGATTATGACGGCGCTGTTATTATCATCTCGCATGACAGGGCTTTTCTGAACAATGTTACGAATCGTACTATCGAAATTTCGCTGGGAAGAATTTATGATTACAAAGTCTCCTATTCAAAATATGTTGTATTAAGAAAAGAGCACAGACAGCAGCAGTTGGCAGCCTATAAAAACCAGCAAAAATTCATTACCGATACCCAGCAGTTCATTGAACGTTTCAGATACAAAGCCACTAAAGCTGTACAGGTGCAGTCACGCATCAGGCAACTTGAAAAAATCGAGCATATTGAAGTAGATGAGGAAGATGCTTCAGCTATTCATATAAAGTTTCCACCTGCTCCCCGTTCAGGCGACATGGTTATTGATGTTAGTAATCTGTCAAAGAGTTATGACAAAAAAACTGTTCTTGAAAATATAAACCTATTTGTAAGACGTGGTGAACGGATTGCATTTATTGGAAAAAACGGGGAAGGGAAAACTACATTATCGCGAATTCTTGTAAGCGATCTGGATTTTACAGGCAACCTTAAGATAGGGCATAATGTTAAAATAGGTTACTTTGCCCAGAATCAGGATGAGCTTCTTGATGAAGAAATGACTGTTTTTGACACCATTGACAGAGTTGCTGCCGGTGAAATCAGAACAAAAATAAGGTCGCTGCTTGGGGCTTTCTTATTTGGAAATGATGATATAGATAAAAAAGTTAAGGTCTTATCAGGCGGGGAAAGATCAAGACTGGCACTCATTAAGCTGCTGCTTGAACCATTTAACCTGCTGGTGCTTGACGAGCCTACCAACCACCTCGATATGCGTTCCAAAGATATTTTAAAACATGCACTTCTTAATTTTACCGGTACAATGATACTGGTATCACACGACAGGGAATTCCTGGATGGTTTAATTAATAAGGTTTATGAGTTTAAGGATCATAAAATAACAGAATATGTCGGGAGCATCGGTGATTTTCTTAAAAAGAAAAAAATAGATTCGCTTCGCCAGCTTGAAATAAGCCAAAGGCAAGTCAGAGATAATACCGGCGGTCAGCCTGTCTCAAGCGACAAAGAGTATTATCTTGAGAAGAAAGAATTTTACAAAATATTGCGCAAAATAACCAATAAAATTACCGCATGCGAAAGTACAATTGAGGGGCTGGAAAGCAGACTGAAAGAATTGTCAAAACAGTTAGCAGCTCCTGACTTGTATATGGATCCAGGAAGCCAGTCGGTATTTATAAGATACGCAAATCAAAAAAAAGAACTTGATACTAAGATGCAGGAGTGGGAGAAGCTGCATGCCGAACTGGAAGAGATAAAGAAGAACTGCATGTACACCAATTGATTTCGTCTTCTTTGTCAGCAAGATATTTGGCAGGAAACTTTTGACAAACCCTTTAAATGTCTCTCCATTGAATAGGTGCGCAAAATTACTAAAATAATTCTCCTAACGCAGGATTTACTACCCCCAGCATCCCTACCTTCTGTCTTGTGGCAGCAGATAGTAATTTTGGCTGTTCATCGCGTGGCGCCCACATCCGGGTAACAGTCGTATTCCTGCCTATATGAGCTTCATCTTCAAACCACAACTCCACATTCGGGTCGGTTACAACCATCAGCAGTTTTTTTAAAAGCCTCTCTGGCTTCAACCGTGGAACCGGAAGGCTTGGTCTGCGGGCGTTGTAACGTATAGCCAATTTTATGGAAAAACCGCTGGCATTGCCTTACCCCCAGGGTTACGCCATAAAGAGCTTTAACTCCCAAAATTCAACAACTCTTTTAGCATGACAAGACGGGCAGAAATAGCGTCGTTTGCATGAAAATACAAGAAGATATTTAGTACTTGACTATTTTAAAAGTTCTGGTATATAATAAATAAACACGCGTTTAAACACGCGTTTATAATACAAAACATTTGAAAGGTTGCTGTGAATAGTAAAGATATAGCAAAGTTAGCAGGAGTTTCAAGAAGTACTGTATCCAGGGTAGTCAATAATTATCCCAATTTATCAACTGAAACAAAGAAAAAAGTAGCCGAAATCATTAGAAAGTGTGGTTATGTGCCCCATGCTTCAGCCAGAGCCCTTGCTGGTAAATCTAATAAAATAATAGGACTTTTTATAACAAACATAAACCATCACAGTGAGAGATTCGTAATTTATAGAAATATATACTTTTCTCCTTTTACATCAGCAGCGATAGATTATGCTGGTAAGTTAGGGTATAAAGTGTTGGTTTCACTGATTAATAAGAATAGTGATTTTGAAAATGCAAGGGAGCTCTTTTTTAATAAGACGATTTCTGGAGCAATCTTTGTAGGGGTAAATAATAATGATCGCGAAATTCTTAAACTTATAAAATCTGGATATAAATTGGCAATTATAGACCAGGAGCAATGGAAAGACAAAACTTTAAGTAATAGCATTATAGTCAACTCCGACAATCTTGATGGTGCATATAAGGCTGTAAAACATTTAATAGAATATGGGCATAGGGAGATAGCCCATATTTGTGGAGATATGAATAAATTTTCAGGTTTTAAAAGGCTTGAAGGATATAAGAAGGCGATGAATGAAGCGGGGCTTACCATTAAAAAAGAATATATAGTTGAAGGAGATTTTACGGAAGATAGTGGATATGATGGTGCAAGACAGCTCCTTGCTAATAAGAATAACATAACAGCTATCTTTGCGTCGAACGATGCAAAGGCTGTTGGTGCGATGAAGGCTATGAAAGAAATGGGAATTAAAATTCCTGATGACATTTCTATTGTAGGTTATGATGACATAAGGATGGCAAGCTACATTTCACCTGCACTTACAACTGTAAAGATCTCTATATTAAAAATGGCATCGCTTGCTGTAAGGGATCTAATAAATTTTATAGAAAATGGTATTGATTCTTCCCAATATAATACTGTTTCTGCAAAATTGATTGTAAGAGAATCAACTAAAAAGATAATAGCGTAGTTAATAATCTTTACTTTTATTTAAAGGTTTTTTGTTTTATGTTTGTGAACACGGGTTTACAATATCATAACAAAGGAGGGTAGAGGAGATATTAAGAGCTGAAACAGGGTGTTGGTTTATAAAAAGGCCATAATATTATAAAAAGTATAATATGAAAGGAGGTCATGTATTGATAAATAATAATGAGATTTGGTTATGTATGACTTAATATCATTAGGCTCACACAATAAACAAATCTCAAAGATTGGTTTAGTAAAGGATTGATTAAATTCAAAGGAAGGATAAGAAAATGAAAAAAGTATTTTTATGGTTGATGGTTGTAACTATATCTACAACAATGGTTGTAGCATTTTCTCTAGCAGGGTGCAAAACAACAACCACAACTGAGGCAACTACAGCAATTGAAACCACTACAGCAACTGAAACCACTACAGCAACTACAGCAGCAGCAACTACTGAAGCTGCAACGGTAGATCCCGCAAGCTTTAAAGGTGAAATTAACCTCATGGCCTTCAACGATGAATTTGATGTACAGGGGGCAAAAGGTGAACCTACTATGATTGAAATGTTCAACAAAGTATATCCAAACATCAAAGTAAATTTCACAAAGGTTCCCAGTGGAGAAATTGCCGAGAGATTGGAATCTACTTTTTCAGCAGGTGTAGGTATACCTGATGTTTTTGTTGGAGAGCAAGCATGGGTATTGAGATGGATTACAGAAGATGTTTGGGAGAATCTGTCTGCTGCGCCATATAATGCAGAGGATTTAACTAAGGATCAATTTAGCTACGTAAAAGATTTTGTAAGAGATAAAGAAGGTAATTTAAGAGGTCTAACGTTCCAGGCAACTCCAGGTGCGGTATTCTACAGAAGAAGTATAGCTCAGAAAGCTTTGGGTGTAACTGCACCTAATGATGTTTCAGCACTGATGACAACTTGGGATGATTTTATTGCGATGGGTAAGACAATCAAGGAAAAAACCGGTGATTACTTAGTAGCAGGTCCTAGAGATTTACAGAGGCTCTTCTTCTTTGCTAAAAAACAGCCATGGGTAGTAGATGGCAAGCTGGTTATAGAAGACGTTGTATTGAATTACCTGGATATATCAAAAAAAATAAGAGATGCAGGCTTAGATGCTGGCGCTCTTACGTGGTCACCCGATTGGACTGCAGGTATGAATGGTAAAGTATTTTCCTATGTATTGCCGACATGGGGTCTATTCTTTGTAATAGAGCCTAATATAACTAAGCCAGCAGAACCTGTAAAAGGAGTAACTTACAGTTATGGAGACTGGGGATTAGCATCTGGTCCTGCTTCTTATATGTGGGGGGGTACATGGCTTGGTATTTCTAAGAAAAGTGAAAAGAAAGATCTTGCTTGGGAATTTGTTAAATTCATAACCACAAATAAAGACTTCTTGAAGAGTTGGTCTGAATTAAGAGGTGACTTTACTTCAGATAAGGTTGTTGATGCAGAAGTTGCAGCAACTGCTTCAAGACCATCCTTGGCCGGACAGAATCATATGCAATACTTCCTCGATCAAGCCAATAAACTTGATGGTTCAGGTTGGGCTAAGAGAGTAACTCAATATGATGAGGACATTCAGAATGCATTCATGGATGCTCTTGGTGATTATGTTGACGGAAATACGACTAGAGACGCAGCTATACAAGCATTTAAGGACGCAGTAGTTGCTCTGTATCCAGAAATTTCTGTTCAATAAATATAGCATATTGGTTGATTATGCTAAGAGGTAGTTAAAAAATCAGGGGTATCTATTTAAAAGATGCCCCTGATTATAATTAATAGTTATAATATTTTATGTTAAGGAGGGGTGAATTGAGAAAATTTTCATTTAAAACAAATAATTATGGGTATATATTTTTGCTGCCTTTCTTTATAACCTTCCTTGCACTTCAGTTGTACCCTATTTTATATACATTATATCTTAGCTTTACGAATTTAAGTGCAGCTAATCCACAAGGTGATTTTATTGGATTTGGTAATTATATAAAGCTTTTTACGGATAAATTTTTTCTACAATCAATAGGTAATACCTGGAGAATATGGATATTTAACTTTATCCCTCAATTAATTTTTGCTGTCGGATTAGCTGCAATACTCACTAGAGATAAGATAAGAGGCAAGAGTTTCTTCCGGGGAGTTTATTTCTTACCAAATCTGGTAACAGCAGCATCTGTTGGAATATTATTTAATGTATTATTAGGATGGAAGGATGGTTCAATTAACAATATTCTGGTGGCATTGCATATAATAGGGGAAGACGCTAAAATACATTTTTTAGCCAGACCAGTATGGATAAGCTCATCTGTTTCTGCAATACTCTGGTGGATGTGGTTTGGCCATAGTATGATCCTTTTTATGGCTGCTATGATAGCAGTCCCAAGAGACCTATATGATGCGGCTGCTGTTGATGGAGCGAATGCATGGCATTCTTTTTGGAAAATAACACTTCCTCAAATTAGGCCTATTATGGTTTATGTGCTGGTGACTTCTTTAATCGGTGGTTTGAATAATTTTGATATACCTTATGTCATGGGAGAAGGACAGAATTTAGGAGGGGGTGGACCAATGAAATCAATACTGACTATGGTAATGCACTTATATAACACGGCCTTTACCGGGGGGCGACAGCGTGGTTACGGTTCTGCTATTGCATTTGCCTTATTCATAATAGTTTTAATATTCTCCTTAATTATTTTTAGAGTTATGTTCAGGGGGAGAGATACTGAAAATCCAAGAGGAGTGTAGGAAGATGACAAGTAATGATAGAGCAATAAAGAAATTTAAGGCTGGCGTATTTACTGGCAGATTCTTTCTCTACCTTTTTTTAATAATGCTGGCTATTCTTTGTTTTACACCGTTTTATATAATGATAATTAATGCAACCAGAAGCACTCAGCAGATCAACCTCGGAGTATCTTTAATACCCGGTAAAGCTATTGCAGAGAACTATAGAGCTATGATGAATTCATTGAATATATGGAGAGGGTTTTTAAATAGTATGATAATAGCTGTCCCTTCCACTATACTTTCAGGATATTTTGGAGCATTGACCGCCTATGCTTTTTCAAAATTTAGATTTAGAGGCAATACAATATTATTCTGGGCTGTACTGGGTACCATGATGATACCAGCACAGTTAGGGATAGTAGGTTATTATCAGTTAACTGTAAAATTGCATTTAATAGACACTTACTGGGCTTTAATTTTACCAACAATAGCAAGTGCTGCTACAGTATTTTTTTTAAAAATGTATATTGATGCAAATGTGGATTATTCATTGATAGAAGCAGCCAGAGTTGACGGGAGTAGCGAATTTCGTACATTTAATAAGATAGTGCTTCCAATAGCATTTCCGGGAATTGCGACAATGTGCATTTTAAATTTTATGTTTTCATGGAACAACTATTTTACACCGTTGGTTTTGTTATTTGATAAAAATAAATTTACATTACCTATTTTAATAACCCTGGTTAAAGGTACATTTAAGCAAAATATCGGCTCTCAATATTTAGCTGTAACAATCGCAGTTGTACCAATATTAATAGCTTTCACGCTATTCTCAAAGTATATTATTGGTGGAATAGCTGCAGGAGCTCTAAAGGAATAAAAGAATATACATGCACATCTGCTTCCTTACTGTAGGTAGAGTATGAAATTTATCATGGCTAGCATGAGGTAAATTGAGGATATATAAATAGAAAGAAAAGACCTAGATTTTTCAATATAGGAGACATTAATGAACTCATACGGACATTTTGATGATGCTAATAAGGAATATGTAATTACACGGCCTGATACGCCACTACCATGGATTAACTATTTAGGATGTGATAAATACTTTGGTATCATATCTAATACAGCCGGCGGTTATAGTTTTTATTTAGATGCCCGGATGCGCAGGTTGACACGTTATCGTTATAATAATGTTCCTACGGATACAGGTGGACGATATTTATATATCAAGGATGGTAATACGGTTTGGAATCCTGGTTGGAAGCCAGCTAAGACATCATTGGATGGATATTCCTGTCGTCATGGCATGGGCTATACAGTGATTAAAGGGCAAAAAAATGGCATAGAAGCTGAGATTACTTACTTTGTGCCTCTTATGGAAAACATGGAGATATGGAATGTTAAGTTGATTAACCACACAAATCAGGAAAAAGAACTGACTCTTTTCTCATTTGTTGAGTTTTGTCTTTGGGATGCCGTAGATGATATGACTAATTTTCAGCGTAATTTTAATACTGGTGAGGTAGAGGTAGAAGATGGAAATATTTTTCATAAAACGGAATATCGGGAGCGACGGAATCATTATGCATATTTTGCCTGTAATCAAAAGATAGATGGGTTTGATACCAGCCGGGATGCTTTTATTGGTATTTATAACGGATTTGAGAACCCCAATGCAGTTATTAAGGGAAAGTGCACAGGCTCAATAGCAAATGGAGGGTCTCCAATTGGTGCTCATCAGCTAAATATTACCCTCAAGCCTAGACAGAAGATAAAGTTCCATTTTTTACTGGGATATATAGAAAACAAAGAAGACGAAAAGTTCTCTGCTCCTAATGTTATTAATAAAGAAACCTTCTGGGCTAAAATAAAAGTATACAAAACTACTCAGGCTGTAGAGAGAGCATTTAATGAATTAAGGACATATTGGGCTGAATTACTCGGTCGGTATAGGGTGGATATAGATAATGAACATGTAGCTCGTATGGTTAATGTCTGGACCCAGTATCAGTGCATGGTGAATTTTAATCTGTCCCGTTCCGCCTCTTTATATGAATCTGGTATTAGCCGTGGTATAGGCTTTCGGGATTCTAATCAGGATATTCTTGGTTTTGTACATATGATTCCGGAGAAGGCCCGGCAGCGAATTCTGGATATAGCTGCTGTTCAGCTTTCTGACGGGACTTGTTATCATCAGTATCAGGTGCTGACCAAGGAAGGGAACAAAGAGGTAGGTGGGGGATTCAATGACGATCCTTTGTGGTTAATCCTCTCCGTCTGCACTTATATTAAAGAAACCGGAGATTTTCCTATCCTGAAAGAGGCTGTTGGTTATTCAGATGTGCCTGAGAGTAAAGCGACTGTTCTTGATCATCTTCATCTATCCATCGAGTATACCCTTAAAAACCTGGGACCTCATAATCTTCCTCTTATCGGTCATGCCGACTGGAATGATTGCTTGAATCTGAATTGTTTTTCCAAAACAACTGGAGAGAGTTTTCAATTAGCCGGGGATATAACTGGCGGGGTAGCTGAATCTGTAATGATTGCTGGTTTATTTCTTTATGTGTGCAAAGAACTCGTAGCACTCTTAAATCAAACTGGAGCCCAAAAAGAAAAAATTGATAAACTCCAGAGAGGGTTCGAACTTATTAAAAAGGCTGTCGAGCTGCATGGGTGGGACGGCAAATGGTTCTTGCGTGCCTATGATTATTATGGAACAAAAATAGGGTCTGAAGAATGTAAGGAAGGAAAAATATTTATTGAACCCCAGGGCTGGTGTATTATGGGTGGTGTCGGTCTTGAAGATGGTAAGGGGCAGAAGGCTTTGGAAAGTATGGAAGAATATCTGAGTACACCTTATGGAATAGTTTTACTTCAGCCTGCATATTCTCGATATTACCTTAATTTAGGAGAAATTTCTTCCTATCCACCAGGATATAAGGAAAATGGAGGGATATTTTGTCATAACAACACCTGGATATCTATAGCTGAAACTGTTCTTGGAAATGGCGACAAGGCCTTTGACTATTATCTGCGTATCTGCTCCAGCACAAAAGAGAATATTATAGAAACATATCGTTGTGAACCTTATTGTTATGCCCAGATGATTGCCGGAAAAGATGCTGCTACCTACGGAGAAGCTAAAAACTCCTGGCTTACTGGTGCAGCAGCCTGGAGTTTTATAGCTATTTCCCAGGCTATTTTAGGAATTAAACCGGATTATCAGGGTCTGTTGATTGACCCTTGTGTTCCTAAAAATTGGAAGGGGTATAGAGTTATTCGTCTCTATCGTGGAGTTAAGTATCATATTACAGTTAAGAATCCTGATGGGATTAGTAAAGGAGTCAAGCGTCTATTAGTAAATGGAAAGTTAATAAAAGGAAATCTAATTCCTTATAAGAAGGAAGACAAAGAAGTGGAAGTTACTGCAGTTTTGGGAAATTAATAAGCAAGGGTGTAAACAAATGTTAAAATTTGGAAAGGATTTTATTTTTGGAGTTTCAACATCGGCCTATCAAATAGAGGGAGCTGTTGCCGAAGGTGGCAGGAGCCCGTCAATCTGGGATATATTCAGCAGAACTCCCGGGAATATACATGGAGAAGACATCGGAGATGTTGCATGTGATCATTATCACAGATTTAGGGAAGACGTGGCATTGATGGCGGAGATTGGTATTGATGCATACAGGTTTTCAATTTCATGGCCCAGGATTTTTCCGGAAAAGGGAAAATATAATCCTGAGGGAATGGAATTTTATAAAAAATTAATTGATGAGCTGAGTAAAAAAGGTATAAAAGCAACTGTCACTCTATACCATTGGGATATGCCGGAGTGGCTATATGAGATGTGCGGGGGTTGGTTAAATAGAGATTCGGTTAAATGGTTTAAGGAATATGCCATAAAAGTATTTGAAGAGCTTAATGATTCTGTAAAATTCTGGATAACATTTAACGAACCACAATGTTCCTCTTATTTAGGGTATGGTAATGGATTCCATGCGCCGGGACATAAAAATATGAGAGAAGCATTAATTGCGGCTCACCACATTTTACTTTCACATGGAGCAGCAGTTGAGGCATTCAGGGGATTTGATTTTAAAGATAGCAAAATTGGAATAGCACTTAATTTAACCCCAGCATATCCTGCATCTGATTCCAAAGAAGATATGGAAGCAGCTTACAGATTTGATGGATTTATGAATAGATGGTATTTAGACCCAGTATTTAAAGCTTCTTATCCTGAAGAAATGGAAGAAATATATAAGGGTTTTCTGGGCGAGTTTGATTTTATTAAGAATGGAGACCTGGAAAAAATATCAATTAAAAATGATTTTCTGGGAGTAAATTATTACAGCCGTCAACTGGTTAAATTTTCTCAAAATTCAAGATTGAATTTTGAAGTAGCCCATGGTAATTTTGAGAGAACCACCATGGACTGGGAAATAGTACCGGAAGCCCTGAATAATCTTATTTTAAGACTGAGGAAAGAATACACCAGAATTCCAATTTATATAACAGAAAATGGTGCTGCATTTAATGACAGAATATCCGAAGATGGGAAGATTCATGATGATAAGCGCATAAATTATCTCAGGGAGCATCTTATAAAAGTTGCTGAGCTCAATGAGAAAGGGGCAAATATCAGGGGATATTATGTATGGTCTTTAATTGATACCCTGGAATGGTCATATGGTTACGAAAAAAGATTTGGCATAATATTTGTTGATTATGAGACGCAAAAAAGAATATTTAAGGACAGCGCCCTATGGTATAAGAATTTAATTAAGGAAAGGGGACTTAAGGAAACTTAAAGACAGTGATAGTTCAAAGGGATCGCTTTTCCCATATGGTTTTGATCATACTTATTAATACCTTAAAAACTTTAATTAAAAAAGTTAAATAGCTACAATTAGAGGTTAATATTGATGGCTCTGATTATGATATGAAGTTTACTGATTAATCCTCAAGAAAATCTCTTAGCAGGCTGCTTCTATTTGAGTGTCTTAACTTGCCCAGCGTTTTAAACTCAATCTGTCTTATTCTTTCTCTGGTTACATTAAATTCCCTTCCAACTAATTGTTTTAACTATAAAAAAAAGTTTAAAATTATAATAACTCAAAAGATATAAAAAAAAGGTTTAAAATATGACTCCCAAAGAAATCATCTTAAATATCCTTTCTAAGGATAAGGTAAAAAATCCCAGGCCGGGTGTTGGAAATCCTGTTTCCTCTACTACTATTGAACAAATGGAAATGGCAGGCTCATTTTTCCCTGAAGCACATTACGATGCCGGGAAAATGTTTGCTCTTGCAAGAGCAAATTATGAAATTCTTGCTTATGACATGATAATGACGATTTTTTCTGTTGTAATAGAATCTTACGCTCTGGGCTGCAAAGTAGATTGGGGTAGGCAAGATATGATGCCGCAGATAAGAGGAAATATTTGGGAAAATTATGGAGATATTGATATAAAAAAAGACTTTATTTCAAACCACGCGATAAAAGCAGTTCTTGAATGTATAAGCATGCTTAAAAAAAGTTATCCTGGCGTTGCGATTACCGGCAAAGTGTTTGGTCCACATATCAAGACCAACATTGTCTTTGATAATCTTTGCCATTGTGAAATGCAGATATGCATCATCTGGCTTTCCTCTTTCAGGCATATGTAATTCCAATGTTGCTGACGGATTTCCTGTAGATTCAAGAATGAAATTCGCTCCTCTTTCTTTCAGGCCTTTGCAAAGCGCAATTGATTCTTTTAGGTCTATTATTGCTGTATCGAAACCTGACGAGCCCTGACCTCCCGAAAAACCTTCCCACATGGATATCTTTGAACCAACGTAAACCTTGTGTTACGCAAAAAGTAATTGATTACCACCGGTTAAATATTCGCAGAAAACTACAATTATCGCATTCCTCAAATTTAAGGGCATATCTTGAAACGCATTTATAACTTGTATTTTATCCTGATGTGCATAAGATACCCTGGAATATGCACTTCTTAATTTTACGGCACAATCATATTGTTAAAACTAAAATGAAATTC
>JAPLCN010000187.1 GCA_026392215.1 Actinomycetota bacterium | reverse complement strand
TCTAAAACTCCAAAAATATAGTTTTAAGCTTTTACTTTCGATGCATAATTTATTTGGCTGGTATTCAATTTCTATAGTGTACCAATCGGGTTGTCCTGTTACAGGGCATAAACTTGTAATTTCATCTGAAGTTAAAATAACTGTTTTAACATCTTCTGGAGCATCAAAAGCTTCCAGTTTTTTCATTGGTTTTGACACTTTTTTACCAAGTATAGTAAATTCTTCCATTTTTATCTCCTCCCAAAGGGATTATATTTGACTCCATAATCAAACACATCAATGCTTTCTTTTTTCTTTATAAAATGAACTAAAGCATAGGTAGCTGGGGTTGCCAGTATTTCATAGCCAGTTTTTAAAAGCCATTGCACAAGAATCATTTGAAAAATTACATTCCATGGGAATACAAATGCAAAGGCAATAGTAATAAAAATTAAACTATCTACACCTTCACCCACAATAGTTGAGCCAATTGTTCTTGTCCATAGCCACTTACCTTTTGTCCCTTTTTTCATTAAAGATAATACTGTAGAATTTAAAAATTCACCAAGTAAATAAGCAATAAGGGAAGCAAGCACAAGCCTTGGTGTTATTCCCAAAACTGTTTTATAGGCAACTTGTTCCTTCCAAAATGGGGGATATTTTAAAACAATTACTAACCAAAATATAAGAGCCATAAAAAAGTTCATGGCAAACCCTGTCCAAATTACAAGCCTTGCTTTTTTAAAACCATATACTTCTGTCAATATATCACCAAATATATAAGTTATTGGGAATATTACCACTCCTGAAGGTACTGCCCAATGTAAAAAAATTATTAATTTACCTGCAATGATATTTGATAAAAGTAAACAGGTTACAAATAATGTCCCAATTATAAAAAATGTAGATGATAATTTATTTTCTTCCATATAAAATTTTATTAATTTATTTTTAATTATATTTAATAAGACGCTTTATTATGAAATTAATTTTAAAAAATATAAAGAAGGTTAATTAGTTATTGGTGATTAACTTAAGTTTTTTTGTAAATTTTCCAGTTTTACAAGCTCAAAATTTTATAATTTTTTAAACTTTAGTGAATTATTCACCAGGAATTAATTAACTTTTTTTAAAAATTGTCGGGGAAGCCTGGACCTGTTAGGGAAAGGAAGCAAGAGAACCGTCCCCATACTTCCTTTGGTGATCTTCAAATTTCTTATGCAGCTGGGCCATAATTTAAAACCTTTCTTTTTTGGTTTTAAATTATATACTTAAAAACGGTTCACTTTTAAAACATAAATTCAATAAAAACGGTTCACTTTTAATTCGTAAGTGATAAAAATTTTTATTTATATTGAAAAACAATGAAAGTTATTATATGTTGTAAAATTGATTTTCAAATTATTTAATATGCAGGAGTGAAATGAATTGAAGTTTGTAGATTATAAATGCAATGAATGCGGAGTTATCTCGGAATATTATGTAAAAAGCGATGATTCTGACGAAATAAAATGCGAAGCTTGCGGGAGCAGGAATATGGTCAGGGTTTTTACTCCGATCAAATCCAGAAGCTCTTCTTCGCAAAGTGATTTCTCATCTTCAGAATCCTCATCCGGGAAAAGCTGTTCAGGTTCATGTTCAGGCTGCGGCGGATGTTCATAGCAAAAGAAAGTAAGGTTAAATATGAAATTACAGATTGAATGTGTGCCATGCCAGATCAGGCAATCAATAACTATTGCAAAAAAATTAACAGGTGATGAAAAACTGGTTTTAAGAGCATTAAAGGAAGCCTTAAGTATTGCCTCAACTTTCGAAGCTCTCTTTGATGATAAGAAAAATATATTTTTTCTGTTAAAAATAAAATGCGAGACTTTTTTAAAGTTTTTTAATGGAAGGTACAGAACTGGAGAAGTAGTTGTTGAGCATGCTAAAATGTAATAGAAATGTTTTTAAAACATCTGGAACTTAAAAACTTCAGGAACTATGAGGATATTAACCTTGATTTAAGCTGCGGGTTAATACTGTTTCTTGGCAACAACGGGACAGGCAAAACAAATCTTCTGGAATCAATATTTTATCTTTCAAACGGCAAATCCCACCGGCTTGCAACTCAAAATGACTTAATAAACCATGGAAGTGATTATTGCGTTATCAGAGGCATTATTGAGGCTGGCGGTGAGGATAAGCTTATCGAAATCCAGTTAAATAATGACGGTGGTTTAAAAATCAAATTAAATAAAGTTTTTGTTAAAAATAAATCAGATTTTACTTCAAGCCTTGCTACAGTTATTTTTTCTCCTGACGATTTAAGAATAATAAAGTCCTCTCCGTTTTACCGGAGAAATTTTATGGACGACATCCTTGAGAAAACAGATAAGAATTTTTTATCTCTTAGATTAAAATATCAGAAAATATTAAACCAAAGAAACAGCCTTCTAAAAAGTATTTCAGGTTTTAAAGTTTCAAGTTCAAACAGCACAATGGAAGTTTGGGATGAAAAATTAATTGAAACCGGAAAACTTATAATTAAAAAAAGACTTGATTTGTTGAAATTAATAAAAATCGGATTTGTAAAATATATGAATTATTTTTTTGAAAAAAGAGATGCTGATATCAGATATATCTTTAGTTGGGACAGATTTGAGTCAAATGGGAATTTTTCAAATGAAAATCCAGCAAGTTATTCAGTGATTGATAAGGCATTTCAGGAAAAATTAAGCTATTATTTCAAGAAGGATATTGCAATAAAAACAACAACCATTGGTCCGCATCGCGATGATATCTCAATATTTTTAGAGGGTAGCGATATAAGGAGTTTTGGTTCACAGGGTGAGCAGCGGATTGCAGCCATTTGCCTGAAGTTAGTCGAACTAGATGTTTTAGCAGAGAATATTAATGAAAAACCAATGCTTTTACTTGATGATGTACTATCTGAACTGGATCTTGAAAGGAAGCATCTGCTGCTTAAACTAATAGGAAATAATTTTCAGACTTTTATAACTGCCGCAAATTTTGATTATCTGAAAGATATAGATCTTAAATATTGCGAAAAATTTCTTGTAAAAGATAATAGTATTATAAGATATTAGATTAAGATTTATTTCTTCAATTAAAATTAAAGATGCAAAAAATATGTTATAAAACAAGAATAAATATGCTACTATTGCTAACTTAATAAGCTATTTATTCAAATATTAATTTTAAAGAATTTTAGGTATAAAAATGTTTAGTTTATTTTTCTGGATTATTTTTGGATTATTTATTCTAATATTTTTAATTGGTTTTTTTTATAGAATTTCTATTTGGCTTGGTGGAGCAGAAAGTGGAATTTACGGTAAAAAAACAATTATCGAATCCAAGTGGAACCGATTTTTCAAATATGCGGGGTCGATTTTAAAAAGACTCTTTAGCAGAGATTTTTTTAAGATTTTAAAATCTTTTTTCAAAAAAAGCATAATACATGTCGATCTATTCAAAAGCAGCAAGTTAAAATCGTTTATTCATATATTTATGTCCTGGGGTTTTGCAACTTTTTTTATTGTAACTATAGTTTATTTTATATTTGTTGCTGTGGCTCCCGCAGGGTTCCCTATTTATCATTTATCATGGTTTTTTATGGCAATTCTCCTGGATATACCCAAGCTGTTTATCATTTTGGGTGTTTTAATGGCGGTTGTTAGATTTATTATTCTTAAAAATAAGAAAAAATCAGTTGAATTAAAGGATAAATCAGCAGGTATTTTTATTGCCATAATAGTTTTATTTGGT
>JAPLCN010000019.1 GCA_026392215.1 Actinomycetota bacterium | reverse complement strand
GCCAATTTGGCTAAAGGCACCATTATCAATATTTCCCTCTTTAAGTGCTATGGTTACTTTTGACTTATTCTGGGTATAGACAAAGTAATTATTTCTTTGCTGGTTCATAGCTGGATGTTTTAATTTTTTTTATCATAGTTACCATCTCATAAATTTTTTTATCAATCTTACCCAGTCTTGCCATATGATTTATGTATTTCCTATAATTTGTAGCCATTACGTCTATATTTATTTCATCAGCTCTTCTAACAAAGACAGTCTTTGTTACTCCACCTGCTTTTTTGGATAGATATTTAAACGGGCCATGCAGTTGTCCTTTTGCGCACCTGCAGTTTTTATTGCCGCATTTCTTGTAAACTGTATATATTGAACCATCAACCATATCGTGGGCATTTAAAAGATAGTCTATTATCTTTTTCCTCTGAACCTCCAGGCTGGCTATGCTTTTTCTAAGACTACTTATATCATACATAATATTGTATGTATTTTATATTATTACATACCATATTTTAACAAAAAAATACAACCTTTTTAAAATTAGTTGCTATTTTTTCTTTTTGGAAAGGTGAAGGATAAATTATTTTCTTAAAATATGCTTATTTATGTGTATAATTTATGTTGATTCAAATTACTGATTTCCAGTGTCTGAATCACAGTAATCTTTATTTTTTCCAGTTGGAATGGAATCTTTTTGAATATAAATATTTGATAATCTTACCCCACCATGCCGCACACTATATATTTAAATCCTATAAGATTATACTAAGTTCCATTCTTTTTTGGCTGCCCCAAGATGTGAAATTTCGAACCAGATTATAAAGAAATAATAAAAATTAAGGAATTATTCATGAATATGTATAACAATTATTTTTACACTTTAGGTTCCCTTTTAAGCGGCAATACACCCGACATCTCACCTATTACATTGATCAGATCACTATCTGAAGGAAGCACAATTTTTGCATTGTTTTTAAGTGCAGTTTCCATAGCTTGCAGTTTTCTCAATAATTGCGCATTGCCGACAAAATAAAGTTCAGCTGCCTCATTTACCAGTTTGATTGCCTGCGCTTCGCCCTCTGCTTCCAGAATCTTTGCCTGTCTGATTCCTTCCGCCTTCTTGATTTCTGCCCTTTTTATACCATCTGCATTTGTTTCCGCAGCCGTTGCAAAGTCAATGGCAGCTATCATCTCATTTTGCGCTTTGACAACTTTGTTCATCGTCTCCTGAACATCTTTTGGCGGATCAATCTCTTTCAATTCGGTTCGCAGGATCTCAATACCCCAGTCTCTTGTCTCGACCCTGAGTGTCTGGTCAAGATCTGTATTAATCCTGCCTCTTTCGCTATTTGCCGATTTGAGTGTAAGAGTACCGATGATATTTCTTAAGGTAGTTCTTGCAAGATTGACTACCTGCAAACGGTAATTTGTTACATTATACGTCGAGTTCTTCACATTTTCTTCATCAGGCTTAACCTTTAGATAAACTTGCGCGTCCACTGTTGCATTCAAATTGTCATTGGTTATAATTACCTGAGGCTCTGCATTGACCAGTTGCTCCCTGATATCAACACGATACAGCCTTTGAACGAGAACCAAAACCCAATGAAACCCAGGCTGGGCATAACCGGTATATTTTCCAAGGGTTTCAATCAGGCCGCGATGTGTCGGTCTGACAATTCTTATTCCAATTAAGAAAAAGAAAAAGATAATTGCTGCGACTATGATTATTACTTTACTAATAATACCCATAAAACACCTTCCTTTTTGACTATTTTAGATAGAGATTATTTATGCATCTTTCGATTGTCAAGAAATAATCGACTCTTTATAAGTTAAAAGTTAAAAGTGAACTTTCTTAAGTATATAATTTAAAATCAAAAAAGAAAGATTTATTCAAACTGGCTGGCCACCATACGCAATGTTAGAACCAAATTGTTGAACTTAAGTAGGGATATTTTTATGCCGGAATTGAGCTTATAAGAATAATTTATTCTATTAAATATATCCCCTTAAAATAAAATTTATATTTTACCTTTAATAATTGCAGCTTACCTTTTTATTTTATAACTTTTGTTATAAAATACTTTAAAATTATTTAAATTAAATGAAAGGAATTAAATATGATGTGGGGTCTTGGAGGAATAGGTTTTATGAGTATGATTTTAGGTAATGTTTTATTTGGATTAATAATAGCAGCGATAATAATTATAATAATAAGACTTGTAAGAAGAGCAGGCCATTATCATGACTATTATCATGACTATTATCATGGTGAAAACAAAAGTGGAGCACTGGATATATTAAAAGAAAGATATGCAAAAGGTGAAATAACCAAAGAACAGTTTGACAACATGAAAAAAGATATAAGCTAAGATAGTTTCTGAATAGTTCTTTTCTATTGTTATAATAAAATTAATATAATAAATATAAAAATTATAAGGCTTCTTAAAATGGAGCCTTATAATGTAGTAATTTCTAAAAAAGGAAATTTTGTGACATTGATGAAAGCGATTCAAGTTAGTTCTCCCGGAGCTGATTTTGAGCTTGTTAGTAAAGAAATTCCAGAACCAAAAGAAAATGAAGTTTTAATCAAAGTGGAAGCCTGCGGGATTTGCCACGGTGATGCTATTACAAAAGAAGGATATTATCCTGATATAAAATATCCCAGGGTTCCCGGGCATGAAGTTATTGGAAAAGTTGACAGTTTGGGTTCAAAGGTCAATTAATAATTGTTTCAGCTCCTAGTGAGCCAATGCAAATTTTTCCATGGCAATTGTTCCGGGGAAGACGTTCGGTAAAGGGTTGGACTGCAAGGCCTTCAAAAAATGAGTCAGAAGATGCATTAAACTTTAGTGTTATTTCAGGGGTATTGCCAATGATTGAAGTTTTTCCGCTGGAACAGGCAGCCTTGGCTTACGAAAAAATGATGACAGCAAAAGTGCATTTTAGATCAGTTTTAAAAATAGGTGATTAATTGTCTTATTTGAGAACTGGCCATTTTTAATGAGATATCAATTAGAGGTAATTATTAAATTTTTCTTATACAGGAGGCAATTATAATGCAGGATATTTTAAAGCTTATCAAGGAAAGACAATCATCGAGGGTTCCATTTGATGCCAAGCGTCCAATAGCAAGGAAGGACTTAATACAGATTTTAGAAGCAGGGAGTTGGGCTCCAACAGCTCATAATATGCAGAATTTTGAAATAATTGTTATTGATGATAAAAAGCTCTTGGAAAAGATAGGAAATATCAAATCTCAAATCTCTGAGGTATTTCTTAAGGAAAACTATCAGCAACTCTCTTTTTCTGTAGAAGAATTTCTACGGAAAAAGGTCGGACTTCTTGGAACAATGTTTCCAGTTTCATGGAGAAACCCTGATAAATTAGAAAAGATTGCCAGAAGTAGCAGTCCATCCTCACTTTCAAACACCATTAAAAATAATCTAGCAGTGCTTATCGTAGTTTATGATACCAGGAAAAGGGCACCTGCATCAGAAGGAGATTTCTTGGGTATTATGAGTCTTGGTTGTGTTATGGAAAATATGTGGATTATGGCTACTTCTCTGGGAATTGGCTTTCAGATAATGAGTGTATTTGGTGCAGAAGCCATAGAAAAAGAGATAAAGCAAATTCTTAATATCCCCAAATATTTGAAAATTGCATTTGCCT
>JAPLCN010000029.1 GCA_026392215.1 Actinomycetota bacterium | reverse complement strand
TTTTCGTTATAATAATACATTAACTTTTTATAAATATTAAAAACCATATTTTCTCTTTCTTTATCTATTCCCATTGCTTCCCAGTTATCTGGATCAAAATAAACAATAATTCCTCCATCTTTACTACCCCAAAAATCAAATATTAGTCTTGCTTCTGATTCTATATCTTTCTCAGACCCAGATATAAGCGTACTTTGATTATCAACACCATTAAAGAAATTTATTTTCTCTTTGAATTTTTTCCCTATTTCCTGAATACCTAATAATTTAGGGCTATTTAGATTTATTGCATCCAGACCTATATCAATAAGTTCTGGAATGAGTTCGTTTATTCTACCATCTGAATGCATCCATACTTTAAATTTGTATCTGTGAATTAGGTCAAACAATTTTTTATATTTTTCTTTGAATATTTTTCTCCATAAATCAATGGAAATAAAAAGATTATCATTAGTTCCCCAATCATCAGTTATTCCAATTCCATCAATATTTAATTTTTCCTTACCGATTCGATCTATGATTTTTAAATTAAAGTCGAGAATAATGTTTAACAATTTTTCTATTTTTTTCTGATCAAGATATAAATCTATTAATGTTTTTTCAAAACCATGCAACATATATAATCTTTCAAATAAAGTAAGTTGCATCCAAAAAAGTATATATTTTTCAAAATTTTTATTATTTTCAATTTCTACAAACCTTCCAGGGGAATAGGGATCCGGGAATTTATATTCATCGATTTTTTCAAGATCTTCAAGAGGATGTCCGACTACTAATCCCATATTATTCATTCCTGATACTTCCCATATAGAACCCCATTCATCAATAAACTTTCCAGGTTCTTTGCTATTAACAAATTTAAATATCGGCATTTCTGGTTTCCAACTTTTATCCCATTTTAATTGTAGATTGACTACATCTGAAAAACCTGACCTTGGGAATACCAAAGGTATTCTTTCAGGTGTTTTAAATTCAAGAGATCTTATTACAATTTCTTTGCCGTTCATATCTTATTATTTAGTTATTGGTGAATAAATCGATTTTTATTAAATTATTTATCTAAGCTGTGCTTAAATTTTTCTTAATTTGGATTATTTAGCCAATTATTCACCAGAAACTATTTACCTATATATTCTTTTATTTTATTATTTCGATAATTCCAGAATCATTATTACAGATGTTGTCCATGCTAATTAGATTTAGCACCTATAAGAAAAACAAAAAGAAACTTTGCCTTGAGAATAAATTTCTACCCTGAGTAATCAATAGCCATGTAAGCCATTATTTTGATGAGGTTCATTACGCTTTCAACTTCTACATATTCATCAAGACCGTGCGGTTTGCTTCCTTTAGGTCCCAAAACCACAACATCTGTTTTGCTTGCCAATTTAAATGAAAAAGCATCACATGCGTGGGGAACACCCTTTTTAATATAATCAATACCGAACGCTTTAAAAGATCTTCTCAAAGAATTTAATGCAGGATGGTTTCTGTCCGTCCTGTGCCCGCTGAGATAACGAGTGACCCTTTCAAAATTAGGAAAATTATTTCTGAACTCCTGGTATTTATTCAGCTCATCATGCATAAAGCCAATTAGATCTTCCATAACCTCATCTTCCTCCATACCTGCAAAAGTTTCCACCCAGAAATAAAGATGGGCTTCTGTTGGAACTCCCTTAACTTCAAAACATTCCTTCCCTCCTGCATAAAAAAGAAAAGTTAATAATGGCAAGAAGGGATTATCTTCATAGGCATCTGGAACTTTTGCAATTTTGTTTCTTTCCTTATTATACTTCTCCAGTGAAATGGCTACCTTGCTTAGTTTATAAATTGGATTTGGGATTTCATATCCGATAGGCGTTATGCCACCCTCACCCGATTCTTTAATTGATATCTTCCAAACGCTTCCGCCTCTTGTCTCAATGCCGCTCACC
>JAPLCN010000073.1 GCA_026392215.1 Actinomycetota bacterium | reverse complement strand
TTTCGGCTTTTATAATTGCGGGTGGATAGCCACTCTTCATCAACTCAAAGTTCATAAGCAATCTTGCTGTCCTGCCATTGCCGTTAATAAATGGATGTATCCTGACAAACTCATCATGAAGCAGAGCCGCTCTTTCAACCGGATGAAGCAACAAGGGGTTAAAAACTTATAAATAGATTAGGTTATGTTCATCTTTTAAAAAGCTAAAAATCTATAACAGCCAGAAATTCACTTGGGGAAATTATTTGAATACCATCATACTCTTTTAAATTTAATAAGTGCTTATCTCCCGAAATAATATAATTTGCTTTACCGGCAACAGCACATTCAATAAATTTTAAATCATCAGAATCATCAATTTCCAAATCTATCTTTTGAACCATATTAAAATACAGAATGTTTTCTTTTCTTTCAAAAATTCTGATAAATTCCTGTAGTTCCGGTTCGCCAGCTAAACCGAGCCGCATTAAAACTTCTAAATATTCTCCTATTATTTCTTTTGTTAAACAAACATCCAATTTGCCGATTTTCCATAAATCAATAATTTTCCGCGGGTTGGTTGAATGCTTAAAAAAAGAAGATATGAATACATTTGTATCTATAACAACTTTCATTTTTTTCGTGCTTCTTTTATAGCTTTATTAATATCTTTCTCTAAAAACCCTTTGTTTTCAATTTTTTCTGAAATTCTTGACCATAAATCATCGATAATCTTAGAAAAATCATTCTCTGCTACAAAATCAGCCATTAACTCCCTTACTTTATCGCTGGTTGTTTTTCCTTCCATTCTTACTAATTTTGTAAAATCATTTTTTAGATTTTTATCAACCCTGATAATTATTTTTTCGTCCATATTGTACCTCTTGTATATTTAGTATATACAAATTATACAATTTTCATTTAAAAAATCAAATTAAGTGAAAAAATTTATTGGTTATTTTGCTCTTTATCATAGTCAGCATCAGAATATTCCGAAAGCAAATACTTATAAATCAATTATTGGGGCAACTTATCCTGTTCACTTTAATTATTTTACTAAAAAGCTTATTTTAGATTTGTATTAGACTATTTACGATATATTTAAATTGTTTAAGATTACTCAATGTATAAAATTAATTTTAGGATTAAAATATTTTTAATTTATAATAATAGGCTAATAAACAAGTATGATTAATAATAAATACTTTTCCATCAATTTTAAGAGGACTACATGCACCTGATAGATAGTAAAAGTTCAGATCCTTATTTTAATATCGCTACAGAAGAATTTCTTTTAAGGCACAAAAAAGAAGATTATTTTGCCTTATATATAAATTCGCCCAGCATAATTATTGGGAAAAATCAGAATGCTTTGTCTGAAATAAATGTAGAATATGTTAAAAAAAATAAGATACCTGTTGTTAGAAGATTATCGGGCGGCGGGGCAGTTTACCATAGTATGGGGAATTTGAATTTTTCTTTCATCATAAAAGACAGTAAAAACAATTTTATGAACTTTAAGAAATTTACCACCCCGATTATTGAAGCTCTTAAAGGTTTATCAATAAATGCAGAAAATACCGGAAGAAATGACCTCGTCATAGAAGGTAAAAAGTTTTCAGGCAATGCCCAGTTTAAAAGCAAAGACCGGTTTCTTCATCATGGGACATTGCTATTTTCTTCAAATATTTCAGAAGTATCAAAATCATTAAATGCTGATACTGTTAAATTTGAAGATAAATCCACAAAGTCAGTTGCTGCAAGAGTAACAAACATTACAGATTATTTGAAAGAAAAAATAACTATAGAGGAATTTAAAGAGTTGATATTTAAGCAAATAATTGCTGATAATTTAGAGCATCATTTTTATGAATTTTCAGCAGAGGATTTAGATGAAATAAACAATCTTGTTAAAACCAAATATGAAACATGGGATTGGAATTACGGTTATTTTCCTAAATATAATTTTAAAAACAAAAAGAAATTTCCGGGCGGGTTAGTTGAAATATATCTTGATGTTGAAGACGGGATTATCAAAAATTCCAAAATATATGGTGATTTTTTCAGCAAGCTGGACGTAGATGATATTGAAAAAGCTTTAAAAGATATAAGGCATGACGAAAACAAAATATCCGGTACACTTGCCAAATTTAATATACACGATTATTTTTTAAATATAACAGAAGATGAAATACTTGGTTTATTTTTTTAAATAATAAATATGCAATTTTCAATAAACACTAAAAATAAAAAATAAGCTCGAATAAAATTATATTTTTACAAGTCTTCAAAATCAATTTCTAGAAAATGAGTCACTTCTTTTTGCCATAGTTGTTTTACGTAATTGACATGCATCGGGTGTTTACTATATGTTTCGTAAGCTTCCTTATCTTTGAATTCCATGGAAAAACCAAAATGAAATTTATTCTTTGGACTTATTTGTTTTAGTACTTTAAATTTTTCAACTACAGGGATGGAACTAAGGATTGACTTGCTGTCAGATAAGAACTTGTCTGTACGCGAATCACTTTTATCATACTTTAAGCAAAATATAACCATATGTTTTATCAACGTCTTCTTCGCT
>JAPLCN010000010.1 GCA_026392215.1 Actinomycetota bacterium | reverse complement strand
GCTTTTATATTTTTAAGTTTAATAATTATTTTTTCTTTAAACCACAGCCATTGCATTTATCTTCATCAAATTTGATTATTTTTCTTTTTGCCATTTTTCACTCCTCTAAATTGTTTAGCTTAAGTTAATTTTACTATTTATGAGCCATGTTAATAATTAATTTTTTTGATGGTAAAACTAATGAATAAAAACTTTTCTTTTAATAATATTGTATTAGCAAGAGTAAGTAAAAATAAATAATTTATTATCTATTTAAAGTTATTTTTAAAAATAGACATTATTTAAATTATTTTATATACATAATTATTATTAGTAGATATAATTTAATAATTTGTATATAATATATAATTAATTTTAATAATATTATTATTTTAAATTGGTGATATTTATGAAAACTGCAATTGTTTCCAAAAAAGGTTGGGTAGTAATTCCAAGTGAAATTAGAGAGAAGTATAAAATAAATAAGGGAGACATGGTAAGTATAATTGATTATGGTGATTTAATAGCAATAATACCTTACCCGAAGGATGTAATAAAAGAGTCTGCCGGTATGTTTGAAGGTAAATCATTAACAAAAGCCTTAATTGAAAGCAGGAAAGAAGAAATTGCAAAAGAAAGGTGACAATAAAATTTTTGATCAATATGTTTTAGATAGCTATGCGCTGCTAGCCTTTTTAGCAAATGAAAAAGGCAGAGACATAGTTGAAAATTTATTAATTCTTGCAAAGGGGAAAGAAACTAAACTGTATATGAGCATTATTAATTTAGGAGAGGTTATTTATATTATTGAAAGGGAAGAAGAATTAAAAAATGCTCAACTTGCGCTGTCGAGAATAATTAAATTTCCCATTGAACTGGTAGATGCAGATTTATGTTTAACTTTAAAAGCTTCTCATATTAAAGCACACAATACATTATCTTTTGCAGATGCTTTTGCTGCTTCGCTGGCACTTGAAAAAAATGCTCCACTTGTTACAGGCGATAAAGAATTCAGTTCGCTTGGACAGGATATAAATATAATCTGGATTTAGTGATACTTGAATAAGAGAGAAAAATGAAAACAAATAAAAAAGTAATAATAATTGGCGGGGTAGCGGCCGGGACTTCGGCAGCTGCAAAATTAAGAAGGATGAGCGAAAATATTGAAATAACTCTATATGAAAAGTATGAATATATTTCTTATGCAACGTGCGGACTTCCATATTTTGTTTCCGGAAAAATCAAGAATTTAAACGAGCTGCTTGTCAGCACTGTCCAGTCTTTTGCCGGAAGGTTTAATGTAAACGTACAGAACTTACACGAAGTTATAAAAATAATACCCGCAGAAAAAGTGATTTTAGTTAAAAATTTAAAAACCGGGAAAGAGTTTAAAGACAATTACGATTATCTGATAATTGCCACAGGAGCTTCCGTAATTAATTTGCCTATAGCAGGAAGCGATGCATCCAACATTTTTGCCCTTAAAACAATTGATGATGCCCTTAAAATAAAAGATTTTTTAGACGACCGGATTACACCATCATTATTTAAACTGGACGGCAAAGAAATATGCTCTTTTGAAAATATTGTAGAATCACTTGAAAAATCCAGAAGAATAAAATCCAATATTGTTATTATTGGAGCTGGATTTGTCGGTTTGGAAATGCTTGAAGCCTTTTTACATAAGAACTTTAGTGTAATTATAATTGAAAAGGCAGATCAGATGCTTCCTGCGTTTGATAAGGAAATTATTGAATACGTGGAAAATTATTTGCAGCACCAGGGTGTCTTTGTTTTAAAAAAAGAAGAAGTTTCTTCATTTGAAAAAAATACAGAAGGCGATATTAAAGCAATAAAAACAGCCAGCGGTAAAACTATTGAAACAAATATTGTTTTTGCAGGCATAGGCGTAAGGCCTGAAAACAGTCTTGCAAAAGAAGCAGGAATTAATACCGGGGAAAAAGATGGAGTTATCGTTGATGAATTTATGCAAACCAATGTAGCAGATATTTATGCTGTTGGTGACTGTGTAGAATGTGAAGATTTAATACTTAAAAATAAAAAAATTTATTACCTTGCCTCAATTGCCAACAAGCAGGGCAGAATTTCAGCAAATAACGTTATAAGTGATATTTTAAAAAAAAGCCATCTTGAAGATAACAATCACCCGGGACAAAGAGAAATTGCAAGCAAGAGATACGTTGGCAGCATAGGCACTTCGATAATTAAAATTCTGGACGTGGCAATAGCAAAAACCGGGTTAAGTTTTGCGGAAGCGAAAAAATCAAATCCGGATGCCGAAAAAATAGAAGCACATTTTCTATCTCATGCCGGGTATTATCCGGGAGCTCAAATGATGCACATGGTTTTAATTTATGACAGAAAAAGCCATTATATTTTAGGCTTTGAAGTAATAGGCCGGGAGGGTGTTGATAAAAAAACAGACATAATTGCAACTGCCATAAAAGGTAATTTAAAAGTAGAAGATCTGGCTTATTGTGACTTCGCCTACCAGCCGGAATTTGGAGCGGCAAAAGACTCTATTAACCTTCTTGGCATGATTGGTGAAAATTTGTTTGATGGTGAAGTGGAATTTATAAACTGCGAGGATTTAAGATATATTTTAAATAAGGATAATGGTGTTAATAAATCCGGAAGTAATGATTTCAAACCTGAAATCCAAAACCTTACAAAAGAGGATATTTTTATTCTTGATGTAAGGACCCACGGAGAATACGGAGCAGGTTGTATTGAGGGGGCCAATTTAATACCACTTAATTCACTTAGGGAAAACCTTGATAATATTGACAGATCCAAATTAGTAATAGTTTATTGCCAGACAGGTTACAGGGCTTACTTAGGTTATAAAATTTTGAAAAACAATGGTTTTGAAAACGTCAGGTGCCTTAACGGCTCCTATCTTAGCTGGGATCGAAGAATGTAAAAAAAATAATTTTCTTAGAATTCCCGGATAAATATGATTTCAGCTTCTATTTTTGACTTTATTATCTGGTAATTATTTTCAAGATTGATCCAGAAACTGGCAGGAATATTTAAAGTCCCGATCCTATTTTTAAAAACATTTGCAATGTATTTTTATCAAGTAAGTTCTTAATAAAATTTATTTTTTACTCTGGCAGCGTTATAATTAGTTATAATTATTTTAAAGTTTTATTATTAAGAAGGTCATTAATGACAAGAAGAATTTACTTCAGAGAGATTTATTTCTATATAATATGCATTGCTGCAATCATTATTTTTATAGTCGGCCTTATCATGACTTATGACGGCACTATCAACTATGTGAGGCCAACAACATATATGACAAAACCAAGCGTAGCAGGTATGTATTCACAGGAGCAATATAAAAATCTGTCTTCCGAGGAAATAAACAAATTAGTTGAAGAAGAAATAAATGCCTCGCTTCAAAATGAAAGAGATATGGCATTTAAAAATCTGCTCAGAGGAGTACTTCTGGTAATTATAGCTATCCCGCTGTTTGCATTTCACTGGAGAAAAGCCCAGCAGATGTGGACCTTAAGCTTAGAGACTAAAGATAATGAATGATTTTTTAAATAAAAAAGGAGATTTTTGATGGCTTCCCCGCGAGATAGGTTTATTGCTGCTATTAATCATAAACAACCCGATAAGGTTCCTGCAGATATGGGCTCAACACCAGTATCAGGAATTGCAGCCAGCACCCTTAATAAGCTTAGAAAAGCACTGGGACTTGAAGAAAAGCTTGTAAAAGTCCATGAACCATTTCAGATTCTTGGCGAAGTTGAAGAAGATGTAATGGATGCACTTAAATTGGATATTATAGGTTTATGGGGGAGGAATAATTTTTTTGGTTTTCAGAATAAAGATTGGAAACCATGGAAGCTTCAGGACGGAACTGACGTATTAATAGGCGGAGGTTTTACAGCAATCAAGGGAAAAGATGATGGTATTTATTATTATCCAAAGGGAGATTTAACTGCAAAGCCAAGTGCAAAATTACCTAAAGGGGGATATTACTTTGATAATATCGTCAGACAAGAACCCATTGAAAAAAATAAATTAAATGGTAAGAAGGATTTTTCAGAACAGTTTACTTTATTTAGTGAAGAAGATTTAAAATTTCTGGAAGAAACTGCAGATGACTTATATAGAAATACCGAATATGGTATTACGGGTAACTTTTTTGGAGTCGCTTTGGGTGACCTGGGAATATGGACTGCAGCAGGCTTAAAGAAAACTCCCGGAATAAGAAAGCCTGATGACTGGTATATGGCTCACATTCTGTATCCTGATTATGTAAAGGAAGTATATGAATATATAACAGAAATAGCACTTGCTAATTTGAAATTATATAAGCAAGCCGTAGCGGACAAAATTCAAGTTATAACGGTCTGTGGAACAGATTTTGGAACACAAAGAGGAGAGTTTATTTCCCCTGATATGTTCAGAGAATTTTATAAGCCATATTTTAAAAAGGTCAATGACTGGATTCATAAAAATACTTCGTGGAAAACCTTTTATCACTCTTGTGGTTCAATATTAAATATCATAGATGATCTTATTGAGTCTGGAATGGATATATTAAATCCAGTCCAATGCTCTGCAAAAGGAATGGATCCCATGATGCTTAAAGAAAAATACGGTAATAAAGTAACATTTTGGGGTGGCGCAATAGACACGCAAAAGACACTCCCTTTTGGTACTGCCCAGGAAGTAAAAAAAGAAACCATGGAAAGACTTGAAATATTTTCAAAAAATGGTGGATTTATTTTTAATGCAACACATAATATACAGCAAAATACTCCTGTGGAAAATATTCTTGCATATTTTTCAGCTTTGCATGAATTTAATTCTAAACATATCTGATATTTATGAAATACTTATAAGAAATTCCCCAGAGATATTGACATGGCTGGGTTATTTTACTAATATTAGTTAAGGAAAATTACTAACAAATATATTTATTTTTATACCAGATTTTAGAGAGATAAATATGAATTTTTTAAAAGAATTTGAGGAATTTTCAATTAAAAAAGAAGAATTAATAAATGATACATATAATATTTAAAAATTATTATCCTGAGATACCCAATAATTCTTATGAGAAAGAACTTAAAAAGAAGAAAAATTATTTAGATTATATTAACTAAAACATATATGCGTGAAATTGTATTCTTTTGAAAAAGCAAGGAATTGAAATGCACAAAAATATAAGAGAATAGGGGGTGGTTTTACTAAGTAATAAAAAAAGAGATTTGCAAGGATAGAAAGTTATAGCATGGTTCAAAGCAAATCTTGCAGGTATTTTTATTAAAAGTAACTAAAAGAGGAGAATTGAGAAGGGAGTTCAGTAAAAATGAAAAAGTCATTACTATGGGTAGGAGTACTGGCATTGAGTGTTTTAATGGTTGCAGTTTTTTCATTTGCTGGTTGTAAAGCCTCTACAGCAGCTGAGACTACTGAAGCAGCTAAAGCCACTACAGCAGCAACAGGGAAGCATTTTGCGGGCATAAGCATATATTTTTTCCCTGGAGGAGCTGAAGGAGGTCCATTCGAAAGTGTTGTTTATAAAGGAGCAAAAGCTGCAGAAGAGGATTTAGGGCCTTCCGTAACTTATGTTTGGTCCGGTTGGAATCCTGAAAAAATGATTGCACAATTTAAAGAAGCAATTGCAGCAAAGCCTGATGGTATTGCTATCATGGGACACCCGGGTGAGGCTGCATTTGCACCATTGGTAGATGAGGCCGAATCAAAAGGAATTATAGTAACCAGTCAGAATACAGACCTTCCCGGTATTGAAGCGAAGTATGTTGCTAAAGGTTTTGGTTATGCTGGCCAGGGTTTGTACTCTTCAGGAATAGCTTTAGGTAAAAAGAGTGTAGAGAAATGGGGTTTAAAAGCAGGAGATAAAGCTTTAGTTTGGGGTCTGCTGTCGCAAGAAACCCGCGGTTTGAGAACAAAGGGTTGCATAGATGCTTTGGAAGCAGCAGGGCTGAAGGTTGATTATCTGGAAATTAGCACTGAAATAAATGCAGATCCAACTCTGGGCACCCCGGTATTTACCGGATACATATCTGCAAATCCAGATGTTAAATTAGTAATAACTGACCACGGTAATCTTACTTCAACAGTAGGAACCTATATGAAAGCATCAAATAAAGCCCCTGGTGATATAAAATGTGCCGGTTTTGATCTTTCATCAGCTTCAGTTGATGCTATTAAATCCGGATACCTGGGGCTTGTACTTGATCAGCAGCCATACTTACAGGGATATTTACCCATTCTTCAGATTTGTTTAAGCAAGATGTACAATTTTTCAGGTCTTCATATTGATACCGGCAGCGGTTTCGTAGATGAAACCAATGTAGGTGTTTTGGCAAGCTTAGCAGAAAAAGGGATCAGATAAATTATGATAGATAACGCAGTAATTTCTTCAGCTCCGGGAGTAACTCCGCCTTTAGTGGAAATGGTAAATATTAAAAAGTCTTATGGGGGAGTTACTGCGTTAAATGGAGCAGATTTAATTATTGGAAATAATGAAATTTTGGGGCTGATAGGAGATAACGGAGCTGGTAAATCAACCTTGATTAAAGTACTTACTGGAGTAGTAAGACAAGATGAGGGAGAGATATATTGGAAGGGTAAGAAAATAGCAAGACAGACTGTTGAAAATTCACGTAATATAGGAATTGAAACTGTTTTTCAGGATAGAGCTTTAGCTGAAAAGCAAAACATTTGGCGAAATCTCTTTATGGGAAGGGAAATAACCTATGGACGAACAG
>JAPLCN010000133.1 GCA_026392215.1 Actinomycetota bacterium | reverse complement strand
TATCTTGCAGCTCTAATAGACGGCTATTCAAGAAAAGTAGTGGGATATGCCCTGGGAAGAACACTCAGTGCAGAGCTTACAGTACAGGCGCTTCTGGACGCATTATTAAACAGAAATATTCATGGTGAGTTAACTCACCATTCTGATCAGGGAGTACAGTACTGCTGCCAGGAATATGTAAATATTTTAAAGGAAAATAATATAAAAATATCAATGTCAGAACGTGCAAATCTTTATGATAATGCTAAGATTTAAATCATTTTTTAGAACACTTAAAGTTGAAGAAGTATACATGTTTGAATACGACAACTTTGAAGATGCACTGCAAGGATTAACGCATTTTATTGAAGAAGTTTACAATAGCAAGAGGCTTCACTCTTCACTGGGCTATTTAAGCCCTGAAGAATTTGAAAATAAATTTAATAATAATAAAATAAGGACTCGTCAGCTGGTTTTAACTTAGATAAGTTTGTGTCCAGCTTTTGGGGTTCATATCAATATCAGGATTAAATTCTTTAAAAATATATTTCATATAATTCATGGGAAATGGTGAAATTCTTGTTTCTTTATAAAGGAATGACGGTAATAATAATGAACTCAATCTGTATACAATAACATCGGATTCTGTATCTATATCTATTTTATGTATTATATTTTCACCCGGGCAAACTACTGCAACATTATGGCCTCTTTTTGCCAGGCTTGTAGCAAATCTCCTTGTAGTAATTCCTGAGCCTCCATATATTGGATAATTTTCTATTGTCATCAATATATTTAATTTATTTTTCATGATAGCTTAATAGCTTTTTTGGAGTTTTTTGATAATGATAAATTATTATCTAATATGAAAATATAAAAATCTATTTTAAGAGTTATACTTTAAAAAAATTCTTACATAGTATAAATTATATAATACTTAAAATTCTATTAATATATAATGATAAATAATAAAAACAATACTTCAGAAACTCTTATTTCAGTAATTGTTCCAGCAAATAATGAAGAAAAATTTATTGCTTCATGTTTGACAAATTTAATAAATCAGGATTTCAATAAAGATAATTACGAAATTATAGTTATAGATAATGCATCAACTGATAATACTGCCAATGTGACTAAGAAATTTAAAGTCAATTTAATCTACGAAGCAAAAAAGGGATATAATTTTGCGCTTATTAGAGGTTTTTTAGAAGCAAAAGGTGAAATAGTAGCAATAACTGATGCAGATACCGAAGCTCCTTTTGACTGGCTCTCAAAAATTTATAAAGCTTTTGGAAAAAATCCGAAATTCGTGATGGTTTGCGGAAGATCGATTATTAGACCGAAAACTTTTTTATCCTGTATTTCTGAATTTTTTATTAATTTAGGTGGAGGAATTATCATGAAAATCTCTCCCTCATATAACCTGGCAATAAGGAGAGAAGTTTATTTCAGCATTGGCGGCATAAATAAAAATCTGGAACTTAATTTAGATACTGATTTATGTTTGAGGGCAAAAGGGAAGGGGAAAACTGTATTTTTGTGGAATAACCCGGTAACAACCTCAAGCAGACATTATAAAGGTATTGATGGTATAAAGTATTGTTTCAAGGGAATTATAAATTTAATTAGTTTAAAAACGACAAAAAAAACCTTTTTTAGAAAGATGGTTGATATAAGAGGATAAAACAAATGAATTATCGACAATTATAATTTGTGGCTAAATTTGTCTCTATTTTCATGATATAATAAACAACCAATGGAAGAAAAAGATTTTAAAAAACTTTTAATTGAACAAACAGAAGAAATCAAAAGACATGGAAAAATGCTGCTTGAGGAATTCCAAAGTCAATTAAAAAGTTATAGTTGAAGTTCAGATTGACCACAGCCACAAGCTTGATGCTCTTCTGGAAATGGTAGCCAAAGCTTTTACCATTCAAATAGATTTTTAATTCCCCTAAAAGATTACTCACCAATTGTTATTTTTTATTACTTTTTTTATGCTTATTTGGCTGCCCAAGAGCATCAATAGCAAGAACTTTTTAGTTAAAAGTACTGATAAGATATTGAAAGATGTTATTGTACTTACTGAAACTGGCTGCCCCAAGGTGTGAAATTTCGAACCAAATTTATTAATGAAATAATAGCTTTGAAAGACCTTTTTATTAATTAAAGAATACTAGTATTTACTGACTTCTTTTAATACATAGATTTTAAATTTAAAGAAATTAAAAGAAATACTTTGACTCTTAGAAAAAATACCTCAAAATAGTAAAATAAGCTATACGATGTTAAATAAAAATTATTTTATCAGGTATATTTATCTCTCAATATTCAGCATTGCATTAGCTTATCTTGAGGCTGCAGCAGTAATTTATATAAGGCAGCTTCTTTATCCCCAAGGTTTTCAGTTTCCAATAACGAGTAGTCTTTCCAGTTTCATACTCCATATCGAGATTTTAAGGGAATTTTCTACTTTAATAATTATATTTTCTGTTGCTCTACTAGCTGGGAAAAAATTTATAGATAGGTTTGCATACCTCATATATATCTTTGCTGTCTGGGATATTTTCTATTACGTATTTTTAAAATTAACAATTAAATGGCCATTAACTTTTTTAACATGGGATGTTTTGTTTTTAATTCCTATTCCCTGGACAAGTCCTATACTTTTTCCTTTGTTATGTTCTGTAACTATGCTTGCCATTTCTATATTCTTATATTACTACTTTAATAAATATAACCTACACACTCTATCAAAATTAGAATGGAGCCTGCTTGCAGTAGGAGCATTTATAATTTTTATTTCTTTTATATTTAACTACTTGAAAATAATATTTGAAAATTTTAATTTAATTTTAAAAGGCATTAGCTTAAGTTTATTAGTTTTAAACTATATACCCCAGAGGTTTTACTGGGAAATCTTTACTGTGGGGGAGTTAATTACAATTTCTAGTCTGTTTGTTATTTCTAGGAGGGTAAAGAAAATAGAAGTAATGAAAAAGGATTGATTATCGAAGGAAAAAGGACAAAGCCCAGGTAATTCTATTCCAGATGAAACTATAGATATTTCAAAAAATCTGGAAACATTTGTGATGATATTTGACAAAGATAAAAATCTTGTAGCTACATCTGCAATGATGAGCAGTGTAAAATCTGTTTATCCAAAATTTGAACTTATAAAACCCTTTGATGCATTGGTAAATTTGGATTATTATTCAAAATGGCTACCTCAAGGTGTGAAATTTCGAACAAAGTTTTGAATGAATTAAGTAATTTAATTACTATAATAGGGCATACCAAATGATTCTTTGTTTCCAGAATAATTAATACTAGTGTTTATACCCAAATCCTTATTAATTGTATTTTTAATAAATTCATCAGGTTTTGGTATTGGTGCTGCATTTTTGTCGTAAATAACTAAATCATATTCTTTTGCGTTTCAAATAATTTTAAAATTGACCTTTTAAAATCTTCATTCTGGAATAATTATAATTACAAGTATGTTTTCTGAACTAGTGTTTTAATGTAGGATCAGTTAAACCTGCTTATGAAATCACATAAATCATCCTGAATTTCAGTAGCAAGTTCAAGAGTTTTTGCTTCAACCATCACTCTGACTATTGATTCAGTGCCTGATGAACGCACTACAATTTTCCCTTTGCCTGAAAGCCTGTTTTCAGCTTCAGATATTTTTTGTTTAAGCTCACTGCTTTGCATTATTTCATTTTTATTTTCTACCTTTAAGTTCTTTAAGAGCTGCGGGTAATGCTCAATAATGTCATAAATTTTATCTATTTTTGCTTTTGTTTCATTAAGATATTCCAGGAATATTAACGTTGAAACAAGGCCGTCACCAATATGGCTGAAGTGTTTAAATATTATATGCCCGGATTGTTCTCCACCAAGGACACTGCTGGTTTCCATCATCTTTTCAAGAACATACCTGTCACCAACTTTTGTTTTATGAACAGCTATGCCATTTTCAACCATAGCTTTTTCAAAACCATAATTAGCCATAACCGTTGTCACGACAGAATTATTACTCAGAATTTTTTTGTTTTTCATATTTATTGCGCAAAATGCCATCATTACATCTCCGTCAAAAATTCTGCCGGTTCCGTCGCATCCTATTACCCTATCCCCGTCACCATCATATGAAAAGCCGATTTCCGCTTTGCTTTCCCGCACAATTTGTTTTAAAACCTCCGGGTGTGTTGAGCCGCAATTTTTATTTATAAGCCCGCTTTTTATATCGGTATTAAAGCTGATAACTTTTGCTCCAAATTCTGAAAGAACCTTTGGAACCGCAATGCTCGTCGCTCCATTTGCGCAATCAACAGCTATCTTGAGCTTATTTAAATTAAAGGAAAATTCTCTTGTGATATATTCAATATAAGTATCCAATGGATTATCCAGATTTTTAAACCTTCCGACTTCAAGGCCGGCAGGGCTACTTGAACTTTTACTCTCGTTATTTAAAATATAGTCTTCTATTAATTTTTCCTGTTCATCGCTTAATTTTTCCCCGCCTTTTTTAAAAATTTTAATTCCGTTGTCTTCAAGAGGATTGTGTGAAGCTGAAATGACAATTCCGCCATCCATATTTAATAATTTCGTAAGCAATGCAATTGCAGGCGTGCTTAAAATACCCGCGCTATAAACATCGCTTCCGCTTGATAATATGCCTGCAGCAAGCGAAGCTTCAAGAAAATCTCCCGAAGGTCTGCTGTCTTTGCCTATTAAAATTTTTCCTTTACGGCCGTCAGTAGTTAAAAACTTAACAGCAGCTTTACCTATTTTTAAAACAAGTTCGGGCGTCAGATCTTCATTTGCAATCCCTCTTATGCCGTCCGTGCCAAATAATTTTCTTATATTTTCATCCATTTAAACCTCTGCATTTTAACAGCGTAACTATAAAATATTATTAATTTGCTTTTAATTAAAAATTAAATTTGGTATTTATCTTATGCTGACTCTTTAAATTATAAAAAAATTAATAAATTAAAACACTTCTATAAATAATTTCACTAGCCAATATATTGTTTTGCTATAAAGGGCGAAGTCATGCAGGATAAAAGTCCAAAGTAATCAAGCCTGAACTTTATCACACTTCCAACTCTTAACTTCGCCATTGAAATATCATTTTTATTAAATTTTTCTTTTTCATAACTATCATATTTGATTATATCTGAATTATCCATAACGCTGTTGATATAATAATACTGCTTTTTTAATTCTAAAACAGTATGGTCGCTGCTTTGGTCAATTATTTTATAATATGGATTTTCTATTTTGATATGCTTGCAGTCCACATCCTGAACACCAAGTGCAAGAATTGCTTTATAAATTTCCCCTTTTTTTTCCTTAACTTCAATTACTTCACTTTCAAGAATAAACAAGTCAACGCTTGCTCCCTTAATTTTTTCATAATTTGAAGTTTCGTTTCCAATAAAAATAGCTTCTCCTATTCTCACCTGGTTAACTTCTTCAGGAAGAGATCCTGACTGAATATATTTCCACAAGCTGGAATTCCCGCCTGAAATTAAAGGAATCCTGTATCCATATATTTCACTTATCTTATTTCTTAAACTGATCAGATTTTCAACACTTTTTAGTGTTGGTTTTCTTTTTGACAGGCACCTTGCATTAGTGCCAAGTCCAATAATTTTTATATTTTTATAATTCATATAAACTTCGTCAAAAAAAGCTATCACTTCTCCGGGATATATGCCTTCCCGCCTGTCATCAATTTCAACCATAATTATAATATTATGGGTTATTTTTTTTCTTGCACAGATTTTTGATAAAAGCTTCACAGTTTCAATTTCTGTTTGCAGTGAAGTATCGCAGATTTCAACAAGTGTTTCGCACTCGGAAAGCATCGGGGTTCGCAGCATAACAAGTTCCTGGCCATAACCAAAATAATTGCGCAGCTTCTGCAAATTTAAAAGCCTGCTATCCCCAAAAATCTTTATCCCTGATTTTTTAAGGACTTTTACAATATTAATATCTGCCAATATGCTCTTTGTAACGCCAACGACCGATATACCGGACTGATTACATCGGCCGTTGATTAATTTTGCATTATCAGCAATTTTATTTAAATTTATTTTAATACATGGAAAGTTCATTAAAAAAGAAATAAATTATCTCTTTGAGAATTGAGGTCTCTTTCTTGCTTTCTTCAGACCGTATTTCTTTCTTTCTTTCATTCTTGAATCCCTGGTTAAGAATCCTTCTCTTTTTAAAATGATCCTGTATTCAGGATTTACCTCAAGCAATGCCCTGGAAATACCATGCCTTAAAGCTCCAGCCTGCCCTGATACACCGCCGCCCTCTATTGATGCAATAACATCATAAGCATTCAGGGTGCCTGTCAGGTTAAATGGTTCCGTAATCAAACTTATAAGGGTATCTCTGGGAAAATAATCTTTAAAATCTCTGTCATTAACAGTTATCTTGCCTTCGCCGGGTTTAATCCAAACCCTGGCTGAAGATTCTTTTCTTCTTCCAGTCGCATAATATTTAACTTCTTCTGCCAACTTTTTCTCCTTTTAACCTTCCTAAAAAAATTAAGCTTAAAAACTTAGGTTATATACTTAAGTTTTAAAAAATAATTTTAATCTTAAATAATTAATTTATATCTAATATTTCCGGTTTTTGTGCCTTATGCGGATGGATAGGACCCGGATATACCTTTAATTTTTTAATTAATTGCCTTCCCAATATATTATGTGGAATCATTCCCCTAACAGATTTTAAAAGCACAAACTCCGAACTTTTTTTCATGAGTTTGCCAAGGTTTGTAACCTTCAGATTTCCTACATATCCGGAATGCCTGTAATATTTTTTATCTTCAAGCTTATTTCCGGTTACTACCATTTTGCTTGAATTGATAACAATTACATAATCTCCGCAATCAATATGTGGAGTAAATATGACTTTAGTCTTACCTCTTAATATTTTAGCAATTTCAGTAGAAAGCCTTCCAAGAGTTTTCCCGCTTGCATCTACTACATACCACTTTTTTTCAATATCTTTTTCTTTTGCACTATAAGTTTTTGTGCCGACAGTTACCATTTGTCCTCCAATCAAGTAATAAAACTATTTATATCCTACACCGGTAAGAAACAATCCTTTAGCCTCAACAATTTTACCTGCCAAATCCCTGTTATTATTCTTAAAAGCATATTCAATTGTTGAAATGTCCCTTACACCTTTTCCAATTTCAAGTAAAGTTCCAACAATAATCCGAACCATATTGTAAAGGAAGGAATTTGCTTTAATTTTAAAAACAAAAATTTCGCTTAACCCAAAACTCTCATTTTTAAAAATTTCAAATTCAAAAACTTCCCTGATTTTGTTTTTCTTATCATCACTGGGACTGCAAAATGATGTAAAATCTTTTTTTCCTATAAAAGCCTTGCAAGCTTTTATCATCAAATCCAAATTTAATTTCCTGCAAACCAGAATGCTGTATCTTTTCAAAAAAACATTTTGATAATTATCATTAACTACAAAATAACTATATTCACGCCAAATCGCATCGCGCCTTGAATCAAACGTATCTGATACTTTTTCAATAAATTTTACAGAAATATCTTTTGGAAAAAGCAAGTTTAAAGACCATTTAAATTTATACAGATCCAGCTCTTCCCCGCATTTAAAATTTATAACCTGATTTGCAGCATGTACTCTTGTATCTGTCCTTCCTGCGTAAGCTATTTTAGTCTCTTTATCAAAAATACGGCTAAGAACTTTAACTATTTCTCCTTGTACTGTTCTTAGCCCTTCCGGCTGAATTTGAAAACCGCAAAATTCTGTTCCGTCATATTCTATTACAGCCTTATAATTAATCATTAAAAATAACTAAAATATAAAATTAACTTAAATTATTTTAATAATTCTATTTGTACTATTTCTGCCCCGTCACCAAGACGATTTTTTAGCCTTACTATCCTCGTGAAACCACTTGACCTGGAATAAGTAGCCGGAGCTATTTCATTAAATAATTTCTGGACAGAGCTATAATTTCCAAGAAGCTTTAAGCATTGTCTCCTTGATGCTAAATCTCCTTTTTTTGCAAATATAATCAATTTATCAATGAACATTCTTAAAAATTTTGCTTTAGTTATCGTAGTTTCGATTTTACCGCTTTCAAATAACGATATAGCAAGATTTTTCATTATTGCTTTCTGGTGTGTACCGCTCCCACCTATTCTTCTTCCTCTTTTTGGCTGAACCATATCCTATAATCTCCCACTTTACTTTTTCTTAAATGATAGACCTAGCTCGATTACCTTATTCTTGACTTCCTGTATGGATTTCTGACCAAAATTTCTAATATCAAGCAATTCATCTTCAGTATATTGAAGCAATTTTTCTACAGAATCAATCCCTGCCCTCTTTAGACAATTATATGATCTTACAGATAATTCCAGATCTTCAATAGATGGATATTGCTGTTTTTTAGTTTTTTGTTCAATTTTCTCAAAAATAGGATCTTCATTTTTTGTCTTTTCAGACAAATCAATCATCAAAGCCATATAGTCATTTATAATTTTTGAAGCCTGGCTTAAAGCTTCTTCAGGTTTTATATTGCCATTTGTTTTAATTGTCATGGTAAGCTTATCAAAGTTAGTCATCTGCCCGACACGGGTATTTTCCACTTTAAACATTACCCTTCTGATTGGCGAAAAAACTGTATCTATAGGAATAACTCCTAATGGATCTGCCTGGGAAATATTTTCCTCTGCATTTCTGTAGCCTTTGCCTCTTTCCACAACTATTTCAATCTTCAAATTGCCATTTTGGGAAAGTGTACCAATATGGCAGTCTTTATTAACAATTTCAACTTCAGCAGGAAGACTGATATCAGCAGCGGTAATCTCACAAGGACCGCTTTTATCAAGTTTAACTACTACCTGATCAGCAAGCTCCATTTTAAATACTATCTGCCTTAAATTGGCAACAAGCTCAATAATATCTTCTTTTAAACCCTCAAGGGTAGAAAATTCATGCTGTACATTTTCAATTCTTATTTTTGTAATTCCAACGCCCTCTATTGAAGAAAGCAGCACTCTTCTTATGGAATTACCTAAAGTATGGCCAAAACCTCTTTCCAAAGGCTCAAGTATAAACTCGCCTTCAAAATCATTTGCCATTTTTACATTAATACTTGGTTTATGCATCTTTAACAATTTATTTTAACCTCCTAAAATTAAGAGACAAAAATTATCAAAATAATAATATATAACAATATAATAAATCTTTAAGATTACTTAGAATAAAGCTCGACAATCATTTGTTCATTAACCGGAGCTTTAATGTCAGCTCTTTCTGGAATTCTGATAACTTTACCCTTTAAATTTTTAAAATCTATCTCAAGCCATTCAGGAATGCTTAAACTTCCGGCGCTTTCTTTAGCCTCAACAATATAAGGCAATTCTTTGCTTTTTTCTGCAACCAATATTTCCTGCCCTTCTTTTACCTGATATGAGGGAATGTCAACTTTTTTGCCATTAACCTGAATATGGCCATGGCAAATTAACTGCCTCGATTGTGCTCTGGATGTTGCAAATCCCATAAGATAAAAAACATTATCAAGCCTTGTTTCCAGCAATTGCAATAAAACTTCACCTGTAATTCCCTGTTTCCTTTTAGCTTTCTTGTAATAATTTAAAAACTGTGATTCCAAAACGCCATAATATCTTTTTGCTTTTTGTTTTTCTCTAAGTTGCGTAGAGTATTCAGACTCAACAAGTCTCATTTTTGCTTTTTGGCCAGGAGCATATGGTTTCTTTGTTACCCCACATTTATCTGTAAAGCACCTTAAGCCTTTTAAAAATAATTTTTCTTTTTCTCTTCTGCAGAGCTTACAAACAGCGTCCTTAAGTCTAGCCATTTAAAATAACTCCTTATTTGTAAATATTTCTAAACATCTAAATAATTTTTAAACTCTTCTTCTTTTTGGTGGCCTGCATCCGTTATGCGGAACTGGGGTAACATCCATAATTGAACCTATTTCCAGCCCTACAGCCTGCAAAGACCTTACAGCAGTTTCTCTTCCTGAACCAACGCCTTTTACTCTTACGTCAACTTTTGAAAGACCGTGCTCCTGTGCTGATTTTGCAACAGCAGTTGCTGTAACCTGTGCTGCAAATGGGGTGCTTTTTCTTGAACCCTTAAAACCATGTGCGCCTGCACTGCCCCATGCAATTGTATTGCCTTTTAAATCTGTTATGTTAACAATAGTATTATTAAAAGTAGACTGAACATGCGCAATTCCATAAGGAACGTTCTTTCTTTCCTTCTTTTTAGTTCTTTTTTTAGCAGTTTGCTTCGTTGCCAAGTTTATCCTCCTAATTATTTAGCAGTAACTGTTATTTTTTTCTTAATGCCAACTGCAGGCCTTCTTCCTTTTCTGGTTCTTGCATTTGTATGCGTTCTCTGGCCTCTAACCGGCAAATTTCTCTTATGTCTTATACCTCTATAAGAGTTTATTTCAATAAGCCTTTTTATGTTCTGGCTTACTTCTCTTCTTAAATCGCCTTCAATTTTTAAATTTGCATCAATATATTCTCTGATTTTTATAACTTCTTCTTCTGTTAATTCGCTTGTTTTTCTTGCTGCATCTATGCTAAGGTCTGCAAGAATTTTTTTGGCAGCAGGTCTTCCAATGCCAAAAATATAAGTAAGAGAAATACAGATATGCTTATTTCTGGGAATATCAATTCCGGCAATTCTAGCCACTTAAATTTCCTCCTTAACCTTGTCTTTGCTTATGGCGGGGATTCTTACATATAACCAAAACTTTACCCTCTCGCCTTATAATACGGCAATCATTGCAAATTTTTTTAACTGATGGTCTGACTTTCATTTTAATTCCTTTTATTTTTAAATATTTTTTTAATATTTAATATCTCATAGCAATACATAATAACCTTAATAAGACTCTTTAAGAAAATAAAAATAAATTAATTTTTCTTAAAACAGGAAAAAATAAGATTATTTTTTCCTGTAAATTATTCTGCCTCTTGTCAAATCATATGGAGTAAGCTCTACTCTAACAGTATCTCCAGGCAATATCTTGATATAATGCATTCTCATTTTACCTGAAATATGAGCAAGGACTTTATGCCCATTTTCAAGTTCTACCCGAAACATTGCATTTGGCAAAGCTTCAAGTATTGTTCCTTCTACTTCAATTATTTCTTCTTTTTCTGAAATAATATCCTCCTCGTATAATAAGATAATAAATTTTATTAATAATATTTATTGATTTAAAATTAAAACAAATAAGCTAAGCAGAAAGACAAATATACCCTCCTTTTGGCTGCTTGCGCAGACCAATTTATTAAGACTTTTGCTTTCTTGCTACTGACTGGTAAAACAATTATCAGAATGATTTGGACTTAAATTACTTAAGTACCAATTATAACGAGGCTTTGTAATAAGTCAGTATAAGGCAGGAAGCTGCTTGGCCAAAACAAATTTAACAGAAAGGATAAAACATGGACCAAAAAGTGTATCTTGGAATTGATCTGGCTAAAGGAACTTCAAGAGTTGCAGCACTTGGTGAGGATGGTGATGAAATAGAGAGCCCTTTTAATATTTCTAACTCCAAGGAAGGAATTGAAAAGCTACTCTCAAAACTTAACAGCTACAAAAAAGAAAATCTTGTAGTCGGTATGGAAGTATCCTCCAATTACTGGGAAAACATGTGCTCATATCTAAGACAAAAGGACATCTTGTGCATTCTTTTAAATCCATACCAGGTAAAGAAATATCGCCAGGCACTTGGCTCTAAGATTAAGACTGATTCTATCGATGCTGCCGCTATTGCCCAACTTGTAAGAACTAAAAAGTGCGAGAGCATATATATCTCTGATGATAAGGTGCTTGAGCTTAGAGAGCTTGTAAGGATTGAGCATTCATTTAAGAGAAGGGTAAAAGATTTAAAAAGAAGTGTTCTAGCACTTCTTTATCTTACCTTTCCTGAATACACAGAGATAATCTCTTACCCCTTCTCCAAAGTATCTATGTATATTTTATCAAAATATACCACATCTTTCCATATGGCAAAAGACGGTACTGTAGGAAGACTTGTCAAGATATTTAGAAGATACCAGGGATGCAACTTTGGAGCTGACAAGGCCAAAGAGCTAATAGCTGCTGCAAAGGATAGCTTTTATTCCGGTCAAGCTTCAAAATCAAGAGGCATTTCTATTTCTATGCAGATAGAGGAGATAACTTCACTGTCTGATAAAATAAAAGATATTGAGCTTGAGATTAAATCCATACTAGACCCTGATGACCCTAAAGATGGCAACAGATTAAACTATGACATCTTAAATTCAATTAAGGGAGTAGGCATTGGTACCATCGCCGCATTTATTGCTGCTGTTGGTGACGTGTCCCGCTTTTCAAATTCAGACAAGCTTGTCTCCTTTATCGGGTTTTACCCAAATATATTTGAGTCCGGAAAGTACAAAAAGAAAAACCCAACAATTGTAAAGGCAGGTCCAAAAGACTTGAGGTATATGCTCTATATGTCAGGTGTTGCAGCCGTAAAGCACAATAGTCATCTTAAGAAATATTACCATGATATGGTATCAGAGGGTATGCCTGCTAAAAAGGCTTTAATTAAAGTAGCTGTAAAGATAGCAAGGATGATGTATTCAATGTTAAAGCATAAATCATATTATGATCCCTGCCGGGTATTTTTACAGCAAGCCCCTGCTGTTGCTGCTTAACTTATTTAGTTTTCAAAGAGCAAAATATTAAAAATATTTTTATCTCTAATTGTTCTTTGATAATTTAATATTTTTAACTTTTCTTTTTATAGAATGTCTTAATACTTAAAAAGAAGGCAAATAAATAATTTATCAAATATAGGCCAAAATGTCTATAACTTTTTTATTTTACTTATTTAACTGCTAATTAAGCCTCGTTAATATTATCGAGCCTTCTGAAGTTATGGCAACTGTATCTTCAAAGTGGCAGGATAACTTTCTATCCT
>JAPLCN010000203.1 GCA_026392215.1 Actinomycetota bacterium | reverse complement strand
TATTTTCTAAAAAATATCATCATGCAGGCGAAAATTATTAATATAATTTCTTATGTTAAATTTTTTACCAGTGATTTTAAAGTTAATATTGAAATTATTTTTATAATGAAGATGTATCTTACAGTTTACATGAAATAAATGGTATTATAATAGTTTTTGATATGTAGTTTTATTTAGATCTAATAAGCATATATTTAGCATTTTAATAATTAATAAAAATAAATATAATGAATAAATTTGAAGAATTTGGAATAAGAGAAGAATTAATAAGAGTGATCACGGAGTTAGGTTTTGAAAAACTGGCTCCGATACAAGAACAATCAATCCCCATACTAAAAGGCGGCAACAGGGATTTCTAGGTCTGGCACAGACAGGTACGGGAAAACTGCTGCCTTTGTCTAATAGAGCTTCTTGATATGAGTTTAGAAGAGGCAGGCACCTCCAGTGGTACTTTCCGTGGCTGATACTTTTGATGACTATAGTCGTGATGATTATATAGATACTGATTACACAGATTTTTTAGATTTAATAAAATTTCTGCTTTATAGGTTTACCCAAAAACAGGTAAAATGCCTGTAAAATATAAGCCTGATTATTATTTAGATCTTACGGCTGTTATCTGCTCCTGATTTTTTGTTTTTAATACTTACAATACATAATCGTGGTGTGTATTCATGCTTTATACCTGGGAGATCCAAAAGCAAATTCCTATAAATAATCATGCACTGGGGAAATTATGGATGTGGAATGACTTTTGGCTGGATATTTATGAGTATTTTCTGGATATTGGCTATAGCTGGAATTGTCTACGTTGTTAAGTTGATTACATGCAAAAGGCATTGGACAGAAGAATCAGCCATGGATATTCTTAAAAAAAGATATGCTAAGGGGGAAATAAATAAAGAAGAGTTTGAGAAGATGAAAAATGACATTACTAAAGAATAAAACATTATTTTTGAAAACTAGAAACCGGTTTTCTGATGTTTGTCCGTATCCATCCTAAATTGATGAGTATGTAAGTTTGTCACAGTAAAATGTCACAGTATGTCACAGTGGCGTGTCACAGTAAAATATAGTGCTTGGTCGGGTCTGTAAAACTTTTAGCTATAACTTTGATAACGCCCTCCTGACTTCCGCACTTTAAGCCATTTTTAAGATTAAATCCAAAAAAATATGGCATTACAGCTTCTCTATTATATAAGGGGTAAGATTTCTTTTGATACCAAGAAGGTTATATATTTTCTTTGCATCTTTTTTCATACTTGATGGAAAACCGTATCTTATTTTTTTCTTTCTATCATAAAATATTGTTGTTTGTACATGCATAAGAATATCTCTTATGTCTTCAATGCTAATCTTTTTATACTGCAGCCTTACTCTGTACTCCATTTGTTTTACAAGACTGTATGCACAGTAGCATATCCCGATATGAGCTTTAACTCTATCAGGTTTCCAGTGATAAATTGGTCTGACTGCTAAATCATGCTTAGTTACTCTAAATGCTGCTTCTACGTTATATAGCTCTTTGTATTTTTCAAGAACATCTATGGAACTTAGATCAGAATTAGTTATTACTCCATGAAGACCATCCCATACACTGTCAGTTTCTATTTTATTTTCATCTATTGATAAGCTGGATTTTCCGTTAACTTTAAGATATTTTCTGTAAGAGTTATTTGAAATATTTGATTTAACACTGCTGCTCTTTTCAAGTTTTGCTTTTAGCTTTTCTACAGCTTTCTTTCTGTCATGGCTGTCTTTACGAGCACGTTTTGCGCTGTAGCTTACAATTAATTTTTTACCGTAGTAATCAAACTGGCCTATCCTCAGTTCAGGACTTATTTCCCTGTAATTATTTATATCAAGAATACTGCTCTTAAGAGTTTGATTTAAGTTTTTAAGTCTTGCTCCTACAATGAAAGAAAAACAATCATCTTTTAAAGATTCAAGCTCAGCTATATTGGCAGCAGACAGCATTGCAGAGTCTGCTACAAATACTACCCTTTCTATGTCATATTTCTCTTTTACTTTACTAAGTGCAGGAATTAGTGTTGAGCCTTCAAAAGTGTTTCCTGCAAATACTTCGTAGTCTACGGGAAGACCTTCAGTTGTAACCATAAGTGCAAGAAGCACCTGGGGCTGGTTATTTTTTCCATCCTTGCCGTAGCCGTTTTTCTTAAGTTCATCTTCTGTAAAGGATTCAAAGTAAATTGTAGTTGCATCATAGAAAATTACATTTATTTTAGCTCCGATTAAACTGAGAGTATTTTCATAAGTTATTTTCTTTAATCTTTCTATTGAAGATATGTCAAGCATGTCCATCATGCGATATACCTTATCTAAATTAATTGTAAGCCCGAAATCTTCTTCAAGCTTTAGTACCGATGCTCTTTTTGAGACGGGATTTGCAATACGGGCAAGAACTATATTTTTAAAAACATCAGTTGTAGTTTTATTTCTTGAAGGGTAGTTTATAACTTTGTTATATCCAAGATCATCAAAGAGCTTACCGTAAGCTTCATGAATTCCTGCTACAAGTCTTTGCTCTTCAATTAAATTACCCAGGTTTACGTTATAGTCCTGGCTTTCATATACAGTATCAGGCTTTTTTAAGCTTGTAACTTCTTCAGGTTTAAAAAGATACTGCTGGCCTCTTGCTTCAAGCTTTTCTTTTATTGATTGGGCAAGTATTTTTAATTTTTCAAGTTCTGTCTCATCTTTTGCAACACCGATATGACGTATGATTCTTTGAGTTACTTTATCTGCTGCTCTTATTGATTGTACTATTTGTACAAATGTTGTTCTGTTATTATTTGATGTTTTTACTCTTACAAACATAATGATATTTTCTCATAATTTTTAATTAATAGCAACCCCTATTTTAAAATATGGCACTACATTTTCAATATGGATAATATTAGTTGTTTTCATACTTAAATTTTAGTTATTGGAGGCAGTATTTAAGAAAAAATGCTGAAGTCGGGAGGGGATATTTTGCTACGATTCCCTATGAGCTGGAGCAGGCGGCATGGATCGACGGATGTTCAAGGTTCCAGGCACTTTTTAGAGTATTGCTGCCCTTATCAGCTCCTGGAATTATTACTGCATTAATTTTTGTATTTATTGCCGCATGGAATGAATTCACATTCGCTTTGACAATTATATCCTCCGAAGCTAATAAGCCACTAACAGTTGGGATATATGCATTTTTTGGAAAACATGATGTCCAGTGGCAGTACCTGTTTGCTACAGCCCTCATCGCAACCGTACCAGTCATCATCCTGTTCATGATTATCGAGAAACATCTTGCCAGCGGTCTGACAGCCGGGGGTATTAAAGAATAGGAAGGGATCACTTTTGTTTTCGTACAATTCGATGTATGCATTTCATACCGGTGTATGGAAAAGTGACTTCATATAGTATGAAAAAGTAACCACCTGTTCCTGTTCCGCTATAACACCCTCTCTCTTTTTTAAGTATTTAAAAGATCACCAAACCACACTGTAATTTAATTTTATCACATATACATATAGCTTAAGGCACCCTAAAATCAAAAAATTGGTATAATTTTTACTCTTAAAACCTTGATTTGGAATATGCTTAAGGAAAATTTTTTAAAATTATCCTTAATTTAGCTACTATTTAGGGTAAAATAGAGGCAAGATGATTAATTGCTGTTTCTTTTTATTTAATATTGATAAAGTATATAAATTAGACTCAGATATTATGGTTAGAAGGTCCTGTGGATGCAATCTTTAATAAAATGAAGCATATTTATTTTTTAAAATATAATTGACCGGGAGTGCAAAATGACTGAATTCAAACATAAAATATTCGCAGCAATGCCCTTTCAGGATATGGAAGCCTGTAAAAGAGTAAGAGCTATTAAAAAAGAAGATATAGCTAAGCATTCAAATCCTGATTTTAAAATCGAGATTGTCCCTAACGAGGACTTTGAACTAAGAAGAATAATTGAAATGTTCATGTTTATTAAAGAGGCAGCCGAAAAAGATGAACAGCTTGTACTGATAATGCCAAACCCTCATCCGGAGTACAAACACGTTGCTTATCTTATCAATAAATTCAAAGTAAATTGCAGGAAGCTATGGACCTTTAATATGGATGAATATGTTGATGAAGATGGTAAAGTTGCTCCTGACGATTGGCCGCTCGGATTTAATCACTGCTTTTTAAACAGTTTTTATTATCAAATAGATGAACAACTAAGGCCTCCGAGAAATCAGTGTGTTGGTTTTACAGATAAGAATATAAAAGACTATGGCAAAATGCTGGAAGATTTAGGTGGCGCAGATGTTTGTTTTGGAGCATTGGGATGGTCAGGACATGTTGCATTTGTTGATCCCGGTACTCCTGAGTTTGCCTGCGGCACATTAGAGGAATTTTTACAAATGGGTCCGAGAATTGTGACTTTAAATCCAATTACTATTGCACAGGAATGCCTTGATCCCAGCGGTGACTGGTCAAGCATACCGCCAAGAGCAGCTACAATAGGGCCGAAAGAAATTATGGGTGCAAAACTGTATCAATCGTGGAATGGCTTCTATATCAAAAACACAAGCATATCATGGGAAAGGTTTATAGTAAGGCTTGCCGCTCATGGGCCTGTAACACATCTGATGCCGGCATCTATCCTGCAGTTAAGAAGAACCGATTTTAAGATAAGAGAAGTGCTGGCTGAAAATGTCTAAAAAAACATTTACCGGTCAGGTTCATAAATTTGATTTAATTTAATATCTTATATTAGACATAAACTTTTTCCGAAAGGATATATTGTTTCAATTGGTTCTTAAACACCCTGAATTAAATTAGGTTTATATTTTACAGGCATTTTACCTGTTTTCAGGCAGGCCCTTAAAGCAGAAAATTTATTATATTAAAAAAATAAATTCAGTTTACTTTAAAAGAAACAGTTTTTATTTGGGTTCCGTTTAAAAATGTGCGCACTTCATAATTGCCAAATGTAAAACCCTGCGTTACTTTAAACTTAAATACATGATTTCCTGTAAACTTGCCTTCAGGCGTAAAACTCTTGCTGTCAATTTCCAGGCCTTTATCCAGATAAGTCCACTTAACAGAAATATTGTCAGTTTTTTGCATGTTTTTTACTTTGATGACAAGGTAAATTTCTTTAGTGCCCTCCTTGAAATCACTTGTTTCTGCTGTGGGATTGCCGTTAGCATCTACGCTGGCTGCAAGAATTATATTTTCAATGCTTACAGGTTCTGCCTTCATGCATCCAGGTACTGAAAATGCAAAAAATATGCTGATAATTATGATTATGATCAGAAGCCGTACTTTATTTCGTTTCATTTAGCCTGTAAAAAAATTTTTAAAAATCAAACACAATATTAATAGCATAAAAATTATTAAATTTTATACTTTGTTTTATGATAGTATAGTTGCTATTTTAATAAACAAATGTCTATTTTAATTAACTTTTGCCAGTGCGGGCGACCGATAGGCTACCTGCATTACATACAAAAACTGGACTTTATACCCGTACGACGGGCACTGCTTCTTGTAAAATTATACCTTGTTTGGGTATATTTGTCGGTATTTATAGTAAAGTTATATTATACTTAAAATTTCAATTATTAACATCAAATAAACTGTAAAGATTAGCAAAATTTTTTAAATTATATTTTTATGATTAGGGTTTTGCTTTTATAATTAAATTTTAAATATATTTTTATTTTTAATAATTTTTTGCTTATTTTAATTAATTACATGGAAGACACTGACAGAAGAGAGAAATTAAAAGAATATTTCTTTTCAATAAGGGGCTGCCGTAATTGTGATCTGGCCAGCACAAGGACTAATTTTGTTTTTGGAAGCGGCAATGCAAATTCAAAAATAATGTTTGTTGGCGAAGCTCCAGGCAAAAATGAAGATTTGCAGGGCAAGCCCTTTGTCGGCCAGGCTGGAAAGCTGCTTGATGAATTGTTAAATTCAATAGGTTTTACCAGAAATGATGTATTTATAGCAAATGTCTTAAAATGCAGGCCCCCTGAAAACAGAGATCCAAAGCTTGAAGAGATAGATTTGTGCAAAACATATTTGTTTGAGCAAATTGAAATCATAGAGCCTCTTATCATTTGCACATTGGGGAAGTATTCAACACAATTGCTTTTAAATTCAAGCGAAGGGATTACGGGTCTGCGGGGCAGGGTTTTTAAAATTAACGGCAGATATGTCCTGCCAATAAATCATCCTGCAGCAGCACTTTACGCTCCTTCAAGATTTGAAGTCCTAAAAGTTGATTTTAAAAGGGTTGCAAAAGTAATAAAAATGTTTGAGTCAGGTGAAAATGACCCTTCAATTATTATTGAAGGTAATTACGGATTTCAAAAACAGAAAAATTTTATAAAACAAGAAACAGATTCAGAGAAGTTCGCAGAGCTTTTTGCAGCGGGAAAAGCTTCAATTCCTGATATGGGCAGTAAAAAAGAAAATACAATTGAAAACCACGATTCTCAGGCGGAGCAAATGGGGCTGTTTTAAATGAAACTGGAAATTTTAACATCATCACCTGAAGATACAAAAAGAATTGGCAGAAGCCTGTCTCAACTTTTATCGCAGGGTGATATTATTTTTTTTCTTGGAGAGCTTGGCGGCGGCAAGACTACTTTTATTTCCGGGACGGCAGAAGGGCTAAATATTAAAGGGAATGTTACAAGCCCGAGTTTTACTTTAATTAATATTTATGATTTTGTTAAAGGCGGCATTAAAACCAGGCTGGTGCATTGTGATCTTTATAGAATTGACAGTTTTAAAGACATACCTGATATTGGGATTGAAGAATATATATATGACACAAAATCTGTCGTATTTGTTGAGTGGGGCTGCTTTCTTAAAGAGAAAATTTCAAGAGATTATCTTGAAATAAAATTTGAATATTTTTTTGAAGATTTGGATGCAGAAGATAATCCGGAAGCTATGAACCAGAAAAGAAAAATAATTTTTTCGGCAGAAAACTCTTACTGGAAGCAAAAATTAGAATTGTTAAAGAGCATGAAGCTTTTTTAAAGCTTTAATTAAGCGTAGGTTTCAGATGGGGATAACTGAGAAGGTAAAAAAAGATATTAAAAATAATATTTACAATTTTTTTATAAACAGGATTTATTATTTATGAAAACTATTTTGGCAATAGACAGCACAACTGAAGTATTAAGTGCCAGCGTAAGTGAAAACGGCAATATTGTATCGGAGCTGGAAGACAATAAAAGCCAGAGGCATATGGTTAATATTATTAATGATATTGATACTGTTTTAAAGCATGCAAATAAAACCGTAAAAGATATTGACTTGTTTTCCATTAATTTAGGCCCCGGTGATTTTACTGGCGGAAGAATAGGGATAAGTGTTGTAAAAATGTTTTCCATGCTTTCTGGAAAGCCTGTTTTTGGATTTAACTCTCTTGACGTTTTTTCTACAGGATGCGTCCTGAAAAATATAAACAGCATTTCAAAAAAGATGATTGACTTGGGCGGTGTTTATATTATGCCCTTAATGGATGTAAGAAATGATGAAATTTATTTTAGCATCTATGAAGTTAAAAATTATGCAGATAGCAATAATTTAATTTTCAGATTTGATTTTGAGGGTAAACAATATTATTTATATAAAAGATTCGGGGATTTTTTACTGGGCCGTGATGATTTCAGTAAAAAATTTTCTCAAATCATAAACCAGTTAAATCTTTTAAAAAAATGCAATTGTTTGACCTGCAGCCAGATTTTTAATAATGGCAATTCATCTGAAGATACTGGTCAGGGAAAAGAACAAAATCATGATTTTACCGTGCTGCAAAAAGAGTTTCTGTTAATTTTAACTGCAAACGCTGTAAAATCTCATAAAGAATTATTTGAAAATCTAATAAGGGATATTAAGTCCGAAAATAAAGGGGTAAGTATGAGTCTTGATGAAAAGAATGTAAATCCAAATTCAAAATACCTTAACTTTCTGGCAGATTACAGCTTTAGCAATGGTTTAAAATCATTGCCTATTGCTCCGGTATATGTAAGGGATTTTATTGCTTTTAAGTAAAAAATAAAGAAAATTTTAACTTTGAAATATTATTTATCTGTTTTATTTTGTGAAAATAATTTCCATATATTTTTACAAGCGGTTGGAGATAATAAAATAACTAAGAAAAGCTAATTTAAATTTCAGGGTAGAATTATTTAAATAAAAAAGATTAGTTCCAGGTAATTAAGTTTTAAATAAAATGGCAGAAAAAAATAAATTGCAAAAAAATAATTTCCAAAAGGGAAGCGGCACTATTATTCTTGGCATTGAGACTTCCTGTGATGACACCTGCGCTGCAGTTGTAAAAAATGGAAGAGAAATACTTTCAAACGTCATATCATCACAGAATGAAATTCATGAAAAATATGGCGGAGTTGTTCCGGAAATAGCTTCAAGAAAACATATAGAAATGATTGATATTGTGATTGGCGAGGCGCTTTTTAAAGCAGGCATTGCTCCGGAAAAAATAAACATGGTTGCTGTAACCAACAGACCCGGGCTTTTAGGCTCGCTTTTAGTCGGGGTAGGTGCTGCAAAAGCATTCAGCTATTACAACCAAATTCCGTTGATTGCCATTAACCACCTTAAAGCGCATATTTTTGCAAATATTCTGGCAAATAATGAAATAAATTTTGACATACCTGACAAATATATAAGCCTTATTGTTTCCGGCGGTCATTCCAGCCTTTATATCGTTGATGAAAATTTAACAATTAAAGAGATAGGTCATACAGTAGACGATGCAGTTGGAGAGGCATTTGATAAAATTGCACGGTATCTCAACCTTGGCTATCCCGGAGGGCCGGTCATTGACAGAATTTCAAAAAAAGCTGACCCGCATTTTATTGAATTTACCCGCCCCATGCTTGAAAGCGGGGATTTCAATTTCAGTTTCAGCGGCATAAAAACTGCCCTTATTTACAGGACAAAAAAATATCCGGAACTGATGAAGGAAGAAAATATTCCAAACCTTACTGCCAGTTTTCAGGCTGCCGCAGTTGATGTCCTTATTCAAAAAACAATAAGGGCATGTGTTAAATATAAAATCAGCAAAGTCCTTGTAAGCGGCGGGGTAGCGGCAAATTCAAGGCTGCGGGAAGAGTTTATGGCAGCCGGAGATAAACATAAAATAAAAATCTATATTCCGCCGATAAACCTTTGCATGGATAATGCTGCCATGGTGGCAAGCCTTGGTTATTTTGAATTCAGGAAAGGACATTTATCAAATCCTGATATTGATGTTTATTCACGGACAGATTTTTGATAGTATTTCTGTATTTACACAAGACTTAAAATGCAAAAAAAGAAAAATTTAAAACTATTTTACCTGGCTTATTTCATATTGGGTTTTGTGATTCCCATATTTGATCCGCTTTAGTAAGCTATGTGCCTTATGTCCTGATAATATTGGCAGTACTTGGAACAATAATGTCTGCAATTTTATTAAGGATTAATCTTATTAAAAATAAAGGCGGGATTAAAGTCTAAAAGTAGTAGATTAAATTATTTTTTTATTTTTTAGTATAATTTTCAGTATAATAGATAGTTATCAGTAAAAAATTTATAAGCTATTAATATTGATTGGAGGCAAAAATGGAAATTTTCGGAAAAAAATATTCAAAAATCGAGCTTTTAAAAAAGGTAGGCGATGTATCACAGCTTGGAGGGGTAAAATTATATGAGTTTTCAGATGGAGCAGCAAAAAATTTAAGGGCAGTTGATCTTAAAAGCCCGAGCGGCATTGAAATGACCGTGATACTGGACAGAGCTATGGATATATCATCACTGACTTATAAGAATATTCCTATTGCCTGGAAATCTTCAACGAGGGAAACTTCTTCAATCTATTATGAAAGCAAGGGGCTTGAGTGGCTAAGGACATTTTTCGGAGGACTGCTAACTACTTGCGGCCTTACTTATTTCGGATCACCGACAACTGACAATGGTGAAGAGCTTGGCCTCCACGGAAGAATTTCCAGCCTTCCTGCAAATAACATTCTAGCTGATTGCAGATGGGAAAACGATAATTATATAATGTGGGTTCAGGGAAAAGTGAGAGAGGTAAGAGCCCTTTATGAAAAGCTGGAGCTTTCAAGAAAAATTACAACTTTCATGGACAAGCCTTCAATATTAATTGAAGACACTGTAGAAAATATCGGTTTTAAGTCCAGCCCTTTGATGATTTTGTACCACATGAACTTTGGGTTTCCACTTCTTGATTCAACAACAAAATTGCTGCTTCCAAAAGAAACCAGGACCACATCCAGGAATGAAACAGCCAATAAAGGGATTAAGAGTTTTAATGAATTTTGCGAGCCGGAAGATAACTTTGATGAGCAGGTATTTATCCATGAAATAGCACCGGATAAGGACGGGAATGTCAATCTGGCTCTGATAAACAGCGAATTTAATAACGCAGAAGGTTTAGGTGTTTCAATTAAATTCAGCAAGAAAAGCCTTCCTTACCTGGTACAATGGAAACAAGCTTCAAGCGGTGAATATGTTTGCGGGCTTGAACCGGCAAACAGCACCCTTGGAGGAAGAGACGTAGAGATAAAAAATAAAAATGTACGATTTATTGATCCTGGTGAAAAAATCGACTTTAAAATTGAACTAAATATATTGAATTCAAAAAAAGAAATTGAAGATTGTATTAAGGGATACAATAAATAACAAACAACTCATTAGTTTCTGGTGAACAATCAGCCAAAAGGGCCAAATTGAGAAAATTTTATGCTTAATTTAAACAAATAATTCACTAAAAATTGAGTTATTCACCAGGAACTAATTAGAATAAAAGTAGAAATAT
>JAPLCN010000120.1 GCA_026392215.1 Actinomycetota bacterium | reverse complement strand
TACAACTACTGAGGCACCTGCAACAACTACAACTACTGAGGCACCTGCAACAACTACAACTACTGAGGCACCAACAATTTCAGTTTTAGATATTACCGAATTAGGCATAGTACAGCAAACTGTATCAGAGGGCACAAATACAGTAGATGCTTCATCAGTAGCAGGTGCTTTTGTTACCATAACAGGCAGTGGAGGCCAGACAGTTAGAATTGAAAAAATTTCAAGGGCCACTGCTTCTGAAGGAGGATTTTCAATTGAGGGTGCAACTTCATATGTCGATCTCCATTTAGATACTTCGGAAGGCGTTGAACAAATACAATTTACTATTATTGGAGGACCAGGCATACCTATGTGGTGGAATGGTTCATCCTGGATAGAATGTTCAAACTATACCATTGATGCTGCTGGTAATGTTACAGTTACAATAACCGGTTCAACAACACCATCTCTTTCAGATTTAACCGGTACTGTATTTACTTTGGTTGCTGCGCCGGTTGAAATTGTAACAGTCAGAACAAATCCAATAACACCAGGTGGCCTAACATCAGATAATTACGACACAACATTTGAAGATGGAACACAAACTATTACAAAAGCACGACTAATTGTAACTGCTGGTGATGCTTCACGTATGTATGGACTAGCTAATCCAGCATTTACTGGTACCATAACTGGTATAAAGAACCTTGACAATATAACCGTAGTATATGACTGCAGTGCTATTCCTAGCAGTCTGCCAGGAAGTTATACAATTGTTCCGACAGTGGTTGACCCAGATAAAAAATTAGGAAACTATGATGTAACAATCAATAACGGAACGTTAACTGTTGTAGAATCACCTGGATCCATCACCATAATAAAAACAGATGCAGTAACAGGTCTACCGATAGACGGAGCAACATTTAATATATATGATGATGGCGGAGTTTTAAAAGAAACAGTTATAACAGCTAATGGGGGAGTTGCTACAGCATCTGGATTTAAATGGAATGTAAAATATTCAATAATAGAAGCAGCACCTGCACCTGCTGGATATCTACTTAACACTGAGACATTTTATGCAATATTTAATGCTGATTCACTATCTGCTACCTTATATGTAAAAGAAACTCCAGCTGGTGGTGCTGCTGCTCCGACAATTACAGTAGAGGGATTAACTGATAAGGGTGGTATAATTCAGGCACTTGGCTTTACCGGCCTTGATCCAATAATTCCAATATCCGGTGGAGCTGCAATTATAGCTGGACTTGCAATGAGTATGTCTACTTTAAGAAGAAGAAGATATAAAAATCGGAATGATGGTTTAGAATTTATTGAGAATGAAATAGGATAGTGCTAGAATCTTCTTTTTGAAAGATCAAGCAATGCTTGGCCGCATATCTTGTTTACGGGGTCCCAGACCGTGGAAGTTCCGGGGGAATAACTTAAATCAAGCATATATACGTCATCTATTGTCATTTGGCACGTAATTGCAGTAGCGAAAGTGTCTATTCTTTTTGCAACACCTTCTTTTCCGATCATTTGCGCTCCGAGAATTTTGCGTGTTTTAATATCGACAATCAAAGCTGCTGTTATTGTTTGAGTGCCTGGGATAACTTTTGCATGTGAGCTGTAATTGCCGGTAATCTTTACTGCATTGTAATTTAAATCCAGAGCTTCTACGAAGCTGATTCCCGTTTTTGCAATTTCAAAACCAAAGATCTGGTCAACTGTAGTCCCGGCTGAACCCGGGAAAATTATATCTCCCCCGGTTATATTATCTCCTGCAATCCTTCCCGTTTTAGCGGCATTGTTTGCTGTAGGGATGAAGTCACATTTTCCGGTAACAATATTTTTAACGCATGCGCAGTCTCCTGCAGCATAAATATTTGAATATGCAGTCTGGAGTTTGGGGCTTGTCTTTATAGCGCCGCTTTTGCCTAGTTCAATTGAAGTGCCTTTGACAAAATCGGTATTTGCCCTTATTCCGGCACTTAGGATAATAAGATCAGTTTCAATCGCATTCAAGGTTTCTTCGTTATTTGTAGAGATGCTTTTAACCAGTCCGTTATCATCAGGCAAAGCAGAAGCTATCCTGGTTCCAAGCATTAAATCAATACCTTCAGCAATAAGTTTCTTTTGCAGTATAGCTGATATTTCATCTTCGAACCCGCTAAATATTCTTTGAGCTTTTTCTACAACTGTAACCTTGATTCCGATTTTTGTAAGAGCTTCAGCCATCAAAAGGCCGATGGAGCCTGCACCGACTACTACTGCCTTTTTAGGGATATTTTTTCCTATAAAATCCTTAAGCCTTAAAGTATCTTCAACATTTCTAAAGAAAAAGACATTATTTAATCTTGAAACTTCTATTCCTAAATCAAAAGGAACAGCACCGCTGCAAATAACCAGCTTGTCATAATTTAAAATTTTTTGTAAATTGCTTTCCAGAGTTTGCACAAAAATTTCTCTTTTCTGCGGGTTTAGCTTTATGGCTTTATGGTTTAAAAGAATTTTTATTTTTCTTTCTTCCTCAAAAAATCGGGGAGTGTAAACAAAAAGTTTATTAATATCATCTATTATTCCGGAAATAAAATAAGGAAGTCCGCATGTTCCATAAGAAATATAATTGCCGCTTTCAAGTACTGTTATTTCGGCATCGGGGGTATTTCTCCTTGCCTGGCTCGCAGCAGCCAAACCTGAAACATTGCCGCCTATTACGATGATGTGCTCTTTTTCGTTGCTGTTAAAATACATGTTTAATTTAAAGATATCAGATATTTAATATTAATTTTGTTGGTTTTCTTAAATATTTAAAAACTTTTTTTAATTATTTTCACTTTAATATTTATTTTAAGATTTATAAGTTTAAAATGATATCACTCAAATAAATTTATTTTTATAATATTATATTATTTAATGCTATTTTTCTATTTAATAATTGAATAATTTAATGGATATGATATAAACTTCTTTAAACAACCATATATTTTATTTTGTTTTTTTAAAACTTTAATTTTATTGTGAAAGGAATTAAATGGATAGCTTAAAAAAAGAAATGCTTCAAAAAAAAGCTGCTGAGATAAGAGTTGATATAATGGAGATGTTATGCGAGGCTGGTTCAGGCCATCCCGGAGGTTCGCTTTCAATAGCAGATATATTTGCTTATTTATATTTCAGCGGTGAGCTTAAACTTGATCCTAAAAATCCCTTAATGAAGGATAGAGACAGGGTCATTTTATCAAAAGGGCATGCCTGCCCTGTGTTGTATTCTACTCTTATCGAAAAAGGGTATATTGATAGATTCAATTTAAAAACACTCAGGAAATTCGGAAGCATTCTTCAGGGACACCCTGATATGAAAAAAGTTCCCGGTGTTGATATGTCAACCGGCTCACTTGGCCAGGGCTTGTCAGTGGGTGTAGGAATGGCGCTTGGACTTAGGCTTGACAACTCGCCTGCCAATATTTTTGTTATAATAGGTGATGGTGAAAGTGAAGAAGGCCAGATATGGGAAGCTGCTATGGCAGCAGCTCATTATAAATTAGGGAATATAATTGGCATATTAGATAAAAATGGGCTTCAGATTGATGGGTTTACAAAAGACATAATGAATTCAGAGCCTATCGCTGACAAATGGCGTGCTTTCGGCTGGAAAGTAATAGAAATAAGTGCGCATAATTTTGACGAAATTGAAAATGCAATCGGCAAAGCAAAAGAGTTTAAAGACGGACCTGTAATGATAATTGCCAATTCTGTAAAAGGTAAGGGAGTATCATTTATGGAAAATCAATGCGGGTGGCATGGAAAAACTCCAAATCCTGAAGAAAGAGACAAGGCAATATCAGAGCTAACCGGTGCATTAAAAAAATAAACAGAATAAGTAAAAAATAATCATGCCTATATAATGTTAAGAATAAGAAAAAGTAACAGTATTGAGCCAATAAAAAATATAGGTATTTTTTCATGGTCTTTTATTGGCCTGATTATTATTGTTGCCGGTATTTTTTATGTTCTTTCGCTGATGAAAGTTGCAATAATTCCGGGGCTTATAGGAATTTTTATTGCATACATGCTTATTCCAGTCGTTAAACTTCTTAGAAAAAGAATTAAAAAAATCTGGGCAGTTACAATAACTTATATTATCTTTCTTGCAATAATTTTCATTTTATTTTTCTTTATAATACCGCTTGTATTTGAAGAATTCCGTTCAGTTATAATAAAACTGCCATTTTACGTGAACAGATTTTCAATATTTATTAATAATTCAATTAAAGACAATGCTTTTCTTAAAAATATTGAGGCACTTTCCGGAACAAAATTTCTGCCTAACAATTCTTTTGAAGTAACCCAATTATTAATTAATAAGCTTAACTTAAGCGGATTTAATATTTTCAAGGGCGCAACATCTCTAACAAAAGGTATTTTTAATATTATCCTTAATTTTATTATAGGCCCATTGCTTGGTTTCTACATATTAAAAGATTCAGAAAAATTCATTATCACATTTTTAAAAGTTATTCCAAATAGGGGAAAACACACCACTGTAATTATTATAAGCAAGATAAACAATGTTTTTGAAAATTATATAAGAGGGCAGTTAATTGATGCAGCAATAATTGCGGTTCTGGTAACAATCGGGATGATGGTATTGAAAGTTGAATTTGCAACGCTAATTGGTGTCATGACTTTTGTTTTCAGCCTTATTCCTGTAATAGGCCCGATAATTCCGATAATTCCCGCAGCATTATCTGCTTTTTTAACTTCACCCGTAAAAGCATTAATCGTTATTATTATTTTTATTGGAGTGCATCTCATTAATTATTTTTTTATTTCACCTTACATAATGAAAAGCAGAACTGGTGTCCATCCCGGGCTTATTTTATTTTCTTTGATAGCCGGAGGAACTTTATTCGGGTGGCTTGGAATTTTCCTTGCCATTCCTGTTGTTGCTGTGGTCCAGGAAATAATTAAATATTATCTTATAGATAAACAAAACAACAAAGACATGCATTAACAATCAATTTAATGCATAACAGAAAGGAAATATTTAGGTTGAACTCAAGAGAAAAATTCAATTCAGTAATGTCCTTTGAAGATAATAAGGTGACCATGAAAACAGAATTTGGATTCTGGGCGGGTACTCTAAAAAAATGGTTTGGTGAAGGGCTTCCAAAAACGGCTGACACTCCTTATATAAATGCGCTTGATGCTAAAATAGTAAGAGCCTCTGATGATATTGCCGGAAGCGGAGAGCTGGCAGATAAAAATATATTAAATTATTTCAATCTTGATTCATATCTTGTAAAGTTTCCTTTTGATATTTCTCCAAAACTTCCCCAAAAGATGATTGAAGACAATGAAGACCATAAGATATATCTTGACAGCTACGGGCTTAAGAAAAAGGAAGGGAAAATTACTGCAGGAATTCCAATGGTTATAGAATATCCCATAAAGAACAGAAAGGATTTTTATAAATATAGAGATCTTTATGACGATGATTATAAAAAAAGGCTTCCTCAAAACTGGGATAAACTAAAAGAGCAGCTAAAAACCAGGGATTTTCCGATAAGGCTTGGCGGCGGCCCTTACGGTTTTTCATTTTTTCCAAGGCATCTCATGGGTGACGTAATATACATGATGAGTATGTATGATGACCCCGGGTTTCTTAAGGAATTCAATGAGTACTTTTTAAATCTTGTGATGAATTACTGGTCACTGATTTTAAAAGATGTTGAAATTGATTGCATATTTATTCTGGAAGATATTGCTTACCGAACAGGTTCATTTATCTCAAAAGAAATGTTTAAAGAATTTCTGACACCTTATTATATTAAATTTATGGATTTTTTGAAACAGTTTAAAGTTAAGAATGTTCTGGTTGACTGCGACGGCCTTATTGATGAGCTGATACCTTTATGGATAGAAGCAGGCATTACAGGACTTTTCCCTATTGAAGCAGTAAATGATGTTGCCAAGATAAGAGAGAAATATCCAAAACTTCAGCTGATGGGCGGAATAGATAAAAAACTTTTATTTAAGGATAAAACCAAAAAAGGGATAGATGCTGAACTTGAGAAAATAAAAAAGCTTTTAAATAAAGGCGGTTATGTTCCACATATTGACCATGCGGTTTCAGAAGATGTGACCTGGGATAATTTTAAATATTACAGGGAAAGATTAAATAATATTATTGATTAAAACAATATTCCGTCTTCATCTTCCCATTAAAGTTAAGACCAGAATTGTTAAAATTATAACATATTTTTATCATTAATGGCTTGTATCCGAAAAAATTCGAGCTGATTTCTTAATTTTAACTTATTTTTTTTATCTTAACAAAAGTTGCGCGTGTCAGCAGAAAAAAAACAGCAAACCATAAAAAACCAGGATATATCAATGCCTTGTTTTTTCTAAGAATCTGGCTCATATTGCTTTATTGGGAGAAAATACTCTGTATTGGGATAACCACCTTAATTTTTTAATATTAAATTCACTTTATATATTATATATTTTTAATTATACTTTAAGTTAAATTTATAACAAAATAACATTTTTTAAATCCATGCTTTTACATAAAAAAATAGAATGTAAAAAATATGAAACTGACACAATTACAGAAACAAAAAATAATAAAAATCGGTAAAAAATATAATTTAAAGCTAATTATTTTGCATGGTTCTTATGCAACAGATAAGGCTAAACCGGAAAGTGATCTGGATATTGGGGTTCTTGGCAAAAAACTATTAGATTTTAAAACTGTAAGCAGTATATATTCCGATCTTTCTGAAATATTTGGAGATAATAAGAATAGGGAACTTGATTTGAAATCATTGCATAAAATAGATCCTTTATTTCGTTATGAGGTAGCAAAATACTCACAGCTTCTTTATGGAAACACTATTGATTATAACGAATTCAGAGCTTATGCTTTTCAGCAATACCATGATTCCGTAAATCTATTTGAATTGGAAAAAAAGCTTGTCATTAAATATCAGAATTATTTAAATAAAAAATATATTAAGAATTATGCTTGATAAAAATTTCATTACAAGAAAAATAAAACTTATCCAGGAAGAAATATCCAGACTTGAAGAATTAAGCAATTATACTTTTAAAGAAATAGATACTGATTTTATAAAAAAATATTCAGTTGAAAGAGCATTAGAGAAAATCATTATGAGAGCAATTGATATCAATCAGCATATTATTGCTGAAAATGCTGTGGGCGATGAAAAATTGAGGGGATATGAAGATACTTTTTATGTTCTTGCAGAATTAGGTATTTATCCTCTGGAATTTGGCAAACAAATTGCTCCAAGTGCTGGTTTAAGAAACCGCCTTGTACATGAATATAACGATACACAAGATGAAATAATCTATAATTCTGTTAAAGATGCTATTACCCAATATACGGAATATTGCAATTTCATTCTTAAATTTATTTATGATAATAATAACGCCTTTGAGTCCAGCAAGCATTAATAATTCAGGGTGCAATTCTCTTATCATTTGATCTCCTTTACAATATTTGCTGCAATCTTTTTTTTCATAAAATCCCTCTTATGGAAATCAATTTCCTTTTCGGTTTTTTTCTGTGGACATCAAGGATTGCACCTTTTTTTACAGTAAATAAAACTTTGTCTTCCCTGACAATGCAGGTAATTAAAAAAAATTACTGAATTTTTTTTAAATAGTTTGAATGAATTAATAATAATAAATATAATAATTCTAATCCCTTTGCTGGTGGGATTATCAGGTCAGGGAAATATATATACTAAACAAGAATTTTATCTGGAGTTTACTGTTTTTAATCAGAATTTAATTTTTAAAAGTTTTAAAAATATTAAAGTATTTAGAAAGTTTAAGATAACAGAGGGAGATTTTAAATGATTACTGATTTCGCAAAAAAAATACTTTCAACAGAAGCAAAAAAAGTTGCTACAAGAACTGCCTACGGAGATACTATTACTGCTTTAGGAGAGACCAATAAAAATATAGTTGCGCTTGACTGCGATTTATCAAAATCAACAATGACTGCAACATTTGCCAAAAAATTCCCGGACAGATTTTTTAATTTTGGAATTGCAGAAGCTGACATGATGAGTGCTGCAGCCGGCCTTGCAACAACCGGCAAAATCCCTTTTGCTTCAACTTTTGCTGTTTTTGCAACTAAGCGTGCTGCTGACCAGATTTCAAGCTCCATAGCTTATCCTCATTTAAATGTAAAAATATGTGCAACACATGCTGGCATTTCTGTCGGGGAAGACGGCGCAACTCATCAGGCTATAGAAGATGTTGCTATAATGAGAGCTATTCCGGGAATTGTTGTTTTATCACCTTGCGACGCGACAGAAACAAAAAAAGTAATTGAAACAGTTGTTGAATATAACGGCCCTTGTTATGTAAGGCTTACAAGAACCAATATCCCTGTACTGTTTAATGACAGCTACAATTTTAAAATCGGGAAAGGCATTAAGATTATGGAAGGCACAAAAGCAACACTGATTTCAACCGGTTTTATGACTCACATTGCATTTGAAGCAGCAAAAAAGCTTGAAGAACAAGGAATTGAAGTTGATTTCATAAACATGGCTTCAATAAAGCCTATCGATGAAGAATTAATAATTGAAAGCGCAAAAAAAACTAAAGTTGTAATAACAGTTGAAGACCATAATGTAATCGGAGGATTGGGAAGTGCAGTCTGTGAACTTTTGTCAGAAAAGCTGCCTACAAAAGTTATAAGGCTTGGAGTCCAGGATAAGTTCGGTGCTTCAGGAGAAACATATGAGCTTATCAATGCTTATGGTTTTGGTGAAGAAAGCATAATTAATACTGTTAAGTCTGTAATTTAATAAATTGCTTAAGCAATTTAAATTAAAAATTTTTAAATTAAAGTTTTTAATCAATACATTTACTATAATAATTATTTCGGTTGTAATTTTCTTAATTTTTTATCTGTTTTGGTTTTTTAAAAGTAATAGCAGTTGTTTTGGAGGCATAAAAAAGTGGACATAAATCTATATAGAAAAGATGCAGAGGATTTTTTAGGCAAGGTTGATAAAGAATACTACCTTCATTATTCAGGCAGAAAGACTGAACTTAATTTAGATGAAATATACAAGCAATATGATCATTTGTTTTCTTTTGAAAACTCACAATACCTTAAAAATTTAATTGATTCTACAGAAGGAGACAATAAAAAGAAAGCAGGATTTCTTTTTCAGTTTTGCACTGAAGGATATTTAAGTAAAAAATATCAGAAAATATCCGACAAAATAGCCAATGATGAGGCAATGGCTAAAATCAATATAGACGATCAGGATTATGCATTCAGGTATTCAGGTATCATTCTTTCCAATGAGCCGGATAAGAATAAAAGAGAGTCAATTGACAGCAAAAGAAGGAAAATAATCGCTGATGTTTTTAACCCTGACTTTAAAATTTATTGGCAGTCCCTTCACAAGGAAGCAAAAGGACTGGGTTTTGACAATTATGTTTCATTGTTTATGCAGCTTAAGGGATATGATTTTTATAGCCTGGATAAAAGCATGGACAAACTTGTTCTTGAAACAAATGATATTTATGAAGAGCACATGGACAGACTGTTTAATAAAAAAATGGGAATTGGCATTCATGGCAGCAAGGCATGTGATTTTGCATTCATAAAGAGGGCAAAGGAATTTGATGTATTTTTTAAAAAGGAAAATCTTGTTTCAATTTTCAAGGAAAATATGAGGCTGCTTGGTGTTGATTTAGATAGCCAGCAAAATGTAATAATGGATGTTGAGGAAAGGGAAAACAAATCTCCGAGAGCTTTTTGCTGCCCTGCTAAGGTGCCTTCAGAAATTTATCTGGTTGTCATGCCTTCCGGCGGCCAGGATGATTATGGCGCAATGTTTCATGAAGGAGGACATGCAGAACATTTTGCAAATGTAAGCAGCAAGCTTGATTTTGAATACAGATATCTTGGGGATAATTCAATTACTGAAGGATTTGCATTCTGCCTTGAAAATCTTACTTATGAAAAAGCATGGCTGTCTTCAATTATCGGGATGGATGAAAATGCTGCAGGTGAATATGTTTATTTTTTAGGTCTGATAAACTTGTTTTTTCTTAGGAGGTATGCCGGAAAATTAAAATATGAATTAAACCTGCATAAGGAAGCCGGAGTTAATAATAAAGATTCGCTTTATAGCGAAATCCTTACTAAAAATCTTATAATGAAATATTATCCGGAGAATTATTTAAAAGATGTTGACGAAGGATTTTATTGCACTAGCTATATCAGGGCATGGATGTTTGAAGCACAGCTGAAAGACTATATTTTTAATAAATTTGGAACAGAATGGTTTAAGAGTAAAAAAGCAGGGGATTTTTTAAAGGAAATCTGGGGTTACGGTCAGAAATATTCCCCTGAAGAAATTCTGGATTTTCTTGGCTATAAAAGCCTGGATATAAACTATTTAATCAGTAATGCTGTTAATCTTATTAAAAGGAAAAAATAGAAATATTTTTAAATAAAAAACCGGAAAGGCTAAAAGATGAACTTAAAGGAAAAAATCAGAAGCATACCTGATTTTCCAAAAAAGGGAATAATATTTTTTGACATAACGACACTTATTAAAGACGGGGAAGCTTTAAGATTTGCTGTTGACGAAATGGCAAAGCAATACAAAGACAAAAAAATAGATGCGATTATGGGAGCTGAATCAAGGGGCTTTATTTTAGGAGCTGCAATGGCTTACAAACTGGGAGTAGGATTTATTCCTGTCAGGAAACCAGGAAAGCTTCCTTATAAGACCTGCCAGGTTTCCTACGATCTTGAGTATGGTTCAAGCAGCCTGGAAATGCATGTTGATGCGATCAATAAAGGGGATAATATATTAATAGTTGATGATCTTGTTGCTACCGGTGGAACAGCAAAAGCAATGGCACAAATTATTGAAAAAATGGGGGGCATAGTTGTCGGGTTCAGTTTTTTAGTCGAACTTTCCTTCCTTAATCCTGGAAAACTATTAGAAGGATATGAATTGCATTCTTTAGTTGAATATGATTCTGAAACCATGTAATATTTCTAAGTATATTTATTTAAATCAATATTAATAAAAATATAAATTGGCAGGTGGTTAAAATGTCTGATAAAAAAAATGGAAACGGAGAATATAGCGATATAAAGAATAATATTAATTCATGGTCTAACACCGGCAGCGCAAAAGACCTAAGTAAAAAGGCTTCTGAAAAGCCGGGAGATGAAAAGAAATTCCTCAAAAGATATTATTGTCCAGTTTATGATGTCACTTTCAAGCATGGCATATAAAAAAATGGGACTCCCTATTGGAACTAACGATAAGTATAAAAACAAGGAACAGGCAAAGCTAGCCATTGATAGTTTTGACGGATTACTGAAAGTTTTAAATGACGAAGTATCTGCACAGGAAAGAGAAAATTTGAAGGCTTCACTTACGAATTTGCAGATGAATTTTGTAAAGGCTTTTGGAGTATAAAAAAATCAGCAGATTTTCAATATTTTATAAAGCCTGCTTAATTGTTTTTTGAGCAGCTTCCTTAAGACCGCTGACTGTCTTTGAAGGGTCGTTTGAATTGTAAAATGCTGTCCCTATTATAACGGAATTGGCACCGGCATCTGTAGCTTTTTTTATTGTGGCTTCATTAATTCCACCGTCCACTGCAATATCAAAAGAAAATCTCTTCCTTGTTTTTAAATTATATTCTTCAAGAATATCAGCGGCTTTTTTAATTTTTTGCACCATGCTTTCAATAAATTTCTGTCCTCCAAATCCTGGTTCAACAGTCATTATAAGAAGGAAGTCTATTATTTCTATCACATTTTCAATAAATGAAACCGGAGTGGCAGGGTTCAGGGCAAGTCCTGCTTTTATGTTATTATCTTTTATCAACTTCAGGCAGCTATAAAGATGTCTGCATGATTCTGCGTGAATAATAATAAGATCCGCGCCGGTTTCAATGAAGCTTTTTAATTGTTCATCAGTGTTTTGGATCATTAAATGAGCATGGACAGGAATAGCTGCATGCTTCTTTATGCTTTTGATCATCATCTGGCCGAAAGTAATTTCCGGGACAAAATTGCCATCCATGACATCTAAATGAATAAAGTCGGCGCCGGCATTTCCTGCTTTTTCTATTTCTTTTCCCAGGTTAAGATAATCAGCATTTAATATTGAAGCTCCGATATTTAACTTTTTCCGGTTTTCCATATATGTATATATCTTATTAATAGGTTTTAATCATGTCTGATAAAGCAAGAGGTTTGTAATCTCCTGCATGGCCAGCTGTTCCAAAATCAATCATTTTTCCTTTCACAGTCTCATATACAGCTTTCCTTGCTTCACCAAAATAATCCCTTGGATCAAATACATCAGTGTGCTGGGCCATGTATCTTCTGATTGCACCAGTCATTGCAAGCCTTCCATCAGTATCTACATTTATCTTTTTAACCCCTCTTTTAATGGCTTCCTGAATTGATTTTATAGGAACACCCATGGTGTGCTTTAAAGTCCCGCCATACTGATTAATTATATCTATTAAGTTTTTTGGTACAGATGAAGAGCCATGCATAACAAGCGGGGTATTCGGCAGCCTTTTTTTAACTTCAGTTACTATGTCCAGTGCAAGGACCGGAGCCTCCCTGAACTTGTAAGCTCCGTGGCTTGTCCCAATTGCAAGGGCAAGTGCATCAACGCCGGTAAGTTTTACAAATTTTTCCGCTTCTGCCGGGTCCGTCAGTTTAATGTTTCCGGAGCCGACACCATCTTCAATACCCCCAAGTGTTCCAAGCTCTCCTTCAACAGTCACCCCGAATTTATGGGCATATTCAACTACTTTTGCTGTTACTTCAACATTTTCCTCAAAGGTTGTATGCGTTTTGGAATCTTCCTTTAGTGAGCCGTCAATCATAATTGAAGTAAAGCCAAGCTCAATAGCCTGCCTGCATGTTTCAAAATTATTTCCATGGTCAAGATGAACTGCTATTGGAATTTCCGGATTATCTTCAGCTGCTGCAACCATGAGATATTTTAAATATAGCATTTTTGTATATTTTAAGGCGCCTCTTGAAGCCTGCATTATCACAGGTGATTTTGTCTCTGCAGCTGCCTGCATTATTCCCTGTATCTGCTCCATATTGTTAACATTAAATGCTCCAACCCCATAACAGCCTTTAACGGCTTCGTCTAAGATTTGTTTCATTGGCACTGTTGGCAAAATAATCCTCCCTTTTATATTTATAAAATTAGAAAAAGTTAAAGTTTAAATTATTTTTTAATATACAATATTATTAAGGGTTAAGCCAGAATTTTTTATAATTGCCGCCATTGTGCAGGCATTATGGAGTTCGCTCTTAGAATGGTGATAATCTGTTTACCAAAATCAAACCTTACTTGAATTAAAGGCAGCTCAATAAATTAGTTATTACATAATAACAATTAGTATGCTACAATACTTTAGATTATTTCGGGAAAAAGTCCAAATAATACCAAATACATTAATTCAGGGGGTCTGACATTGAGCAAAGATAAACTCAAAAAAAGTCTTTTAGAAGATCTGGTTGATTCTGCCGAGGCTATCGAAAGAACAATAGCTTTCCCTGACGGAAACGACATAAGGCTGATCAAAGCACTGGAGTATTTTAGAAAATTTAATAAAAGCAAGTTCATCCTTATTGGAAATGAAGAGCAGATAAAAGAAAACATAAAAGAAGCAGGGGTTAAAGATAAAGAAATATATAATATTATAGATTCTGTCAAAACTGGAAAAAATGAGGAATACAGGGCACTTGTCAAAGATGCATTTAAAAAAAGAAATAAAGAAATAGCCGAAAAGCAGATTGATGAAGTTCTTTTAAATACTTCTTATATTGCTGCAATATTGCTTAAAAACAATGAGGCAAATTGTGCAGTCGGAGGCTCTATAAGCTCAACGGTAGAGCTTATGAGAGCAGTTATAAATATTCTCGGGCTTGTAAAAGGCAAAAGATTTTTAAGCGGAGCTGCATTTGTTGAAGTTCCGGATTGTGAATACGGGCTGAACGGAAAGTTTGTTTTAGCAGACCCTGCCATAATACCAATACCTACGGAAGATCAGCTTCTCGATATAACACTTTCAAGTTATGAAACAGCCAAAGCTTTTTTCGGTAATGAAACTGTGGTTGCTCTTCTTTCGTATTCTACAAAAGGAAGCGCTAAAAGCGAAGAAATTGACAAGATAAGAAATGTTATTGAAATAGCAAAGCAGATAAAACCTGAAATGGTTATTGATGGAGAAATGCAATTTGATACTGCAATAATACCTGAAGTGTGCAGAATAAAAGCACCTGACAGCCCCGTAAAAGGAAAAGCCAATGTCCTTATTTTTCCTGATTTGAATGCTGCAAACATAGGTTATAAGATTTTTCAAAGAATAGGCAAAGCCAGCGTTTGCGGAACTGTTATACAGGGCGCGGCAAAGCCTTTCAATGACTTATCAAGAGGCTGCCTCGTAGAAGATATTATCGCTCTTACAGCAATGACACTTCTTCAGGTAAAAGGAATGGAAGACGATAATTTAATATGAAAAACATTGCCAAAGAGATTTTAAACAAAAACATATCTGCTGCTGCAAAACTGATGCGATATATTGAAGAAGAAGATATTAAAGCAATCGATGAATTAAAGCTTCTTTACTTGCATCAAGGCAATTCATATGTTATAGGCATTACCGGTCTTCCTGGTTCTGGTAAAAGTTCACTTATTGATGTACTCATAGATTACTTCAGACAAGACAAAAAAACTGTCGGTGTTATAGCAATTGATCCCACAAGTCCATTTACAGGAGGCTCTATCCTTGGAGACAGAATAAGGATGCAAAAACATTCAAATGATAATGGTGTTTTTATAAAAAGCCTTCCAACAAGAGGATGGAAAGGTGGTATTTCAAAAGTAACATCAAGAATGATTGCTGTAATGGATGCAATGGGTAAAGACATTATTATTGTTGAAACAGCAGGTGTTGGACAAACCGAAGTTGAAATAAAAGACCTGGTTCATACAACAGTTGTTGTATTGGTTGGAGGACTTGGAGACTCCATTCAAATAGTAAAAGCAGGAATACTTGAGATTGCAGATATTTTTGTTATTAACAAAGCAGATAAGATTAATACACAGGATCTTGAATCTGATTTAAATAGCCTTCTTAGCTTAGACAGTGGAAGCGGTAAAAGTATTAAAGATAAAGAATGGAAACCACCTGTCTGCATAACAGAAGCAGCTAATAATAAGGGTATAGGTAATCTTATAGATAATATTTTTCTTCATGAAGATTATCTCAAAACAACTGGTAAGTTTGATGAATATTTCAAAAATAAATCAATTAATGATTTAAAGGAAATAATAAGTGATTATCTGACAAACCTTCTGTTTAAAGAACTTAATAATGATGATATCTATAAAAAATTATTAAATGATTTAAATAATAATGAAAGTGATCCATATACAGTTGCTGAAGAGATACTGCGGCAGTTTTTAAAAAAATAAATAACAAAATTTTAAGAAGGAGATATATGCATGACTGAAGATAAAAAAACCATAAGGGGAATACTGACTGAAGCTGAAGCAAAAAATAAAAGAAAACCCTTGTTTAATCCGGAAGCAATAAAAGATTTAAAAAAGGAATTTAATAACTGGAAAGAAAGCACTGTGAAAGAAAGTGATAGAAATAACTGGTATGTCACCCCTCAAACAGTACTTGGCTCTGAAATACCAAGGGAAATGATTTACAGTCCTTTAAATGTTTCAGAATTAGATTATAAAAATGATATTGGATTTTCTGGCCAGGAACCATTTACCAGAGGTGTCCATCCAAATATGTACAGAGGTAAGAAATTTACAATAAGACAGATAAACGGATTTGGAGGGCCTGAAGATACTAATAAGAGATTTAAATTTATGTTAAAAAATGGAGCAACAGGATTAAGCGTTATATTTGATCTTCCAACAGTACAAATGTATGACTCTGATGACCCTGTTTCCAGAGGACAGGTTGGAACATCGGGAGTTGCGATAGATTCAACCAATGACATGGAAATACTTTTTAAAGACATGCCTCTGGAAGATATTACAGTATCAATAGTAACGCACTACCCTTCTAATACTGCTATCCTGTTTCCTATGTTTTTAGCAATGGCTGATAGAAGAGGGATAACCTGGGATAAACTGAAAGGCACTGTCCAGAATGATATAACTCTTGAAGAAGTAGTAAGAAGTGGCCTCGAGTATATTCCCCCAAGGGATTGTTTCAGAATACAATGCGATAATATTGAATTTATCAAAAAAGAAGTTCCAAACTGGAACTTCATAAACCTGAATGGCTATAACCTTCATGACTTTGGAACTTCCGGAGTAACTGAAATGGCAGTAGCTATTTCAAACGGTATTGAAACTCTTGATGAATTAATATCAAGAGGCTATGATGTTGACTTCATAGCTCCAAGGCTTGCATTTTTCTGGTCAATTTCAAATGATTTCTTTGAGGAAGCCTCGAGGATAAGGGCAGCAAGAAGGCTATGGTTTAAGATAATGAAGTATAAATTTAATGCAAAAAATCCGCGTTCACTATGGATGAGATGCCACGTTCAGACATCAGGAATTACTCTTACCAGGCAGGAACCTTATAACAATATTGTGCGTGCATCTTATCAGGCATTATCAGCTATTCTTGGCGGCGTTCAGTCTCTGCACGTTGATTCATATGATGAAGCTTACGCAGTTCCAACTGAAGATGCAGCTCTTCTATCCCTTCGTACACAGCAGATCCTGCAAAACGAAACTGCTGTAACAGAAGTAGTTGATCCTCTGGGGGGCTCGTATTATGTTGAAGCGCTAACAAATGAAATTGAGAAAAGAATTCTGGGTGAGGTTGAAGAAATAGAAAAAATAGGCGGATATGTTGCATCAATAGAAAAAGGGTGGATTCACAGAAAAATAGCCAACTATTTTAATACTGAACAGGCAAAGATAGAAAAAGGGGAAATTAAAATAGTCGGGGTTAATTGCTATAATTCCGAAAGTAAAACTCCTTCCATTAATGTTTTTAAATATCCTGAAGGTGTTGAAGAAAGACAGAAAGAAAAATTAAAAAAATTGAAGGATAGCAGAAATAATTATGATGTAGACAAGACTTTAAAAAATCTTGAAGAAGCTTGTAGAAATAAAACCAATATAGTACCTTACAGCGTTGAGTGTGCTCGCAATGGATGCACAGAGGGTGAAATTTTTAAAGTTTTCAAAAAAGCATACGGGCTTTGGAAGCCGCCGGTAATATTCTAATGTAATATTTTAATATTTAATTTAAAAGTCTGGAGGATTTATAATGACTAAAAAAAATATCAAGGTTTTACTTTCAAAGCTTGGTCTTGACGTTCACAGCAGGGGAGTTTTTATTGTAGCAAAAATACTGCGGGATGCTGGTATGGAAGTAATTTATATAGGAAATTCCATGCCTGATCAGATAATTAAGGCAGCTGTCCAGGAAGATGCCGATATTATTGGAGTAAGCTCTCTTGGAGGAGCGCACCTGACACTTGGAGCTGATCTTATGAGAGAAGCAGAAAAAGAAGGTATTAAAGAAAGTAAGAGTTATGTAATCGGTGGAGCAATTTCACCAGATGATATCGGCAAGCTTAAGGAAATTGGTTTTGATAGTGTTTTTACATCAGGAGCAACAAGAGAAGAGATAATTAATGTTATAAAAAGTCTTGTTTAGATGAAATCCAAATTTATGTTTAAAACATCAGGATTCAAAAACGAATTTGCTGTTTGTGCTTTTAAAGTATTCTTCAAAGTAAATAATTCCGGTTTTCCCATTGTAGTCAAAAGTCCAGAAAGTCTGCAGGTAGCTTACAACTTTTTTTTCATTCTTTTTTATCTGAAGTATTTCAATTGTTTTTTTATCCGGGATATCCGGCTGCAGAACTCTTTTTCTGTGGATTATGGTAACCTTAAAATACTCTTCAAGAATTTTTGTAAATGACAGGTTTACAAGGTATTTCTTGTCTATTTCTTTAAAAACATCATAAGGGAAATAAGCCCTTGTAATATATAATGGCTCATTTTCTGCAGACATCAGGCGCTCGATATACAGAGCTTTAGTGTTTTTATCTATATTAAGCTTTCTCTGTATCCTTTCAGCAGGTTCAATAATCTCCTGAGCCAATATGCTGGTCTCTGTTTTAACTCCTTTTTCTTTAAGTTCGTCAACAATGCTTGATACTTTCTGAAGGGCGCTTGATTCAACAGATTTTTTAGATATAAATGTGCCCCGTCCCCGTCCTCTGGTTATGTAACCGTTTAGCTCAAGCTCCCTTAAAGCTTCCCGTATAGTTGTCCTGCTGACTTTGAATTCATCACATAATTCAAGCTCATTGGGGAGCTGGAAACCTTCTTTCAGGTCGCCGTTTTTAATCTTTTTAAAAAGATAGTCATATACCTGACAATAGTACGGGAGCCTGTTTGATTTGTCGATACTAAAATCGCTTAGCATTTTTTAGCCTCATTTTTTTCATTTCTTAATTAATACAGCTATATTATGTTACAAATACAGTTTTAAATTTTATAGTAATAACATTATAACAATTTTAGTAGGAAATTAGAATAATAAACCTTAATTCTTTTATTTTAAGCGGACTTAAAGCAAGTGTTGCCTGTCTTCAGTAAGGCCCGAAACGAACAAAATGCCTGTTTTTAGTTGAAAGAAAACCCAATACGGCAGATATAGGTCTTTAAAACTCTGTTAAACAGCTTGAAGGAAAAGGGTTAACAGGATAAAATTGTGGAATTAATATTAATACTTGCAATAAATTTTATTTTTTATATAATAATCAATTAAGTGCTAATTGTATCTAAAATGTTTAATTAGGGCTATGCTTATTTAAAAGTTATTGGATGAATTTTTAATTTATTATTTTATACAATATTTTAAGAGATATGATTGATGACAGAATTATAGCAAGAGTAGCAGAGCTTTTTTATATTCATGATGTAAATCAATATGAAATAGCGGAAAAATTTAATTTTTCAAAGGCTAAAGTCTGCAGGCTGATTAAGGAAGCAAAGAAGCGAAAAGTAATAGAATTTCAGATTAAAAATGTTGATAAAAGGCCTATAGAATTAGAACAGAAGTTTGAAAAGATTTTTAAACTAAGAGAAGTAATAATTTTTTATAACTCTGATATTAAAGGTTATGATGAAGAACTGGTATTTCGGGAAGTCGGAAAGATGGGCTCAGATTATATTCACAGAATACTTGAAAACAATCTTAATTTTGCACTAACATGGGGTAAAACCCTATACCATGTTATAAAAAACCTGAAACTGGATAAAAAATATAATGTTAATGTTTTTTCAACTATCGGCAGCGTAAGCCTTACGGAAACAGCGTACCAGAACGTTAATTTAGCCCAAATGCTTTCCGAGAGGATTGGGGGTACTTGCTACCCCATTTATCTTCCCCTAATTCTTGAAACACCTGAATTAAAAGAATCTCTTATGCAGGAAAATGTAATAAATAAGGTAATAGGTGATACTTCAAAAATTGATTATTATTTTACTAGCTTAGGCACAATTTCTAAGAATTCAAGGATGTATACCTTGGGTGGCTTTGACTTAAACTTTTTTAATGCTTTAATAAGTAAAAAAATAGTCGGCGAAATAGGTTTAAATTTTTATGATATAAAAGGTAATTTTATAAATGCAGGCCTAGAAGACAGAACGATTAAATTAAGTGTTGAAGAAATAAAAAAGATTAAGAATAAAATAGCAATAGCTTTTGGGCCTGAAAAAATTGACGCGCTAAAAGGTTTTTTAAAAACAGGTATTGCAGACGTATTGATAACAGATTCAAAAACAGCAGAAAAAGTATTAACTGATATTTAAAAAATACAAGAAATTTTTTTTTGAGAATTAATGAAATATATTTACTATTTTGAAATTTATTGCTACTATTATATATAAAATTAAAAGTATTTTTCCCTGAGGCGGAGGACTTATGAAAATAGAAGAAAGTAAAAAACTGGAATTCTTTGAAAAAATGATATTTATACGGCAATTTGAATATAAAATTGTTGATTTTGCCAGATCTGGAAAAATATTCGGTTCTGTCCATCTTTGTGTAGGAGAGGAAGCATCTGCAGTTGGTTCAGGGTATGCTTTAAAAAAAGAAGACTATGTATTGCTTACTCACAGGGGACACGGACAGGCTATTGCCAGAGGGACAGATGTTAAAAAATTATTAGCTGAAATTTCAGGAAAAGAAAGCGGTTTATGTAAAGGCCGTGTAGGCTCGATGCATTTTTTTGACAAGGATAACAACATTTTAGGATGCCAGGGTATTTTAGGCGCGCAATTTCCCATTACAATAGGTGTCGGGCTTGCAATTAATTTAAGAAAAGAAAAAAGCATAGCCGTATGCTATTTTGGTGACGGAACTTCAAACCAGGGATTGTTTTACGAAAGCATGAATTTTGCAGATATATGGAACTTGCCTGTCTTGTTTATTTGCTTAAACAATCTATACGGAATGGGAACCCATTACAGCAAAACATGCAAAATAGATATTTTTGAGAAAGCCAGGCTTTTTGGCATTAAGACAGATACCGCAGATGGAAATAATGTTGAGGAGACTTACGAGAAAACATTAAATCTTGCAGAGTACGTCAGAAAAAACAAAAAACCGGCGCTAATAGAGCTTTATACTTATAGATGGCTTGGCCATTCAGCATTGGATAGCCGTCCTTACAGGCCTATATAAAAAGATATGAAGAAAAACTTTTAAAGGAGGGCATTTCAGCAAAAAAAATAGAGGAAGTAAAAGCCTCGGTTGAAAAACAGATTTCAGAAGCCGCTAAATTTGCTGATGAAAGTCCATTCCCTGAATTTACAAATGATATGGAAATATAGAAAGGCAGGTTTGAAATAAATGGCTAGAGAATTATCATATGCAGAAGCTTTAAGAGAAGCTATGCGTGAAGAAATGAAAAAAGATAAGAATGTCTTTTTGGTCGGTGAAGACGTAGGACAGGGTTACAGAGGATGTTTTGCAGTTTCAACAGGTCTTTATGAAGAGTTTGGCCCATCTCAAATTATTGATACTCCTATTTCAGAAAATACCATTTTAGGCTGCGGAATAGGTGCATCTCTTGTTGGCATGAAACCTATTGTTGAAATGATGTTTGAAGATTTTATTTCCGTTGCTTTTGACGGGATATTAAACCAGGCAGCAAAAGTAAGGCTTATGAGCGCTGGCCAGTATAAACTAAATCTTGTAGTAAGGCTTCCCGGAGGTTCAAAAAACGGTACAGGTCCGCAGCATTCCCAGTGTCTGGAATCAATTTTTATGTCTATACCAGGGATAAAGATAGTATGCCCTGTAACACCCCATGATGCAAAAGGCCTTTTAAAAGAAGCAATAAACCATGGAGATCCAGTGCTTTTTTTTGAACATAAAAAACTTTATTCCTTAAAAGGTCCGGTTCCTGAAGAAGAATATACTGTGCCTTTCGGTCAGGCAAGAATTGCAAGAGAAGGGAAAGATCTTACTATTATTGCTGTTTCCTATATGGTTAATGTAGCGCTGGAGGCAGCAGAAATTCTTAAAGAAAAACATAATCTTGATATTGAGGTTATTGACCCCAGAACACTTGTTCCCTTTGATTTGGAAACTGTAAGTAAATCTCTTAAAAAGACAAATAAGGCAGTAATAATTGAAGAAGGGATTAAAAGAAACGGTGTTGGTTCTGAAATATCTTCACTTATAATGGAAAACTTATTTGATTATCTTGATTTTCCGGTAAAAAGGATAGCATCCAAAAATTCAATAATTCCCATGTCTCCTAATCTGGGGAAGGCAGTACTTCCAAATAAGGAATCTGTAATTAAAGAAATTGAGGACTTATTGATTATATAAATAAAAGATATTGACATTTGGCATTATTAATATAAAATATATTTTATATAATGAAATAAATTTTATAGATTTACTTAAAATATTAATAAGAATAATTGAATACATTGTTTTTAGATAAATCTTTATAAAAAAATATAAATGTTTTATAAAAATATAATTTTTAAATTTTAATCAAAAAGCATAAAGCTATAAAAAAAATATATGAAGCAAGGAGAGAATTATGAGTGAATCATTAAAAGGGAAAGTTGCTGTAATTACTGCAGCAGCCTCAGGATTTTCAAAAGCTACTGCAGAGTTATTTGCTCAAAAAGACCAGTGCAATCTTGTGATGATAGATATTAATGAAGAAGGTCTTGAAGATACCGCAAAAAATTGTATCAAATCAGGTTCCAAAGTCATTCATTTTAAAGGCGATGTAACTAAACCTGAAACTTTCGAAAGAGCATTGAAAGAATGCGTCGAAAACTTCGGGAAAGTAGACTTCCTGATTAACTATGCCGGAGGTGCAGTTCGTGTTGCACCTATTGAAGAAATGGATGATGAAGTAAATAAAAAAATAATTGATTTGAATCTTAACAGTACCATTATGAGTTGCAGAACTTTTACTCCCCAGTTTAAAAAACAGGGATATGGAAAAATAATAAATGTATCCAGCGCTTGTGACAGAAGGTCATGGCCAGGATGGTCTGTATACTCTGCTGCAAAAGCAGCAGTTAACGCATTTACAAGGTGCCTTTATACAGAGTTAAGACCTCATGGAATTTGCGTAACTCTTCTGGTTCCGGGAGGTTCAAATACTGGTTTTCAAAAAGCGGCAGAAGGTGTTACTGATTTTGAGTGGGATGAACAATTAGCTGTTCGACCTGAACATTTTGCTGATATGGTATATCAAACCTGTGCTTTAACAAAAGGCGGATGTGTTACCGAAATGGTTGTTTATGGACTGGCTCAGGATGTAAGCGGATATTAATAATACATTCAATATTTTGAAATCCTTATTGGCCGTACTTTATTTAATATAAAATAAGGATTTCAAATAATTAGAAATACTTGAAGCAATAAGTCATTAAGCAATACCAGTCAATTGTAAAATTAAAAAAATAACAGATATTAAAAATAAAGATACTTAAGTAATGGCCAATATGATTTCAGATAAGGAGTTTTTAAATGGATGCTATTTTAAAAAAACTAAATGAACTAAATCCTGGCAGGAATATTTTATCTGTAAATGACGATAGTTTTAAGAGATTC
>JAPLCN010000131.1 GCA_026392215.1 Actinomycetota bacterium | reverse complement strand
GGTTAAAAAAAGTATCATAACATTAATGTTAAGCATGACGTGTATTTATTTTAAGATATAACTTTAAAAAAATAAAACAATTAAAATTTATATATTTATTGCTTGATATTTTAAAAATTCTTTTTTAATGTTATAAATCTAAATTTATAAAAGAATTTTTTTATTTTCTAAATAATTTATTTTTTGAATTACATAATTCTTAAACTGACAAACCGGGGTTTAAATTGAAATTAATTATAAGCGAAAAAGAAATTGCTGCTAAAAGAATTGCACAGATACTTTCGACCGATGGCGTGAAGGAAGAGAAGGTATATGGCATTCCTGTCCACAGCTTTGTAAATTCAGAAGGCAGCTTTAAGACAATTGGGTTAAAAGGCCATATACTTCAGGTTGAATTTCCAGATGAATATGCGAACTGGTTTAAAGTGCCGCCTGAAAATTTAATAAATGCAGATATTGTAAAAATACCTATCGAGAAAAAGAGAATGCAGGCTTTATTAAAAGTATCGCAAGAAGCCGATGAAATCATAATAGCCACTGACTATGACAGGGAGGGAGAGCTCATAGGATATGACGCTCTTCAGTTAGTAAAAGACCAAAAAGGCGAAATTTCTGCGGCAAGGGCCCGGTTCTCGGCAATTACCCCTAAAGATATAAAATCAGCATTTGCAAAATTGCAGAAAATAGATTCAAACCTTGCTTTTGCCGGTATGGCAAGGCAGGAGATAGATCTTATTTGGGGGGCAGTACTTACAAGGTTTATTTCGCTTGCGTCCTACCAGCTTAAGGATCAATTTCTATCTGTTGGCCGTGTCCAGACACCTACCCTTGCTTTGATAGTCGAAAAAGAAATAGAGATTGAAAATTTTGTAAAAACACCATATTGGCAGATCAAAGTAAAACTTTTAAATGAAAAAGAAGAACAATTTGAAGCTCTCCATCATAAAAAAAGGTTTATAGATGAAGAGGAAGCTAAACTTATTTTTAAAAAACTTTCCGGGCAAGGTGTAATTAGCGCCATAAAGGAATCAGTTAGGCCTTTAAAACCACTAACTCCCTTAAATACCACAGCCTTAATTGTTGCTGCAAACGCTCTTGGCTTCAGTCCGCAAAAAACCATAAATACTGCAGAAAATTTATATATGAACGGTTATATAAGTTATCCCAGGACAGATAACACCGTTTACCCGAGCACAATAGATTTAAAGGATATTTTAAATTTATTAACCGCAAATATTTATTTTAGGGAAATGTCACAGACGGTACTTTCTCTTAATGAAATAAAACCAACAAGAGGAATGAAAAAAACAACTGACCATCCGCCTATTTACCCTGCCGCAGCTGCAAAACGGGAAAACCTTAATGAGGATGAATGGAAATTGTATGAGCTTATAGTAAGAAGGTTTATATGTACTCTTCTTCCGGAGGCGCTTATTAAGAATATGGTGGTAAACATTGATATTAGTGGGGAAAAATTCATTTCCAACGGATCAAATATTATAAAAGAAGGCTGGACAAAATATTATCCTTATAACAAGCATATTGATGTAATCCTTCCTGATCTGGCTGAAGGGGAAAAAGTAACAGTTTTAAACAAGGAAATACTTTCCAGGGAGACAAAACCTCCATTAAGATTTAACCAGGCAAAGCTTGTTGAAAAAATGGAAGAACTCGGACTTGGCACTAAAGCTACCAGGCATAATATAATCCAGACTCTAATAACAAGAGGGTATGTAAAAGGAAATCCTCTTGAAGCAAGCAAAAAAGCTATTGCTGTAATCAATGCACTAAAAGAATATGCTCAAAAAATAACCAGTCCTGAAATGACGGCAGAGCTTGAGCTTGATATGGATGGCATTGCAAACGGCGACCTTGAAAAAAGCAAGATTGTTGATATTTCAAGAAAAGAATTAAAAGAAATCATTCGCACTCTTAGTTTAAAAAAAGATAAAATAGGGAAAGCAATAATAGACAGCATAAAAGAAGTAGGCAAATGCCCAAACCCTGATTGTGACGGGAACCTGTTAATAAGGTTTTCTCCTAAGACCAAAAAGAAATTTATCAGCTGCTCAAATTATCCAAAATGCGACAAATCATTTTCCATGCCTCAAAGCGGTTTAATACTGACAACGGAAATACTTTGTAAGGAATGCAATTTTCCTGTTATAAGATTAATTAAAAAAGGTAAAAGACCCTGGGATTTATGCATAAATCCCAATTGTACATCCAAAGCTTCAAATATGGAAAAGCCGGAAAATGAGGATACTAAAGTTGAAACCAAAAAAGCCGCTGGAATTGTAGGCAAATGCCAGGGTGCAGGTTGCAGCGGAAACCTGATTATCAGATTTTCCCCAAAAACCAGGCAGAACTTTATTGGGTGCTCCAAGTGGCCAAAATGCAAGAAAACTTATTCTTTACCCCAGAATGGTTTGATCCTTGTTACTGAAGATAAATGCAAATCGTGCGGCTATCCTGTTATAAAAATTGATATGGAAGAAAAGGGTACATCGGATATGTGTATCAATCCTGATTGTCCTTTAAAAAAATGAAGATCATAAAAATTACTAAAATAAAAAATCAATTAAAAAAACTCATAAATGACGCTAGTTTTAACCTGCCTTGCGATATTTTAAATGCAATTCTTGAAGCTCACGTCCATGAAAAAAATAAGAATGCCAAAAAAATACTAAGCCTTATAGTTGAGAATTCAAAAACATCCCCGGTTTGCAGAGTACCTTTATGCCAGGACTGTGGAACAGTATACATAGAAATACTCATTGGCAAGAATACCTGTGTTGAAAATTTCAGCGAAATTGAAGATGAAATAAATTCGACGGTTGAAGAAGCTTATAAGGAAAGTTATTTAAGAAAGTCAATTGTAAATGATCCCTTGTTTGAAAGAAAAAATACAGGAACAAATACTCCTGCTATCATAAGTTTTGGGAGCTCGGATTTTGAGGGGATAGAGCTTAATCTTTCATTAAAAGGAGGAGGGAGCGACAATTGTTCCTACCTGTTCATGTTAAATCCTTCCACAACTCCTGAAGAGTTGACAGCTATAGTAAAAGATCTTGTAGTAAAAAATGCTACAAAAAGCTGCCCTCCATTGATAATAGGAATTGGGATTGGAGGAAGCGCCTCAAAAGTTATGGAACTGGCAAGAAAAGCTGCTTTCAGGAATCTTGACGTGCGAAATTTTGATACCAGATACGATATACTTGAAAAAAATATTTTAAAGGAAATTAATTCTACTGATATAGGCCCGGCCGGACTTGGAGGTGACATCACAGCTCTTGCCGTAAATATTGAATTTGCGCCGTGCCATATTGCGGAAATGCCGTTTGCGGTATCCTTTTTATGTCATAGTGCAAGGCGGGCTTGCGCAAAGATATCGTTTCCGGAAAGGTCATAAGCTGCAAACAGCGGAAAATCCTTTATTTTTATCTTAAAAACAGCTTCAGGACCTAAATCTTCATAAGCAATTGGCTTGATTTCAAGGATTTTTGAAGCAAGAAGTGCGCTTATTCCACCTGGGGCTATAAAATAAATTGAATTGTATTTTTTCATAAGTTCCTTTGTCTCTTTACTTCTGTCACCCTTGCCAATGGTAGCACGAAGGCCTTTTTTAAGAAGAGGCTCCATGAACCTGTCCATCCTTGCACTTGTGGTGGGTCCGACTGCACCGCTTTTTTTACCTGGAGGTGTAGGAGAAGGCCCTACATAGAATATTACTGAATCATTCAAATTAATGGGAAGTTCCTTATTGTCTTTAATTGCTGATACAAATCTTTTATGTGCCCCGTCTCTTGCGCCGTAAATTTCTCCGCTTAAAAGTATTTCATCACCTGTTTTAATATTTTTAATTTTTTCAACCGTTAAAGGAGTTTCTAATTTATGTAACATATGTTTTATTTTGTGCGGTTTTTATCAGACATTTTTTAAACCATAGATTATGTTAATTTTTTTAATTAATTTATAGTGAACAATTCACTAAAGTTTAAAAAATTATAAAATTTTGAGCTTATAAAACTTAAAAAATTTACAAAAAAACTTTAGTTAATCACCAATAACTAATTATCCTAATCGTAAGAAAGAAATCATGAGAACCGTCCCCTTGCTTCCTTTAATATTTATTTTTTTTATTTCTCTTAAAGTAATTGTCATAGCTGTAAAGCGGTTTGCTTCTGCTGCTGTCAATCTTCTTTTTAGTTGAAGCAAAGGCAATTGCAAATATCAAAAATAAAATAAAGAGAATAATTATTCCTAAAATTACCAGCAGAAAGTAAGACAGAAATTTAACTTTTCTGCCCTCAACAGTTACAAGTTTCTGGTCTCCATAGCCCATATTCCAAAGTGCAATATTATTGCTTCCTATAACATCTGCATTGCTTTTTATTATTTTAAATGGAAATTTTACCTGATAGGTAATACTGATAATTTCCTTGTCAGATTTCAACATACTATCCAGCCTTGCAAAATCAGAGTTAACTCCACCGATATTTATTAATGCATCATCAATTTTCATATCAATATAATCAGAATAATAATACTCTGTAGAGAAGAAAGAATCCTTTTTTTCAATTTTAGCGTAGTATCTTTCAGGAGGGTTTTCAGAAAAATTATCTATGGACACATGCTGAAGAAAGTTAACATCCTTAAAAGAAATTTTGGAAGTGAAATGAGTATAGCTGTCCTTTTCGGAAGTATTAATTTCGCCTTGAGGCAGGGCGGCAAATATTCTGTCAAACAAAGATTTTTCTCCGCCGACAGACACCTCGCCTCTTTTTATGTATTCAGTCTTAACGGCTATATCAACTGTCCTGACTCCGGAATAATCACTGTTTATTTGAGTATAGATATCAAACAATGTTTTATCACAGCCGGAAATCACCAAAGTTATTGAAAGAATAAAAATAATTAAAATAAATATTTTTATTTTTGAAAAAATAAATTTTTTCATTTAAAAATGTTTATTAGTTTTATATGTTAAGATTATAAATTAAATCAGCCAATTTAAAAATCAATATAGCAAAATAATTAAGATATTTAAAAAATTTTTATCATAAAAGAAAAAAAATTAAAAAAGATATAAAATAATATAATAACTTTTTATTTTTTTAAGGCTAAATTTTTATATTTTTCTTAATTTTTAATAATATAGTATAAAAATATAATTGCATAAATGGAGAATAATCTAAAAACCGGCAGAGGCACTCTTATTGTGATTGAGGGCATTGATTCAAGCGGCAAGGCAACCCAGGTAAAACTGGTTTTTGAAGAGCTTTTAAATAAGAATTATAAGGCAATGAAGCTTGAGTTCCCTGATTATAAAAGCGATTCTTCAGCCCTTATCAAAATGTATCTAAGCGGCAAGTTCGGCGAGGATCCGCAGTCAGTAAATCCTTACGGGGCATCGCTGTTCTTTGCTGCAGACAGATTTGCATCTTATAAGGCCGGGTGGGAAAAGTTTTACTGCGAGCGCGGCATTATTATTTCAGACAGGTATGTTTCATCAAACATGATTTACCAGGCAGCCAAGATTGAAAATAAAAGAGAAAGAGACAAATATATGGCATGGATATATGATCTGGAATTTAATAAGCTGAACCTTCCCAAACCTGATATTATTATTTTTTTATGCATGCCGCCACAGTTCTGCTCAAAATTAAACGATAAAAGATTAAATAAAATAACCGGTTCACGCGAAAAAGACATTCATGAAAGAAATATCAGATATCTGGAAAAAACTTATGAAGTTGCTCTGGAAGCAGCCGGAAAATATAAATGGGAGATTGTAAATTGCATTGAAAGCGATTTTATAAAACCCATTAAAAAAATTAACAGTGAAATACTTTCAATTATCGAAAACAAATTAAATGGAGAATTAAAATTTTAAGTTTTGAAAACCTCAATTTTCTGTCAGACAATCCTTTAAACATACTTAATTTAAAACTCTTAAATAGGGAGCTTAAAAACAAAAATGTTTCCCATTCATATCTGTTTTACGGGGAAAATATGAAATATCTGCTTGAGCTCGCTCTTCATTTTGCCGCAAATATAAATTGCGAAAAGGGTGGATGCCTTGAATGCAGAACCTGCAGAAATACCCTGAAAGCAAAATATCCGAATCTGTATATTCTGGAGCCAGTCGGAAATTCAATTGTGGTGGGTGAAATAGACGATCTTATTTACCGGATGTCTATTTCATCAATCAATAATGAGTTTAAAATTGCAATCATCAGGGAAGCCGAATTAATGAGCGGTTCCGGAGGAATAACTTTTAATAAAATGCTTAAAACCCTGGAAGACCCGCCAGATGAAAAATGTATATTTATTTTGCTTGTTGAAGATATCGATGCAATAATTCCTACAGTCAGATCGAGATGCCAGGCCTATAACTGGATTTTTAAAGGCAGCGCATTTGGCAATTACGATGAAAGGTTCCGCAGTATTGAAAATGAGCTTGAAAGTCATCTGAAAGTACTTATGTCTGATAGAAAAAATATTTCCGAGGCATTATATTTTTCAAGGACAATTAGCAGTTTTATTCCGGAAATTGGCGCTGACATTATAAAGAAACAAAAAAAGGAAATAGAAAAGATAAAAAAGAGCGGCCTGGATAAAGATGAAATAGATAGAATTGTTAAAAAAACAGAAGACAGAAATGACAGAGAAATTAAAAAATTAACCAGTTTAATTATTAAGCATGTTTTTGATATAATAGCAGCCTGTCTTGAAGATATTATTGCTGTAATAGCCGGAGGCAAAAGGGAAGCCTTACATTATACAGATAATTATAATATCATTAGTGAAAGTTATAAGGGCGGGAGCATAAATAAATATCTGGAGCTGCTGGGAACAATAAGGGAAAATAAAATTTATGCAAGCCAGGGCATTAATTATGAAATTGCGCTGGACAGGGTTATTCTTGGACTTGTTCAGTCTTAAATATTTAAGAGGTGATATATAAATGGCATTAACAATAGGAGTCATTTTCCGTAAAAACGGAAATGTCCATTATTTTGACCCGGGAATCATTGAGTTAACCATGGGAGATAAGGTTATTTGCAGAGTTGAAGACGTAGTTGAAATCGGGGAGATCGTAACTAATCCCAATAAGATTTCCGAAGAAGTGAATGCTCTTTCAACTAAAAAAATTATAAGAAAAGCAACCTATTATGATTTATCTGTTGATGAATTAAATAATTCAAAAGAAACAGAAGGATGCAGGAATTTTGAAAATTTAGCCAAAAAATATGAGCTTCCCATGAAGCTTGTAGATGTGCACATTATTTTTGATAAAAGCAAGATGATTTTTTATTTTACTTCAGAAAAAAGAGTGGATTTCAGGGAGATGGTTAAAGAACTTGCTTCTCATTTTAAAATGAGGATTGAGCTCAGGCAGATCGGGGTCAGGGATGAGGCTAAAATTGTAGGCGGGCTTGGCCCATGCGGGAGGAACCTTTGCTGCAAGAGCTTTTTGACTGACTTTGAATCTATTTCAATAAAAATGGCAAGGGATCAGAACCTTCCTTTAAACCAGCTTAAGATTTCCGGCATATGCGGAAGGCTGTTGTGCTGCCTTAAATATGAATACGACTGCTATAAAGAGTTTATAGATAAGGCGCCTGGAAGAGGCACTCCTGTAAAGTGCAGTTATGGAAAAGGCATAATATACAGTTATGAACCATTGAAATCAAATGTAATTGTTGAATTGGAGAATGAATCAAAAGTCAGTGTGCCGATTTGCCAGATTGAGATTGATACTGAAAGAGAAATATCAGTTCAGGCTCCAATGAAACCCGAAGAAAATCTTGAAATTACAGATGTGGAAGATTATCCGGCCTGATTTTTTAATGCAAAGCTCTATCAATTATTTTTAATTTTTATAATTTAATATATGCCGATGTAGCTCAATTGGCAGAGCAACTCATTCGTAATGAGTAGGTTATCGGTTCAATTCCGGTCATCGGCTCCAGAAGGGTAATTATTTTTAGTATAAAATAGGAGAAATATTGTTAGTTAATCTTTTAAAGGACAGGTTTTTATCGGATCTTAAGGAACTTATTAAAAAAAATAAAAAAGATGATGGCAAATCAGGCGCAAGCCTGGATAAGATATTTAAATCCATAAGGCTGGAAGAGCCCAAAAACAAGGAATTTGGTGATTTGACTACAAATGCTGCCATGGTCTTATCTTCTTATGTTAAGAAAAAACCAATGGATTTTGCTGAAGAGGTAAGAAGCGGGATATTTTCAAAGTGGAAGATGGATGAAAGTGTCGCAATAATAAATCCCGGGTTTATTAATTTTAATTTAAAAGACAGGGCTATAATTGAGAATTTAAACCAGGTTTTTATAGAAGATAAAAACTATGGTGGAAACAACAGCGGAGCAGGCAGGAAAATCCAAATAGAGTATGTAAGTTCAAACCCGACAGGCAGTCTTCATATCGGGCATGGCCGATGGGGAGTATTGGGAGATGTTTTATCTGCCATTTATGTAAGAAACGGCTATGATGTCCAGAGGGAATATTATGTTAATGATTACGGGACACAGGCAAAAATTTTTGCAGCTTGCGCTAAATCACTTTATCTTAAAAAGTTCGGCGTCAGATTTGCCTATCCCCAGGACGGCTATCCTGAAACTGCCGTAAGCATAGTAGCCGAAAAACTTTATAAGGATTACGGCGATAAATTTATTACCAGCAGCTCAGAAGCAATTACTGATGACATTGCTATAGAGAAAAATGCTATTGATATTATGCTTGCTTTTATAAGAAATACCTTATCCTCAATAGGAGTTGAGTTTGACAACTGGTTTGTAGAAAGCTCTCTTTATGAAAATAATAATTTTGAAAAAGTTATAAAATTTTTAAAGGATAACAGCCTTGTTTATGAGCAGGAAAATGCCTTGTGGTTTAAATCAACAAACTATGGTGATGATAAAGACAGAGTTATAATAAGGAGTGATGGTAATCCTACTTACTTTGCTTCTGATATCATGTATCTTATAAATAAGAAGGAAAGAGGTTTTGACTCTCTTATTTATATTCTGGGCGCAGACCATCATGGCTATATTTCAAGGCTGAAGGCTATAGGCAAGTCAATTGGAATGGCAGATGATGCTGTCAGCATAATAATCGGCCAGCTTGTAAGGCTTGTTGAAGGAAAAGAAGTCCTGAAAATGTCAAGGCGTAAAGGCAGGGGCATGACATTGGATGATCTGGCAAAGGATGTCGGAAAGGATGCCATAAGATATTTCTTTTCCATGAATTCTTTTGATACCCATATGGATTTTGATATAAGCCTTGCAAAGAAGAAATCAAGCCAGAACCCGGTTTTTTATGTCCAGTACGCTCATGCAAGAATCGGAAGCATAATAAGGAAACTGAAAGAAATTAAGCTTGATAATATTGGTGAAAAGGAAATTAATGAAATTGAAAATTCAAGCGCAGTTTTTTGTGTGGAAGTCTTAAAAAATCTTAAGAGCTTTGAATTTAAAAATAACAGTGAAAGAAACCTGGCATGGGTTGTGTCATTATTTCCTGATATTGTATATGATGCATGTAAAAACAACGCACCATATTTTTTAACACAATATTTATACAGATTATCAGGTGAGTTTCATTATTTTTATAACCACAATATAATTATAAGCAGGAATAAGGCAAACATTAAAAGGCTCGTCCTGGCTCTTGCTGCAAAAACTGTGTTAAAAAACGGCTTGGGGATTTTAGGAATTTCTGCACCTGAAAAAATGTAGTTTTATTTTTTATAATTTTTAAATATATTCTATATAATCTTAAAAGAAAGGAATTAAATAAATATGCTGCTTCCAATAACTTCCAAAATAAGTAAGGAAAATCATCTGGAAATTAGCGGAATTGATTTTGCTTTTTTAGTTAAAAAATACGGTACCCCCCTTTATGTTTATGATATTGAAACAATTAAACACCAGTGCAGGGAATATATCAGTAATTTTAAGTTCAGCGGCATCGAAAGCACTGTAATTTATGCTTCAAAAGCATTTAACTGCATTCCAATGTGCCAGCTTGTCAAAAAGGAAGGTCTGGCAATTGATGTTTCTACAGGCGGGGAGCTTTTTATAGCTCTTGAAAGCGGTTATGAATCGGAAAAGATTTACTTTCATGGAAACAACAAATCAGAAGAAGAAATAGAATACGGTATTAAAAGCAGGGTTGGTTGTTTTATTGTAGATAATTTTGAGGAACTTAAATTTTTAGATAAGGCGTCGCAAAAATATGGGATAATCCAGGATATAATGTTAAGAATTACTCCCGGGATCCATGCTTTTACCCATGAATATATCCAGACCGGGAAAGAAAAATCAAAATTCGGCTTCGGTCTTACGGGCGGGATTGCTCTTGAAGCAGTTAAAAACGCACTGTCAAAGAAAAATTTAAAATTAAGAGGAATACATTCCCATATAGGCTCGCAGATATTTAATGTTGAGCCTTATGATAAATTAATCGGAGTCCAGCTTAAGTTCCTGGCAGAAATAAAGAAAAATTCGGGCGTAGAGCTTGACCGGATTAATATAGGCGGCGGACTTGGAGTAAAATACCTTGAAGGTGACAAGGCTACAAGCATTGCAGATTTTGCAAAAATTATAGGAGATGCAATTAAGAATTATTCTGATAAATATAAGGTTAAGATAAACAGGTTAATGCTTGAACCAGGAAGATCAATTGCCGGAAACGCAGGAGTTTCAATTTATAAAGTCGGCGTGGTAAAAGAAATTCCGGGAGTCCATAATTACATAGCTGTTGATGGGGGGATGAGTGATAATATAAGGCCGATTTTATATGGCGCAGTTTATACACCTTTTATTGCCAACAGAATGAGCGATACCCAAGAAAAAAATGACAAAACTGGATGGAAAAAATATACTATTGTAGGGAAGCATTGTGAAAGTGGAGACATTTTAGTTGAGGATGCTTTCCTGCCGGTAATAAATACCGGTGATTTCATTTCTCTTGCAACCGCAGGAGCTTATTGTTATTCGATGTCCAGCAATTACAATGGACAGCCAAGGCCTGCTATTATTGCAGTGGAGAATGGCAAAGATTATATATGGATTGAAAGGGAAAACTATAAGGACCTTGTGAAAGGCCATGGTGAATTTAAATGAATGAAAATTCAATAATAAAATCAGGCGGAGACCAGATAAATATCGGCATTATCGGTCTGGGTTATATAGGCAGCGGTGTCTTTAAATTGATTGAAAGCCAGAAGGAATATATTGCGCGCAAAACCGGAAAATTTATCAGGATAAAAAGAGTTGCAGATAAAGATATTATGGAGAGGGCGGCAAAATTTGAGCCTTCTTTTAAAAGTGAAATCATATTTTCCACTGATCCTTATGATATAATAAATGACCCTGACGTCGACATAGTTGTTGAACTGGTCGGAGGAATAGAGCCTGCATATGACTACGTAATCGATTCTTTAAAAAAGGGCAAGTATGTTGTAACTGCAAACAAGGATCTGATTGCAAACAGGGGGGAAAGTCTTTTTACTGCCGCAGCAGAACATGGAGTCGATATCTTATTTGAGGCAAGCGTAGGCGGCGGAATTCCCATTATCGGGCCAATGAAATCATCTCTTGCGGCAAACAATATCAGCAAGATTGTCGGGATAGTCAACGGAACTACAAATTATATATTAACCCGCATGCAGAAAGAAAACTTAAGCTTTGAAAATGCGCTTAAGGTTGCGCAGGATCTGGGTTATGCAGAAAAGGTAAATCCTGCTGCTGATGTTGAAGGAAATGATGCGGCATGCAAGCTGGCAATACTATGTTCAATTGCTTTTAACTCAAGAGTTGTTTTTGGTGAAGTATACAAGGAAGGCATCAAAAAGATTACACTTGAAGATATAAAATATGCAGGCGACCTGGGATATGTGATAAAGCTTCTTGCAATAGGCAGCGATGAAGGAGGCTCAGTTTGTGCCAGGGTTCATCCTGCATTAATTCCGAAAGACCATATACTTGCTTCAATCAATTATGCTAATAATGCAGTTTATTTATATGGAAATTTTGTCGGTGAGGTAATGAGTTACGGCCAGGGCGCCGGAGACAGGCCGACAGCAAGCTCCATAGTTGGCGATATAATCCAGATTGCAAGGAACTTCAACAGGGATAACAAAAAACCTGTTTTTGGCTGCACCTGTTTTATAAACAAGCCTGTTAAGCCAATTGATGAAATGGAAAACAAGTTTTATGCTCTTATGGAAGTAAAAGACAAGCCTGGTGTTTTAGCTAAGATTGCCACGATTTTTGGCAGCAATGATGTTTCAATTGAATCCATGATTCAGAAGCAGACAAAAGAAGGCGGATCAGCAAGGATTGTTTTCATAACCCATCGTGTTTTAAATAAAGACATGTTTAAATCCATTGAAGAAATTTTAAAACTGGATGTTGTAAATCAGGTGCTAAACGTAATCCGGGTTGAAGATTTGAAGTAATTATAATATAACTTAAATTAATCACCAGGAACTAATTATGGTAAATTAATTTGGCTTATATATTAATTATTTTTAAGCAGTGTTAATAAAAAATTTATTAATAATTAAATAGCTTAGATTTAAATATTTTTTAAGGAAGGATTTTAATATGAAGTTCAGTTATCCGGGTATTATTGAAAGATACTGGGATTATCTCCCGGTCAGTGATAAGACTCCTATCATAAGTTTAAATGAAGGCTCAACACCTTTAATCAAATCAGTGTATTTGTCGGTAAAATACGGCTGTGAGCTTTACTTTAAATTTGAGGGCTTAAACCCGACAGGCTCATTTAAAGACAGGGGAATGACACTTGCAATCAGCAAGGCAAAGGAAGCAGGTGCAAAAGCCGTAATGTGTGCTTCTACTGGGAATACTTCTGCTTCTGCAGCAGCTTACGCAAGAAGAGGCCGAATGCGATGCATAGTTGTAATACCTGACGGCAAGATAGCGCTTGGCAAGCTTGCTCAGGCAATGATGCATGGTGCAGAAGTTTTGGCAATTGCCGGAAATTTTGATGATGCGCTTGATGTAGTTAAATATATAACCTCAAATTATGAAATTGTTCTTGTAAACTCTATAAATCCATTCAGGATTGAAGGCCAGAAAACCGGAGCTTTTGAAATATGTGACTGGCTTGGAGATGCGCCTGACTTTTTATTTATTCCTGTTGGAAATGCAGGCAACATAACTTCCTACTGGAAAGGCTTTAAGGAATATAAGGAAAAAAATATTTCAGAGGCACTTCCTAAAATGATGGGCTGGCAGGCAGAAGGCTCTGCTCCGATAGTGCGGGGTAGGGTAATTGAAAATCCGGAAACTATAGCAACAGCAATAAGGATTGGAAATCCTGCAAGATGGAAGGAAGCTGAAGCTGCAGCAAAAGACTCCGGCGGGAAAATTGATATGGTTTCCGATGAAAAAATAATACAGGCATATAAGATTCGTGCTTTAAATGAAGGGATTTTTTGCGAGCCGGCATCTGCTGCATCAGTAGCAGGGCTAATCAAAGAAGCAGATGAAAACCCTGAAATGCTTAAGGGAAAACAAATTGTATGCATCTTAACAGGCCATGGATTAAAAGATCCGGACATCGCCATTGCAAATTCCCCGGAAATAATCAGTGTAAAAAAAGATTATGATCAGATAAAAAAGGCGCTGAATTTATAAAGGGTGGCAAAGATAACAGCTAAAATAAAAAATAATGGATGATAAAAAATTATTAACCAGAGTAAAAACTTGTGCAACTTCCGCAAATCTTGGACCGGGCTTTGATTGTGCCGGAATAGCTTTAAATATTTATAATGACCTTGAAGTTTACGCCAACAATTCAAAAAAAAGCTGTGTTTCTCTTAAAGGGCAAAACATTGGCGGCATCGCAAAAGATGAGAATAATTTAATCTGCAGAACAATAAAAAAAGCTCTGGAAAAAAAGTTTGGCGCAAGCTTTGAGGATTACCAGAAGCCGATTGAAATTATATGTGAAATAAATGTCCCTGTTGAAAGAGGGCTGGGCAGCAGTTCAACAGCAGTTGCTGCAGGGCTTTTAATTGCCAATAAGATTTATGATTTAAATTTCAGCATAACCGAATTATTAAATATCGGACTTGAAATTGAGCCTCATCCGGATAATATTGCTCCATGCCTTGCCGGAGGGCTTGTAATTTCTTATAAATCAAAATCCGGAAGCTACAACTTTGAAAAAATAGCCGTAAAAGAAAATTTCAGGATCCTTCTTATGATTCCTGATTATAAGGTAAATACAAATGGTGCAAGAAAATTAATCCCCGACACAATTCCAAAAGAAGATGCCATATTAAATATTGCTAATTTTGCCATACTGATTTCCAGATTGAAAGACGGCAATCTGGAAAATGCAACTGACTTTATAAGAGACAGGATACACCAGCCTTATAGAAAAAATGTTTATCCTGATTCACTTAGCCTGGTTGAGGAGTTAAATAACAGCTTTGAAATACCCGCGGCAATCAGCGGTTCAGGTCCGACCGCGCTGGCATTTATACCTGAAAGCAGGTTTGAATATTTTAATGCAGAAGTTATCGGGATTCTGAAAAGCAAATATCCTGATTTTGCATTCAGATTAACTGCAATAAGCAACAAAGGCAGTTACTGCTATTAATATCTTCCCTGGGGTTATCTTCATGAAATTCCAATTTAAATACTTTAAAATAATTTAAAAATGTAGTATTATTATAATTTATTAAAGATTATTTTCCTTAAAACCCCGTTTTTAAGCATAAAAACAATTAGAAAGATAAATTTGCCTGCTTCTTGGGTGTTTAAGCTTAAAATCAGCAGTTATTATATATTTTTTAAAAGCTTTAATTGTATTTATTTAAATTTTCTTAATAATTTTAAGTAAGGCCAGTCAACCTTACTATTTAATTTTAAGAGCTGGCAATCTGTTTATTGTATATAAAATAAACAGGTATTTTTATAAAATTATTTGCAGGTAAATTAATATTATTAAAAATTTATATGATTTTTTATAAAACAATATTTTCAGGAGTAAGATTTGAATTATCTACTTGGAGTTGACGGCGGCGCCACTAAAACAACAATAGCAGTTGGCAATTTGAAAGGCGAAATAATTATTGAGAAGTCATTATGCACAACAAACTTTAAAAGCATTGGAGTTGAAGGAGCCACAAAAAATTTTGTTTCCGGAATAAATTCAGTAATTAAAGAACTGGAAAATAATGACAGCAAGCCTTTTTTTAAAAGCTCATATTTTGGGCTTTCAGGGTTAAATACTTCTTATGATAAGGTTGTTTTTGTAAGCATAGTTTTAAATGACAGCATAACATCTTATCTTAATCTTCAAAAGGCAGTCTTGTGTAATGATACAGTTATCGGGCTTGCAGCAGGTTCAATGAACAAAAACAGAGTTATAATTATTTGCGGCACAGGCTCTAATTGCTATGGGGTCAACGAAGAGGGAAATGAAGCAAAAGCTAACGGATGGGACTATATTTTAGGAGATGAAGGCAGCGGGATTTCAATGGGCTTTAGAACCCTTAGAGCTGTCATGAGAGCTTATGATGGCAGAGGAGATGAAACACTGCTTACCAAAGCGGTATTTGAATTTTTAAATATAAACAGCGTAGACGAACTTAACAGGTGGACGTATGACGAACCTTTTTCCAAGGACAGGTTTGCATCTTTGGCTTTGCCTCTATGCAAAATAGCAGAAATGGGCGATAAGGTAGCTATTAAAATATTAAAGGAAGAAGCTGAAGAAGTAATTACGAATGTTTCAACAGTTGTTAAGAGGCTTCATCTTGAAGAAAAAAATTTTGATCTTGTTTTTGTAGGCAATAATTTTAAATGCATAAAATATTTTAAGAAAATAATCTTAAAAAACCTCAAAGATGCCTTTCCGAATATTAACTATATTCCGCTGACAGGCAAACCGGTTGTAGGTGCTATCCGGCTTGCTCTTGAAAACCTATAAATTAAGTGGCGAAGCTCTTGAAGAACTGGCAGATTCGGCTGATAAAGAAAAGGCCTGATTTTTTGATCATAATCCCAGTTGTTTTCATGCAGGATTAATTAATAAAAAAAAATGGCTGAAAAATTTTACAAATATTAATTAATGTGATATTATTTCTTAACTTAACTTTTTTAAAGAAGTTAGGTTAAAAGTTGCTCTTTTAAATAGTTTGAAAGTCGTTGAACGGGAATAGTAAGCATTAAGCAGCAAAAAGAGAGCCGCCGATGGTGGGAATGCGGCTGCAAGGCTGGTGTCCTAATGGGCCCGGGAGATGTCTGATAGAAATCTGGAAATCTATCTGGAATGATTGAACAAGAGAGTAGATCAGAACGGATTCCTCCGTAATCATAGGATAGGATATGTAAGTATCCGAAAAAGAGCACTGCAAATAGTTTTATATTAGATATTTTTTATATATTTAGTGTTGCAGTGAAGTAGAGTGGCACCGCGGGAAGTTATACCTCTCGTCTCTACAATTCTTATTATGGCATATATTTTTCGCTTGCCATAATTAAGTAAACGTAGAGATTTTGAGAGATTTTTTGTTTTATAAGGGCTAAATTTTTATAAAATAAAAACCAACTCCAAGTGGCAAAATTTATTAATTTATTTAACCTTAATAAATTCTATAAATCTTAAAAAATCTCTACGGTAAATAATTTTAAATCAAATAAATTTTATTTTTTTATCAGGAGGTTGATAAAATGGTATGGATCTGGCAAAGCTAATTAAAATTATAATAGTTTTATTGTAATTTTTATAAATAGAAAATTATGTTAACAGACCGATAAAAGCAAAAAGAATTAAATTTAAGATATAAAAAAGATATCTGTAAATTAAAGCAGTAAATCAAATTAAAAAAATTAATTTAAAAATTATTTCAGAATAAAGGAGTAAAAATGGAAGATAAAACAAGAAAATATATACTTTCAGAAGATGAAATACCAACGAGCTGGTATAACATTAATCCAGATCTGCCAAAACCAATGGCTCCCCCTTTAAATCCGCAGACAGGAAAACCGCTTACGCCAAAAGAGCTGACTGTTTTGTTTGCACCAAGCCTGATTGAACAGGAAGTAAGCATGAAGAATTATATTGAGATTCCACAAGATTTAATAGACATCTACAGAATGTGGAGGCCTACCCCTCTTGTAAGAGCAAAAAGACTTGAACAGGCTCTTGGCACTCCTGCAAAAATATTTTTTAAGAATGAGTCTGTAAGCCCGACAGGAAGCCATAAGCCAAATACAGCAATTGCACAAGCTTACTACAACAAGAAAGATGGAACCGGCAGGCTTACTACTGAAACTGGTGCAGGCCAGTGGGGTTGTGCTCTTTGTTTTGCAGGGAATATTATTGGCATAGACGTAACAGTATATATGGTAAGAGTAAGCTATGACCAGAAGCCATATAGAAAAATAATGATGGAAGCTTATGGCGGCCATGTTCATGCTTCGCCTTCCAATTTGACAGATGCCGGCAAAGCAATGCTGGCTCAAGATCCAAAATCACCAGGAAGCCTGGGACTTGCAATAAGTGAAGCAGTTGAAGAAGCAGTTAAAAGCGGTGGAGAAGCAAAATACAGTCTTGGAAGTGTATTAAATCATGTTATTTTGCACCAGACAATTGTTGGACTTGAAACTAAGAAGCAGTTTGAAAAACTTGGAATTACCCCCGATATTTTGATAGCCTGTGTTGGCGGCGGAAGCAACTTTGGTGGTTTCACATTTCCATTCATTCCGGATAAACTGAAAGGCAAAAACATCAGGATGATTGCAGTTGAACCATCGTCATGCCCTACACTTACAAAAGGTAAATTTACTTTTGATTATGGTGATACGGCAAAAATGGCGCCGATAGTTCAAATGTACACTCTTGGACATGATTTTATGCCACCTTCAATACATGCCGGAGGGCTAAGATATCATGGAATGTCTCCACAGGTCAGCATGCTTTATCATGAAGGACTTATCGAAGCTGTTTCATATTCACAAAATACATGCTTTGAGGCAGCTATGATATTTGCAAAAGCTGAAGGCATAATTCCTGCACCGGAAACAAGCCATGCAATAAGATGCGCTATTGACGAAGCATTAAAATGCAAACAAACCGGAGAAAAGAAAGTAATTGCATTCAACTTAAGCGGCCATGGGCACTTTGACATGACATCTTATGAAATGTATATGGATGGTAAGCTTACGGATTATGATTATCCGGATGAAATGATTGCCAAGTCACTGGAAAGATGTCCAAAAGTAAGCATATAAAGTCAGCAGAAAGTCATCGGGGACGCTCCTAATTGGCTCAAAAAGTCATTGGGCGCGCCCCTAATTGGCTTAACATGATTTTTAAGTTACGCTATGCTCATCTAAAAGATAGGTATAATGATTTAGGTTAAAAGTATAATGATAAATAATATATTTAATTTTTTAATAAACGCGCAACAATTGACAGAATTTAAGTAAAACAGAATTTGAGCTTATAAAAGGACAAAATGGAAACTATAAATAATCTTACAAAAGAAAGTGCAATTGAACTTGCGTTTAAAATAGGTTTTGAAGGTGAAGCAAAAAGATATAACTGTGCTCAGGAAGTCTTTCATGCCATTTCTTCAGTTTTGGGAATTAAAAATCAGCTTATATTTAAATGCCTTTCAGCATTTGAAGGAGGAGGCGCTGACACAACTTATGGTTCATGCGGAGCATTCAACGGCGCTCTCGTTGCTTTCAGTTATTTCTTTGGAAGACCATACGAACTCTGGGAAGAAGGTAAAATGACAATGAAATCTTCTATTCTCGGGCAGAAACTTTTTAAAAAATTTAATGAAATGTACGGAACAGTAATTTGCAGAGAAATACATAAAAAAATATTCGGAAGAACTTTTGAACTTATGGATTACGAAAATCTGGGAATAAACAAAAGTGAGCTGGCTGAATTTAATAATATGGGCGCCCATGAAAACATGTGCCCTGCAGTCGTAGGCTTGAGTGCTGCCTGGGCAGTTGAAATTTTATGGGACGAGATACCAAAAGATAAAGATATATCCAAAATAGATGATATAGCTGCTGCTTTAAAGAAGTTTAAACACAAATAAACTTAATGCCCTATTAACAAGCTTGAGTATCGGTTTGCTTCTGGATCACTCTAATCCTTGAGTCCTTTCCGTCCTGTTAGAACGAGACAGTGGTATTTTCTCAAGTTTCGTCCCCAGTGACAGTGGCGGGACCGCACCCGACTTCCACGGGTTTCCCTTTTAAGCTTCTTTCAAATGCACCGACATGACGTATGCTTAATAATCTCTTAAGTTATCAAATACGAGCATAGGAGCCAGTCCGAGGACAAATATTTTTAAGTTAGAACCACAATATACCGTGTCTAACAGCAAACTGTCAAGCCTCCGGATTGCTTATAATTTATATCTTTTACTTGAAAAAAATGCAAATTTGATTTTACAATTTATACAAATTCGTACCCTGGAAATAAATCATAATATTTAAAAAATTTAAAATTATTTTTTGAAAATCAACAATATAAACTATAATAACTTTTACATTTTTTTAAGTTTAAAATACATTATTGATTAAAGATCAAAATCTAAAACTAAATAAATTTAAGGATTTGGAAAAGTTAAAATTTTTATTAAAATTAAATTCTTTTTAATAAATAAATATGTTTTTAAAAAAATATACAGTTAAAGTCCCCGGAAGTTGTGGTGAGCTTATACAAGGTATGATTGACGGGATTAATTTTCATGTAACATGCCCTGTTAATTTATTTTCTGAAGTTTGTGTAAGTATCAGCAAAAATTCAGATATTATTTGCGACAAAAGCTATCACAAAGCAATAACGGCAATGAAAAAAACCCTAAAATATTATAGTGCAAACAATTTTGGTGGGAAAATAAGAATAAATTCCAGTATACCTGCCGGGAAGGGAATGGCATCAAGCACTGCAGATATTAGCGGTGTCATAATTTCAACAGCCTTATCTCTTAATGAGACCATAAATGAAGAAGAAACGGCAAAAATTGCCTTGTCTATTGAACCTTCAGACGGAGTAATGTTTAAGGGAATATGCATGTTTGACCATAAATTTGGGAAAATACATGAATATTTGGGAAATATACCAGAAAACAAGATTTTGATATTGGATTTAGGCGGCACTGTTGATACTTTAGAATTTAATAATAAAGATTTTTTATCAATATTAAAAGAAAATGAAGACAAAATAAATAAAGCAGTTAAAATTTTAAAAGATGGAATTTTAGAAAAAGACCTGCAGAGGGTCTGTGAGGCTTCAACTGCAAGCGCAATATTAAATCAAAAAATATTATATAAACAAAATTTGCCTAAAATTATAAATTTCAGTCTTAATAATGGAGCTTTGGGAATAAATATTGCACATAGCGGTACAGTTATTGGTATAATTTTCAATAAAGATTTTAATAAAATATCAAAATTCACAGACAAGCTCCAGAAGGAAATAAATACTAAATTATGCTGTTTTGAATCTGAAATCATAGGCGGTGGGGCAATTTATTAATGGAAAATTATATAAATTTTTTTAAACATGGCGGTAATGTCTGGAGCAAATCCAAAGAATATGGCATTGATATTGAAGAAATTATTGATTTTAGCTCTAACATAAATCCTGTCGGTTTTCCTCCTCAAACAAGTAAAATTATAAAGGAAAATATAAATTTAATTAATAAATATCCTGACCCTGAATCTAGTGAACTTAAATCCAGACTAAGCGAGATCTTAAATATTGATTCAAAAAATATATTGGCAGGCAATGGAAGTTCTGAACTTTTTTATTTATCCGTCAGAGCTGTCAGTCCAATAAAAGTTTTAATACCCGCTCCAACGTTTGTTGAATATGAACAGGCAGCGAGATCTGTGTCTGCAAGCTGTATTTTTGTAAATTATGAGAAAAAAAATCAGGAATTTAAAATTGATTTACAAAAAATAATAAAGAAGACTGCTAATTCAAACTTGCTTTTTTTCTGCAATCCAAATAATCCAACAGGTTCATTGCTTGACAAGGAAGAAATTTTATTTTTAATTAAAAAGTGCAGGGAAAATGATTGCTTTATCTTTATTGATGAAGCATTTATTGATTTTGTTGATGATATCAAAAACAAATCTGTAATAAAGAATATTCAAAAATACAGCAATGCTCTGGTATTCAGGTCTTTAACCAAATTTTTTGCAATTCCTGGAATTCGTCTTGGTTACATTGTAGGGAACAAAAACTTAATAAATAAAATAAAAGTCTGTCAGCCGGACTGGCCGGTTAATTTATTTGCTCAGATGGTTGGGAAAGAAGTCATAAGCGACATTAATTATATTTCTCAAACAAGGGAACTTATTAAAAGGGAGAAAGAATTTTTATCAAAGTCTCTTGAAAAAATAAAGCAGCTTAAATTATATAAATCTTATGCAAACTTTATTTTAATTGAAATCAAGGATAAAAGCTTAACATCAGGAGCACTGGCAGAGAAGCTTGGCAGGGATTATAAAATTTTAATAAGAGATTGTGCTAATTTCAGGAATTTGGGAAACAATTTTTTTAGAATTGCCATAAAAAACAGGCATGAAAATATTTTATTAATCAATAGCCTTAAACAAATTTTTGAAACTTAAATTTGTTTAATTTATAAAATTTATAAGAAATAAGAAAGAAATAAGAATGTCTTTTGTCAGTCACATCTATAAAACAGCCATCAACCTGAAATTTACCATTATAAATATAGAAAACTGAAAATTTAAATTACAGTTCAATCAGGCGGTTTGATTCTGCAATTTTATGATAATAATGGCCTGATTCCTTTATTTTTCTTTCAAGCTTCGGGGATTTGAAATCAACAGATGTTAGACCAAATCTTCTTGAGGGTCCATAAGCAAGCTCAAAATTATCGAAAGTTGACCAGTGAAAATAACCAAGAACAGGCACCCCTTCATCACATGCTTTTTTTACATTTTTTAAATGATTGTAAAGACTCTGTTTTCTTAAATTATCGTCATTTGTGCAGGTCCCGTTTTCAGTTATTAAGATTGGCTTGTTATATTTTTCATGAAAGAACTTAATTTGCCTATAGATTCCTTCAGGGTAAAGTTCCCACATGTCATCATGAGTAATTCCAAGCTCATCAAGCCTTTTTCTTCCACGCTTCTGGTAAGCAAGCAATGGGAATTTATCAATAAGTATTCTTCCATAGTAACTGAAGCCGATATAATCAACTTTTTCACCCTTTTTTGTAAAATACTCATGCATGTGTTCATGTTCAATATAATCAAAAAATTTCTTTATGAAGTTCTGGACCGGTGACTTTGGATTCATAGCTTGCACAATCATATGTGCATGCGAAATTCCTACTAAGATTTTTGGATAGTTTTCCTTTATATAGTCATAGAGCCGGCAGTGGGCATTTGACATATTGGAAAATGCCATGTTTCGTAAAATTGGGTTGAATTTTTTAGGTGGAAAACCTTTGAATATATAAGCCACATTTACATAAGCGTTTGGTTCATTGAATGTGTTTATAATATTAATATAGTCAGAGAATATTTCCAGTATTTTTTTTGCATAATCCATGTAAAATTTCACGGAACTGCGGTTAGTCCAGCATCCCATTTTATACATCCAGAGTGGATTTGAGAAATGATTTAAAACAAGCAATACTTTTTTATTATTATCTTTTAAAGTTTTAAAAATTTTCTCATAATGTTTCAAAGCATCTTTATCAAGCGGCTGGAAGGGACCTTTCTGAAGTTTTGACCAGTCCATTGAAAACCTGTATGCATTTCCCAGGTATAGGATATACTCTATATCATCCTTAATTCTTCCATAATGGTCTATTGCATTTCCAAGGGGTGTGCCATCTTCACCAACAAGGCCATTCCATTCAGTTTCTCCTCCACCTTCTATCTGGAAGGCTGATGTTGCAGTTCCAAATATAAAATTTTCAGGGAAATTCATCTTATTTATATTTTCAGATTTCATCAGACTCCTTTTTTTAAATATTTCCTCATTTCTTATAGAATTATAGACTATAAAATTGATTTTTAAAAAGATGCTGGAAACAAGGTAAAGAAATAAGGTAAATTTAGTTAAATTTTATAAAAATGCCAAGGCTTAAAAAGTTTAATTTCGATAAACAATTATAAACATTTATATTATGTTTAAATAAATTTCCAATTTAGAATATTTTTTAATCTTTTTTATTCTAATTGTTGATTAAAAAAAGGATGGCCAAAAGTTAATGGTTATATTTCAAAAGAAATGATTTTAAAATTAAAATAAGAATAAAAAGAAAATGAGGTTTATAAAATGGATGAAGTAAAAAAACAGAAGAGAAAAAATATTGGATTACTGTGAGCACTATAGCCTGGGTTATAACTTTAGTTGTAAGTTTTTTTGTCTTTTTCCCTGCATTTGTAGTGCTGCTGATTTTATGGGCTGTAAAAAAGGTTATGGTACAATATTAATAATTAGACTAGATTAATCTAAGGTTTGGAAAATTTTATTGTATAATTCCAAAAGTTTCCTAAAGCAATTTCTTTGTTAAATCCAGCTTGCTTGCCCTGTTTTATAGTAGTAGATCTTAATGGATAATCTGGGTCTATAAAAAATTCTGATATAGATAAAATACCACCAGGTTTTAATACTCTTTTTATCTCCATTAAGGTTTTATTTTTATCAGGTATTTCCTGGAATACAGATACCATATAAACTAAATCAAGAAAATTGTCAGAAAATGGCAACTCATAGGCACTTGCAAGTACCAATTCAATATTTTTAATATCTTTGTTTTCAACTTTATCAAGTTTATTCTTAATTTGTTCAAGCATTTTAGGTTGTATATCCAGAGCATATACTTTTCCTTCATTTCCTATGGCTCTTGCAATAAAATTAGTAAATGCACCGCTGCCACATCCAATTTCCAGTGCCTTCATTCCTTTTTTTATGCCACTTGCCTGTATTATTCTATCAGGAGGCTGCAATCTTCTCCTGTGATTGGTATCTAAGAAACGACCAATAAAGGAGGGGGCAGGGAAATGGACAAATTTTCTAAGTATTCTAATAAAAATTAACCAAACGATAATAGCACCCAATACTATTAATATGATTTTTAAAATAGATAAAGCTTCCATTTTTTATAATTAACTTAATTTAAATTTAATAGATGCAAAATATTAGTAAATATTATTATTTTAAAAAAAATAAATGTTTAAGTGGAGTGAACCATAGTTAACTGGACAAATCCATGTTTTTTTAAAATATTTTATATTCTTAGACTATAATTGTTAAATATATATACATCATACACCCAAAAATATACAGACATAGGTAACCTTAATGAATATTTGTTTACAGACATCGTACACTCATTGTCAAAATTACCTATGGGCCGTTCTTAAGAATCAACGAGGCCAGCCGAGTAATAAACTTTTGAGTAACCTATGTATGTATATTTTAAAACTCTAATAAGAGTAACCTATGTCTGTATATTTATTATATAATATCACTATTGGTATCTAATAATACATTCAGGATTTTAGGACCTATAGAGACTAAAATTGTGTCTCACCTAACATATGAAAAGAAATCTATTATTACGGCCAATGATAATTCCCAAACCCATGGCTTTTTGGAGGTTTAGAATTGCCATAAAAAACAGGCATGAAAATATTTTATTAATCAATAGCCTTAAACAAATTTTTGAAACTTAACAACCTGTTACAATATTTTTTTATATTTGAAGGAACAATAGTTTTTGGATTTATAATCGATTTGATATTTGGCGATCCTGAAAAATTTCCGCATCCAGTAAAAGGCATCGGGTTTTTAGCTTTGAAGTTCGAACTTTTCTTTAGAAAAAGATTTAAAAAAGAAAGAATGGCAGGTATTTTTTTTGCTTTATCTATTATTTTTATATCTTTTGTCTTAACATTTTTAATAATCCTTGGAGCTTATTTTATAAATATATTTCTTGCTGGTATCATTGCCGGAATTTTTATTTATACTTCAGTAGCCGCCAGAGATTTAAGAGTAGAATCTCTTCGAGTTGTAAATAGTTTAAAAAATGGAGATATTGTTCTGGCGAGAAAAAACCTTTCAATGATTGTTGGACGTGATACTGAAAATTTAACACAGGAAGAAATCATCAGAGCAACAATTGAAACAATTTCTGAAAATTTAGTTGACGGAATATTATCGCCCTTATTCTTTGCTTTTATAGGCAATGCGCCACTGGCAATTGCATACAAAGCATCAAGTACGCTGGATTCCACAGTAGGATACAAAAATGAAAAATATAAATATTTTGGGACTGCTTCAGCAAGAATTGATGACTGCCTTAATTTTATTCCTGCCAGAATTTCAATTATATTAGTACCAGTTGCAGCTTTTTTATGTAAAAAAAATTGGAGAAGCTCTTTCAGGATTTCATTAAGGGATAGGCAAAAAAATCCCAGCCCTAATAGTGGTATTCCGGAAGCCGCGTTTGCAGGAGCTTTGGGAATAGAGCTTGGCGGGTTAAATTATTATAACGGTGTTTCTTCAAATAAACCAAAAATAGGTGCTCCCGTAAAAAAAATAGAATTAAAAGATATCAACGATTCCTTGAAAATAAAATTTTTATCAGTATTTAATATTTCTGTTAATGCTCGTTTCCTGGATTTAAAAAGAGCTAATTTAACTCAAGTATTTTGTTCGTATAAAAAGAACCCATTCCTATGGACACATTGCATACTAAAATAACTTAAGTTAGACTAACTGGTTAGACAAAAGCAAATCAGGAACTTTATTATTAATTAGTTTCTAGTGAACAATTCACTAAAGTTTAAAAAATTATGAAATTTTGAGCTTATAAAACTTAAAAAATTTACAATAAACTTAAATTAATCACCAGGAACTAATTAGAAAGAAATAGGTATAGATAAATGGCAGCTAAAAACATTATGTTTCAGGGTACAGCTTCGACTGTTGGGAAAAGCATAATAGCAACAGCTTTTTGCAGGATTTTCAAGCAGGACGGATATAAGGTTGCACCATTTAAATCTCAAAATATGGCACTTAATTCATATATAACTTTAGACGGAGGGGAGATGGGAAGAGCACAGGTTGTACAGGCAGAAGCGTCTGGACTGGAGCCGTCCGTTGACATGAATCCCATATTAATTAAGCCTCAATCCGACTGTTCTGCCCAGATTATTATAAAAGGAAAAGTATATAAGAACATGTCCGCTATTTGTTATGATGAGTATAAACCCACATTGTTAAATATTGTAATGCAGTCATATAATAAACTTTCTTCAGATAACGATATTATAGTTATTGAAGGTGCGGGAAGCCCTGCTGAAATTAACTTGAAGGAAAGAGATATTGTGAATATGGGGATTGCAAACCAGGTAGACGCCCCGGTTATTTTAATAGGTGATATAGATAAAGGTGGAGTATTTGCATCAATATATGGAACAATAATGCTTCTTGATGAAATTGAGAGAAAAAGAGTGAAGGGAATTATTATAAATAAATTTCGTGGAGATGTTGAAATCCTAAAGCCTGGTTTAAAAATGCTTGAAAATTTGGTTAATGTCCCAGTTCTTGGAGTGGTTCCTTACTTTAGTCTGTCAATTGATGACGAAGATAGCGTAACCGAAAGATTTAACAGGTCTTCACTAAACAATACTAAAGAAATAAATATAGGAGTAATTAAACTGCCTTATATGTCAAACTTTACAGACTTTGCACCACTTGAAAATCAAAAGCATGTTAATTTATTTTATTTTGATAAAAAAATAGATTTTAAACCTGACCTTGTTATAATACCAGGTTCAAAAAATACCATAAGCGATTTAAAGTTCATAAGAAATGAAGGTATTGAAGATTGGTTAAAATATTATTATAAATCAGGCGGAGTAATAATGGGTATATGCGGTGGTTATCAAATGCTGGGGCAAAAGATATTTGATCCTGACAAAATTGAGTCAAATTTAATTGAGGTCGATGGACTTGGGCTTTTGGATATAACTACAAGATTTCTCTCTAACAAAGTAACTACAAGAGTAAATGCAGAGGTCTTAAATTTAGAAAATACTATACTGCATGATTTGAGTAATACACGTATTGAAGGATACGAAATACACATGGGAATTTCAAAACCAATCGGAACTGTCAAACCTTTTATTAAAATAAATTCACGTTTAGGGAAAGAATCTGAAGAGATTGATGGTTATATGAGTTTGGGCGGCAGAATATTTGGAACTTATATACATGGAATTTTTGATACACCAGAATTCCTGATGAATATCTTAAACGTTCTTAAAATAAATAAAGGTTCAAAAAATATTCTAACAGAAATTTTTGACTATAAATCATTCAAAGAATCCCAGTATGATAAACTTGCCCGTATTGTAAGAAATAGTGTAGATATTGATAAAATATACGATATTATTTTTACTGACATAATTAAAAAGAGTTAAACGGATTGCTTAACTTAAACACAGAAAGAGAATTGTTGGGCAAAACAATGGATTTTTCTTAATTTTTTTGTTGCAATTTCATTGTATTTATTTTATCCTTAATCATGCAAATCGTTTTGTATTATGTTTATAAATCCGGTTTCCTTAAAAGATTTAATATTCGGAACAGATACAAACCGTTTAATATTTTTATTTATTTAATAATGGAGAAGTAAAATGGAAACTTTAAAAGAAGATCAATTATTGTTGAAATTGGATATAAAAACTTCTTTTTTAAAAAAATGAAAGATTTTTATATATTTCGTGAAAACTTTTTTTATTAAAAAATTGAAAAATATACGAGGTTAAAATGTTGAAATCTTCAATAAAATTATTTAAAGTATTTGGAATTGAGATAAGGCTTGATTACAGCTGGTTTATTATATTTGCGCTTCTTGTATATTATTTTGGCTTCAGTTATTTTCCTGCCTTTTTGCCGGGTTTAAATAAGGGTTTTCTTGCAATAATTACAATAGTAACAGTTTTGCTTTTTTTCTTTTCTATTTTATTTCATGAAGTAAGCCATTCGCTTGTTGCTAAAAAAAATGGTATCCAGGTGGGTAGAATTTCTCTTTTTATATTTGGAGGCATGTCGGAAATAGAAAAAGAGCCTGATAAACCAATTACAGAATTATTAATGTCTATAGCTGGTCCAATTTCAAGTTTTGTACTTTCGGGAATTTTTGCTATTATCTGGTTTTTAACGAAACAAATACCTGCAATACACATATCAGCAGGATATCTGACATTGATAAATTTAATTTTAGGAATTTTTAATCTCCTGCCAGGATATCCTCTCGATGGCGGAAGGGTGCTAAGATCGATAATATGGAAAGTTACCAATAATCTTAAGAAAGCAACTTTAATAGCATCGACAGTTGGCAGGGTTATAGGTTTTTTAATGATTGCGGTGGGCATTTATTTCATTTTTACAAATAATTTTTTAAATGGAATCTGGCTGGCTTTTATTGGCTGGTTTTTGCAATCTTCTGCTTATTTGAGCTACAGACAACTCATATTTGATACTTCGATTAAAGGCTTTAAGGTAAAGGACATAATGAATGAAAATGTAGTAGCAGTACAAAATAATATTACAATAGGAGATCTTGTAAACAATTATTTTATGAAATATAAATTTGGAATGTTCCCGGTCGTAGATGATCCGGATAACAGGAAATTAATAGGTTTTATTTCAATTCATGATATTAAAACCATTCCGAGAGAGGAATGGGATTCAACAAGGGCAATAGATATTACTGAGGAAGTTAAAGAAAATGAAATTATAAACAGTGAAGCAGAGGCAAATGAGGCTATAAAACAAATGAGTAAAAATAATTTGAATCATCTTGTTGTTTTATCTGGTAAAAAACTCAAAGGCATAATAACTAAAAGTGATATTTTACAGTTTATACAATTATATTCAGAACTTCACTAGAGCATAGTTTAAAAACTTAATGGGAAAATAAATAGGAATATATGCATTATAAAAAAAATATTCTTATAATTTCAGGTTCAATAATTGTTATAGCAATTGTAGTCTTAGTTATCATTTATTTCCAAAATTTTAGAGGAGCATTGCCTGACATATTGCAGGGTTAAATGCAATCAAAGAGCCCATCAAAGAGGTCCAGGAATTTTAAATCATAAACATAATCAAATTAAATTTTGCATAATTTAAGTTAAAGATTAACCAAGGCCGTAATAAATGGACAAAGACTCAAAGAATAAATCTAAAAACAAAAATTCCCCTGTAACCATAAAGGACATTGCAAGAATGGCCGGAGTTTCAATAACTACAGTGTCGCATGCTCTTTCAGGTGAAAGATATGTTAAGGAAGAAACAAGACAAAAAATTTTAAAAATCATAAAAGATAATAATTATAAGCCTAATATCATTGCAAGAAGTTTAAGTAAAAAAACAACCAGAATATTGGGAGTAATCCTGCCTGATATAAATAATTACATTTATACAAAAATTTTAAAAGGAATAGAAGAGGAAACTGCCAGGGAAGATTACATATTAATAATAAGCAGCACATATTTTGATGATAATGTGGAAACAAACCAGATTGAAAGGTTAAACACGCTTTTTGTTGATGGCCTGCTGTTCATAGGAGGAACTAAAGATATAAAACATATAATAAAAGCAAATGTTCGGGATTTACCGGTTGTTTTAGTTCGCAGGCCTGTAGAAGATTCAGGATATCCTAAGATTTTAGTAGATAATAAAAAAGCAATAATTGAAGCAGTAAATTTTTTATTAGATTTAGGCCACGAAAAGATAGGTTATATTGGGGGGGTAGATGACCAGGATAAAATTTCAATAGACAAGTATAATGGCTATATTAAAGGATTGGAAAATAATAAAATAAGACCGGATAGTAAAAATATATTCCTGAAAAAAGGGATAATGCAGGATAGCCACAAAGAATCCTATGATATGATAAATAATTATTTAAAAACTAATAATAAAATCGATATGACGGCACTTATTTGTAAGACTGATTACATAGCTTTGGGCGCTTTGGATGCCTTTCAAAGAAATAATCTAGTAATACCCGGAGATTTGTCAATTTTGGGTTTTGGCAATTTGGATATATCAGAACATTCAAATCCTAAACTTAGCACAATTTCAATACCTTTTGAACAAATGGGAAATACTGCTGCCAAAATATTAATTGAAAGTATAACTAATAAAAAAGTAAAAAAAGAAACCATACTTTTTGATACTACTATTTTACAGAGAAAGTCAACTCAAAAATTAAGAATGTCATTTAAAAGTTAAAAGTGCAGAAGTCGGGAAACCAACAATACAATATTTATAACTCACTTTTTTACTATAGTTTTTTTGATCTTCTTAATCTGAAAAAATTTACTGATAATTATTA